>CAJXZV010000036.1 GCA_913063835.1 uncultured Eubacteriales bacterium
GCTCTTCCGATCTTTGCGTCCATGGAGACGCTGAAGCGGACGAGTCCGGTCATATCGCCGCCCGCTCCTCTCCGCCGCCGCACTTCACTCCCACGGCTAAGGACAGGATACCGCCCGCCTCGGCGCATGTAAAGGGCGGGCCTAGCCGCCGGCCTTCTCTATCTCGACGTAGTCCTTGAAGACGTAGCCTTCACGCCCGTCGGCGAACCTCACCTCCACCCACAGCCCCTTGATCTCTTTGACGATGACGGGCGTGTCCCGGTCGACCAGGAAGAGGGAGACCTCCTTCGCCGTCGGGCCCCTCCTGACGTTGACCCTGTCACTCGAGATGCTGCCGAAGGCGTGGAACCTGTCGGGGACCTCTGTCTGGAAGAGGTCGAGACTCTTGAGCTGGAAGTTCTGGTAGCCGAGCACCAGGGACGCGAGCTTCTTCTCGGTGGCCGTGACCGCGGCGGAGGCCAGACGCTCGTACTCCTTGACCAGCGGCTCTTCGCGGGCCCTTATCTCCCGGGCCAGTTCGCGCACGTTCCCCAAGGCTGTGCTCCTCCTCTCCGTCAGGGTAGCCGACCTGCGGCACAATCCTATTCGCTCCGGGCGGGATTGTGTACAGTCCGCGGAGGCCCCTGAGAGGAGGAAAGGGAGGTCAGGTGCGGTCCTCCCCGCGGTCTATGGCCTGGAGCATCTCGAGGACGAACACGGCGGCCCGGCGGAGGGTCTCCGGGTCGATGTTCTCGAAGGTGTCCGTCGGCCAGTGGTAGTTCACCAGGAAGCCGTCGGGCCCCTCGGCCCAGAGGGCGAGGGTCCGGCAGCCGGCCAGGATGGCCGGGGTCGCGTCGGTGTAGCCGAGATTGCAGACCGAATCCCGCACGTTCCAGTCCGGGTGCCGCCGGCCGACCCGCCGGGCGAGTTCCAGGAGACCCGGGTCCATCCTGAGAGGCAGGATGATGCCCTCCGCCGTGAGATGCCGCAGGTCGCCGGCCCCGATGTTGTCGAGCACGAGGATGTCCGCGTCTCTGAGGGCGTCCAGATGGGCGTCGATGAACCGGCGGGCGCCGGCCGGGTACCCCGTCTCCTCCGCCCCTGTCACCACACACCAGACCTCGGTGTTCTGAAGCGGGCTGGAGGCCAGGTGCTCGCCCAGCGCCAGGGTGAGGCCCACGCCCGAGGCGTTGTCGTTCGCCCCGGCGACATAGGGCATGAAGAGCTCGCGGTGGGCGAGCAGGGCCAGGCCGTAGGCCGCCACGCCGGCCAGAGCCGACCCGACCAGGCGCAGGCCGAGGAGGACGGCCGAGGCGGCGCCGGGAGCGGCGGCAACCGCGGGGACCGCGCGCTCGGCGACGACGGAGACCACGGCGAGGACGAAGAGCCCGACGACACCGGCGAGGTTCACCATATGGCTCGACCGCAGTCTCCTGAGCTGTCTCGGCTCGTAGAGCAGGGAGGCGCGGGTGGTGTCCACATGGGCCAGCAGGACCACCCTCCTCCCGGGCCTCCCGCCGCCGGCGGCAGGCACCTTCGTCCACACGTTGCGGCTCGGCCGCCGCGGGAACAGCAGGCTGATGTCACCCCGCCCCGAGGCGAGGGGCAGGTAGATGAGAAGGTTCAGACCGGCCACGACGGCCGCGGCCAGGGGCGACACCCATAGCAAGACCCCTGCGGCCACCATGAGGAGCCCCACGAGCCCCCACGGGAGGGAGAGCGTCCAGTAGCAGCGGAAGGTCTGGACGCGGGTGTCCTGACCCCACCGCCTCATCTCCCTCTCCGCGTACTCGGAGCCGAGGCGTTCTCCCTCGGTGGCGGCCCCCCGGGGACCGATGTCCACGGCCAGATGCCGCACATGCTCGAGGGCCCTGGCCCCTATCCTCTCTCCCGCCGCGACGACCGCCGGGTCGAACCCCGCCGGGCCGGTCGCGTCCACACGTGACCCTCCGTCCTTCCGTCCCGCCAACGAGGCTCTCCTCCTCCCGCCTACTCCCTCTCTCCCTCTTCCCGGTCCAGGTCCAACGACATCATGCCGAGTTCGTCACGCCAGTACCAGCCGAGCCGGCGGTAGAAACCGATGGCGTCGGTGTTCTGCCTGTACACGAAGATGTGGACCTTGAGGACGCCCATCTTCTTGAACTCGCGGAGGACCCTCTCCACGAGGAGCCGGCCGTAGCCCTTTCCCCGGCATTCCGGGCTGACGGCGAGGTGGTGGATGTACCCGCGGCGCCCGTCCCATCCGCCGAGGACGGCGCCGACCACCTTGCCGTTCTCCCTGAGGACGAACGAGGTGCCGGGGTTGCGTTCGAAGAACCGCTCGAGTTCGGAGGGCTCGTCACTGCGGCTCAGCCCCACCCCCGGGGTCGACCGCCACAGCTCGAGCACCTCCGGGACGTCCTCGGGCCTCATGGAACAGAGCTCGTGCAACTACCGGTCCCCTCTCCCACGACTTCCTTCGCGCACCACCCGTCTTTCGCCGCGCCGAAGCTCACCTCCTGGCCCGCGGAGCGAGGGGAGGGGAAATCCCGCCGGCTGAGCCGGCCGGGCCGGGCTCTGCGCCGGCCGTCTACCGGCGGCCGAAGTGCAGTCCGACGAAACTGAGGAGGACGCCGCCCAGCACCCCGAGCAGGAGAGGGCTTGACTCAGGGACCGAAAGGAGGCTGAAGCCGAGGCTGTCGACCGTCGAGTGGAGGAGCCCCCCGAGCGCGACCAGGGCCGTGGCCGTCCCCCAGGGACGCCCCCGCAGGAGCCCGAGCCCGCCCAGGACGGCCAGAAGGGCGACGGTC
Source organism: uncultured Eubacteriales bacterium (assembly GCA_913063835.1). Lineage (GTDB taxonomy): Bacteria > Bacillota > Sulfobacillia > UBA995 > UBA9673 > UBA9673. The sequence continues at coordinate 2,769 of CAJXZV010000036.1, forward strand.
CCTTCCGCCCCGATGCGGAAGACGAGGTAACGGTCGTTCTCGACGGTCCAGAGGCCCTCGGGCATGTTGCCGGCCAGGACGAAGCCCACCCAGCGGCCGACCATGAAGAGCCCGACAGCGACGAGGAAGAGTCCGACGACCACCGAAGGCCAGGTGTAGGTGTTCTCCCGGGCTATCCGCCACCTTCCTTCTCCTCGGTAGGCCATCGGGTCACTCCCCGCTCGGGCGTTCTTTGTAGTATAACCAGGAGGACAAGCGCTTGAGAGCAGGAGGCTGAGGCGCCGTGAGACTCCAGGACCGCGTGGTCATCCTCACCGGAGCCTCCCGGGGCATCGGCAGGGCCCTCGCAGGCCGGCTGTTCCGGGAGGGGTGCCGGCTCGTCCTCGTGGCCCGGTCCCGCACCGGTCTCGCCGAGCTCGCCGAGACCGCCGGCTTCGGGAACAGCGCGGCTCTGGTCTCCGGCGATGTCGCCGACCCCGCGACGGCCTCCCGGGCCGTGGGCGAGGCCCTCGCCCGCTTCGGCCGTGTCGACGTCCTCGTCAACAACGCCGGCGTCGGGCTCAGGGGCCCGGTCACCCGGCTCGGCCCGGAGGACTTCCGTCGGGTGGTGGAGGTCAACGTGGCGGGGGCCCTGAACTTCATCCGGGAGACGGTGCCGCACCTGGTGGACCAAGGCGAAGGCCTGGTGGTGAACATGGCCTCGGTGGCCGCCCGGCAGACAGTGCCCTTCCTCGGGGGCTACACGGCAACGAAGGCCGCCCTCGTCGCCCTCTCCGACGCGCTCCGCGTCGAGCTCTCGGGCACCGGGGTCGGCGTCCTCACCGTCCTGCCCGGTTCGGTGGAGACCGGGTTCCGCGCCGCGGCCCGCGGCGAACCCTACCCGGAGCGCCCCGGCGCCGTCAGGCTCTCTCCGGAACGGGTCGCCGAAGAGGTGGTCCGGGCGATGAGGTCCGGCAGGCCCCCGCGCAACCTCTACATCCTCTCCCGCAGCGAAAGGCTGGGCCTCTTCCTTGGTCGTCTCTTCCCGCGCCTGGTCGAGGCCCGGCTCGCTCGGAGGTACGGTGGAGGGGTCACTTAGGGCCGGCCGCCCAGAGGCCGACCAGGCCCTCGGCGCGCACCCGTCGGTCAGTAGTACTTCACCGACACCTTCTTGCCCCGCGCCTCGAGCTCGGCCACGATGTCCTCCACGACCTTGTGCTTGATGGCCAGGTCGGGCGGGACGTCGGGACTCTGGTGAGCCGGGTTGATGGCCCGCCCGATGATGAAGTCGAGGCGGTCGGCCCGCAGCAGCATGCTCGCCAGCCGGCTGGCCCCGTCCCGGCGTCCCTCGAGCTGTCTCGGCCTCACCCCGGCCCGGAGGAGTTCGAGACAGCGGTGAAGGGTGAGCGTTCCCTCGGTGAGGAGGTCGACCCCCTCGAGCCGGCCGGTCGGGGGGATTCTCTCGTCGGGAAAATCGAGTTCGACCTCGATCTCCTTTCCCAGGACCCTGGCCACCATGTTCCCGGTCGTGCCCCCGCAGACCACCTTCCAGCCCGGGGAGGCCATGAGCTGCCGCGTGACTTCCGCGTCGTCGGAGCGGCTCCGGGGCGGGCCGATGAGGGCGGTCAGGAGCCTCGGTCGGCGCACCCGCACGACCACCGCCGTGGCATCGTCCCCGGGCCTGCCGGCGTAGAGCCTCTGCACCAGGTGCTCGAGCTCGCGCACGAAGTCGGCGGCGTCGATGTCGGTCGCACCCAGCTTCGACAGGTAGGCTCCGACCCGTTCCCAGCCCCAACCCAGGTTCCAGAGCCCGCCGATGCCCGCGTGCAGGACCCCGTCGCTCACGAGCACTATCCAGCTCCCGTCGGTGACCTCGAAGACGGCCTCCTGGACGACACGCCCGTGGATTTCGCGCCCGTGGCGCGGCACGTCGACGAGCCTGCCCCCCCGGCCGACGAAGGCCGGGGGGTTGTCGTACTCGGCGAGGTAGGCTCGACCTTCGCGCGACAAGAGGAGCAGGCTGAAGGTGCTGTAGGCGAGCTTCCTCACCCGGCAGACCGGGAGCGTCTCACCGAGGGCCTCGACCACGTCGTCTAGGCGGGCGCCCTTCTCGAGCATCCTCGTGGCCAAGGTCACGGTGAGTGAGGAGAGGATGTTGGCCTTCACCCCGCTGCCCAGTCCGTCGGACACGGCCACGATGACCCCGTAGGGAGTGTCCACGCGGCGCACGCTGTCACCGCAGAGTTCCTCCCCGTGCTTGCTCAGTTGCATCTGGGCGATGTCGAAGTGAAGGTCCACGCTAAAGTCCGCCCTTGGTCCCGTCGAGGGCCTCCGCTCCCGCGCCGGACCCGCCGCCTCCGGCCCGTTCCCTGTCCGCGTCCCGCCCGCGGCGCCCGGACGGCCGGTCCAGGGCACCCACCTCACCCTTTTTCATGAGGTCGATGAGCTTGGTCAGGATGACCTTCGTCTCGGCGCTCGTCTCACCCAGGAGTCCGGCGATCTCCTGGGCCACGCTCATCTGCTTGGCGATGACCTCGCGGGCCCGCTCGACGGTCTCGTCCCGTAACCTCTCGAACTCCTCGCGCTGCCGGGCCGCGGGGGTGAGGTCGATGAAGATGCCGACCACGGCGTCGCGCTTGCCGAGATGGAAGATGGTCTGCTGGGTCAGAAGGCCTCTCTCGGGATAGGAGACCTCGGTCTCCGTGACGGTCCGCTCCTCGAAGGCCTTCCGGAAGAGGGTGTCGTCGATGATGTCGGAAAGGCGCCTGCCGGCGAGGTCGGCCTCTTCCCCGAGTCCGAACATCTTGCGGAAGGCCTGGTTGGCCTCGATGATGTCAAGCCCGGCGTTGACGACGACCATGCCGTAGGGCGACGCGGCCACGACAAGGTGGGACATCGACTCGGCCATCTCACGCATGTAGGGCATGCACATGTCCGACTCAGCCATGCCCTGGTAGGTCGCTATGGCCTTCTCCCGACAGGAGGGGTACCCGCATACGCCGCAGTCCAGCTCGTCCTCAGGCTTGGTCTTGCCGACGCGGGCCAGGATCTCCCTGACCTCTTTCTCGGTCGGCATCTTGAGCTCGGGTCTGCGGTCGCGGTAGGTGCGGGTCAGGTCGGCGGGCTCAAGACGCGGGCGCCCGCGGACTCTCTCGCCTGCCGGTTCGGGCAGGACCCGACCGCCGCCCGCTCCGCCGCCCGTCCCGCGGCGGCGGGTCTCGACGAACCTCAACAGGCGCTGGCGGCGCACGGCCGGAGTCGAGCCGTCGTCCGGCATGACCGGTCCGGCCACACACCCCCCGCGGCAGGCCAGCATCTCCACAAGCCTGACCCCGCGGAGTTCCTCGGGAAGCCCTCCCCCGCCGGAGAGTGCGGCCAGGAACTCCCGGCAGTCGTCCATGCCGCTCAGAGCCAGCCACTCACCTGAGACAAGGTCTGACGGGAGGCTCGCCGTACGGAGCATGCCGCCCTCCACGGGGAAGAGGGGCGCGGTCTCCGGCCGGTAGCCGTCGAAGTCGGACGGCTCCGCTTCCGCGAGGCTGACACCTTCATCCGCCAGCCAATCCCAGAGCTCGACGAAGGTCAGGACCGCGTCGACAGCCCCGGTCACTTCCTCTCGCTCGGCCTCGTGCTTCTTGGCGACACAGGGACCGATGAACACGACCCTGGCCCCGGGGTGGGCCCGCTTCAGGGCCCGGCCATGGGCGACCATCGGCGAGACCACGGCCGAGGCGTGCCGGAGGGTGTCCGGGTAGACCATCTCCATCAGGTTCACGACGACCGGGCAGGCGGTGGTGATGACCGGCAGGACGGGTCGCCGGCACGAGCCGCTCGAGACGGCCCGGCACTCCTCCCGGACGGCCTCGGCGACCAACTCCGCGCCGACGGCGGTCTGTTCGACCGCAGCGAAGCCGAGCGACCTCACCGCCCCGACGACCTTCAGCGGCTCCTCGGGAAAGGCCGCCGCGAAGGACGGCGCGACACTCGCGACGACCTTCTCGCCGGACTCGAGCCACCCCTTGACCCGGCCCACGTCAGGCCGCACCCTCTTGGCCCCCTGGGGACAGACACGGAGGCACGCACCGTCGAGGATACACCTCTCCTCGACGACCTCGGCGTGCAGGGCCCGTCCGGCGAGCGGAGAGCCGTCCGACGTCCCGTCGCCCGCCCTGAAGCGGATGGCCTTGACCGGACAGGCCCGGAGGCACTTGTAGCAGTCCTTGCATTTGGCCTCGATAGTGCTGAGCACGGGCATTACAGCTCTCAGCCCCCTCGCCCGGCCCCCGGAAGCTGGAGTCGGGTCAACACCTCGTCACGGAAGAGGCGCGGCACGTCACGGGCGACGACCCCCACGAACACGGTGTCGCCCACCTTGACCGTCGTCCCCTCCGTACAGCGGTCCATGCAGAAACTGCCCTTGAGGACGACCTTGTTCTCGAGACCGTTCTCGGTGATGAGACGCTGGAACTCGCTCACGACATCGTCCGCGCCACGTTTGAAGCATGAGGAGCCGATACAGACCGTTATCGTGACCAAGGCCGGGTCATCCCTGTCGTCTCCCGGGAGTCTCGACCGGCCCCGCGGCCCTCCCGGAGACTTCCCTCTCGAAGACCTCCGCGGCCGTGTCCGGACCGACACCGGTGATGAGCCGGTCTCCGACCTTCACGCTCACACCGCGGTCACACTTCTCGAGACAGAAGGTGGCGCTCAGATTCACCCGGTCCCGCAGACCGCGCTCGTCGAGCAGACGGTTGAAAACACGGAGAACGTGGTGCGAGCCGCGGAGGTAGCAGCCGGTCCCTACGCACACCGAGACCTCGAGAGGCTCACCCGGAACCTTCGCGGCGGCGAAGGCGTCACCTTCCGCCCCGGCCGCCGCAGCCCCGGCCGCCGCGGGAGTGGAGGCCGTCGCACGCACTCCCTCGATCCGGCGGTGCGGGTGGTAGCGGGTGTGCAGGGCCTCGTGCGCCATGTGACTCCCGACCTCGCCGAGCCACTCCCGATAGAGCCGGGCGATGTGGGGGTTGTCCTGGGGCCGGTGGAGCTGACTCCGGCGGTCGATGCGGTACAGGCCCCTCGAGCGGGCCGCACGGGTCTCGCCGGGACCGACCGGCTGGCCGCCGCCTCCCACACATCCTCCGGGGCAGGCCATAACCTCGACGAGGTCATAGTCGACCCGGCCCTCCTTGACGGCCCGGACGAGTTCGCCCGCTCTGGCGAGGCCGTGGACCACAGCGACCCGCACCCTGTCGCCGGACTCACCCTTCCCGTCCCCGCCCGAGAGGTCCACCGTGGCCTCCTTCAGGCCCCTGTGGCCGCGCACCGGGGTGAAGTCGACCCGCGGCGCGTCCTGGCCGTGGACGATGCCGGCCACCGTCCGGACGACAGCCTCGGCCACCCCGCCGGTCGTACCGAAGATGACCGCGGCCCCTGAACCCATCCCGAGCGGGTTGTCGAAGGGCTCCTCCGGTATGCTCTCGAGGTCTATCCCGGCCTCCCGGATCATGGCCGCCGCCTCGCCGGTGGTGATGACACAGTCGACGTCAGGGCACCCCTCCCGCACGAACTCCGGCCGGGCGGCCTCGAACTTCTTGGCCGTGCAGGGCATGAGGGACACGACGAAGACCCGGTCCGGCTCGAGCCCCTGGCGCGGGGCCCAGTATCGCTTGAGGACGGAACCCATCATCTGCTGCGGCGACCGGCAGGTCGACAGGTTCTTGAGAAGGTCGGCGTGATACTGCTCGCAGTACCTGACCCAGGCCGGGCAGCAGGAAGTGAAGAGCGGCAGCGGCCCGCCCTCCTTCCTGCGGCGGAGGAACTCATGGGTCTCCTCCCACGCGGTGAGGTCGGCCGCGAAGGTGGTGTCGAAGACCCGGTCCACCCCCAGGCTCTTGAGGGCGGCCACCACCTTGCCCGCCGCCTGTGTGCCGGGGTCGAGACCGAAGGCCTCCCCCAGAGCCACGCGGACGGCAGGGGCCATCTGGACGACAACGGTCGTGTCGGGGTCGTGGATGGCCTCCCAGACCCTCTCGGTCTCCGACCTCACCGTGAGGGCCCCCGTGGGGCAGACCTGGACGCACTGCCCGCAGTTGACGCAGTCCACGTCGCCCAGACCCTTGTCGAAGGCCGGCACGACGGCCGTCTCGGAGCCCCGGTAGGCGAACTCTATGGCCCCGATGCCCTGGACCTCGGAGCACATCCTGACGCAGTCGCCGCACAGGATGCACTTGTTGGGGTCGCGGACCAGGGAAGGGCTCGAGGTGTCGACGGGCTCGCGTCCGTCCCGCTCCCCGAAGCGGACCCGGTCCAGGCCGAAGCGGTTGGCGAGTTCCTGGAGCCGGCACGCCCCGCTCTTCACGCAGGTGGTGCACTCGCGGTCGTGGTCGGCAAGGATGAGCTCAAGGGTCAGTCTCCGCAGGCGCCGGATGCGCTGCGTGTTCGTGTGGACCACCATCCCCGCCTCCGGGGCCGTCGAGCAGGAGGCGACGACCCCGCGGCCCTCGACCTCCACGAGGCAGAGGCGGCAAGCCCCGTACACGCTCAACTCCGAGTGGTAGCAGAAGTTCGGTATGTCGATGCCGGCCTTGCGGGCGACCTCGAGGATGTTGCGCTCACCCTCGACGGGCACCTGGCGGCCGTCTATGGTCATCCAGGCCTTGTCTTCACCGGCGCTCGGCGGAGTCATCTTGATGTCGACAGCCACTGGTTCTCCTCCTCTCGCTCAGTCCCCGGCCGCCGTTGTCGCCGCGGCACCGGAACGGTCCCTGACTGTCTTGCGCGGGACACGCCTGACGGCCCCTTTCGGGCAGGCCGCCCGGCAGGCGTCACATCTCAGACAGAGCTCGTCGTCAATGGCGTAGGGCAGACGCTTCTTCCTGGTCTTGCCCTTCGCCGCGGGACTCTTCTTAGCCGGTCCGGCGTCACCGGCACCCTCGGCCCGCCGGCGTCCGTCCGGCGTCCCGTCGGCCCTGTCGACCTGGCGGACGGCCCCGGAAGGACACGCCTTGGCGCAGAGGCCGCAGCCGATGCACTTCTCGGGGTCGATCTCGAAGCTCACCAGTTCGAGGCAAGCCGCAGCCGGGCACCTGTGTTCGGTCACGTGGGCCAGGTACTCGTCCCTGAAGTAGCGGAGGGTGGTGAGCACCGGGTTCGGGGCGCTCTTCCCCAGTCCGCAGAGAGCCGACTCCCTGACCGACCCGGCGAGCTCCTCGAGGAGTTCGAGGTCGGCCTTTGTCGCGGTCCCCTCGGTCATCTTCGTGAGGAGTTCGAGCATCCGCCGCGTCCCCTCGCGGCACGGGACGCACTTGCCGCACGACTCGCTCTGGACGAAGCTCATGAAGAACCGGGCCACCTCGACCATGCACGAGTCCTCGTCGAGGACGACCAGACCGCCCGAGCCGATCATGGCTCCGGCCTCCTTGAGCGACTCGTAGTCGAGCGGCAGGTCCAGATGCCGGCTCGTGAGGCACCCGCCGGACGGGCCGCCGATCTGCACGGCCTTGAACTCCTTGCCGCCGCGTATGCCGCCGCCGGCCCCGAAGATCACGTCCCGCAGGGTGCTGCCCATCGGGACCTCGATGAGGCCGGTCCGCTCGACCTGACCGGCGAGGGCGAATATCTTGGTCCCCGGACTGCCGTCCGTCCCCACCTCCCGGTAGGCGGCCGCACCGTAGAGGATGAGGCCGGGGACGTTCCCCAGCGTCTCCACGTTGTTGATGCATGTCGGACGGCCCCAAAGGCCGCGCACGGCGGGGAACGGCGGACGGGGCCGCGGCATTCCGCGCCGCCCCTCTATCGAGGCTATCAGGGCCGTCTCCTCCCCGCAGACGAAGGCCCCCGCACCCTCCTTCAGGCGGGCCCTGAACGAGAAGCCGCTGCCCAGGATGTCCTCACCGAGGAGCCCGTAGCGCTCAGCCTCGGCCATGGCCCGGCGCAGGAGCCGGACGGCCCGCGGGTACTCGGCCCTCACGTAGGCGTAGCCCTCGTCGGCGCCGACGGCGTAGGCGGCGATGATGAGACCCTCCAGGACCCTGTGGGGGTCGCCCTCCAGGAGGCAGCGGTCCATGAAGGCGCCGGGGTCACCCTCGTCACCGTTGACGATGACGTATTTCTTGTCGCCCTCGGCGTCGCGGGTGACGCGCCACTTCTTCCCGGTGGGGAAACCGGCTCCACCCCGCCCGCGGAGCCCCGCGGCGGTGACCTCTTCGATGACCTCGTCAGGGGTCATCTCGGTCAAGGCCTTGGCCAGGGCCGAGTATCCGCCGCGGGCGAGGTACTCCCTGATGTCACCAGGTCTTATCCGCCCGCACCAGGCCAGGACGCGCCTCTCCTGCGGCCGGAAGAAGTCGATGTCGGCCGCCCTGGCCTGCGAGAGGTCCCGGTCGGAGAGCAGCCGCACCACCGGACCGGTGCCCTCGACCACAGCCTGGACGATATCGGGCACATCGTCGGGCCTGACACCGACGTAGAGGTACCCCTCCGGCTCGACCGTCACGAGCGGCCCCCGCTGGCAGAGGCCCTGACAGCCGCTCGGGGTGACCGCGGCGACGCCCATCTCCCGCCGCCGCTCGACCTCGTCGGGGTCCTCGAGGGCCAGGTCGAGGTCTATGCCGGGTCCCCGCTTCTCCAGCTCCTTGATGAACGCCCGGCGGACGTCGGCCGCCCCCTTGGCCAGGCAGCCCGTTCCCTCGCAGACGATTATCCGCGGCCTGAGCGTCTCGAGCGCCCTTGCGAGACGGGCCTGGAGCATCTCGAGCTCACGCCGGTCCTCTATCCGACGGTCTGTCAACCGGCGGCACCTCCCGCCCCGTCGGCCGCCCTCTCGCCGGCGGTTCCGACCCCGTCACCGGCACCCTCAGTCGGGACCGGTTCCTCCTCGGCTTCCTTGCGGAGCCGCTCCACCAGGGCGGCGGCCTCCTTCTGCGTCATATCCCCGTAGACGCGCCGGTCGTTCACGGTCACCACCGGCGCCATCGAGCACGCTCCGACACAGTTCACCTGCTCCACCGTGAAGGTGAGGTCGTCGGTGGTCTTCCGTCCGGGCTCAAGACCGGCCGCACGGCGCACGGCGAAGTGCACGGTGTCGGCCCCGCGCACGTGACAGGCCGTGCCGTCGCAGACCTTGATCACGAAGCGTCCCTTAGGCTCGGTCGAGAACTGGGCGTAGAAGGTGGCCACACCGAAGACGGCCGACGGCGGCAGGCCCAGGGCGGTGGCCACGTAGGTCAGCACCTCTTCGGGAAGGTAACGGTACTCCTCCTGGACCTCCTGGAGAATGGGAATGAGGCTCGACGGGGTCCGACCGTTCCTCTCGATGATGTCGTTCAGCTTCTCGAAGCGGCGACCCTCGAACGCCGGAACCATCGTGTGGTGCTCCCTCCCTGCTCCTTGCAGACTTCAAACCCGACTCCGACCCCACGCCGCCTCGAGACTCTCAACCTGGCGGCGACACGACCCAGAGACAGGCGGCCGGCTCGTCCCCCTCGTTGGCCAGAGCCTCCACGGTCTCGAAGAGGAGATAGGCCGCGTCACCCGTCCTGAGCCTCACGGTCCGCCCGTCCCCGAGGGTCAGCGTGAGTTCCCCGGCCGTGACGAAGATGAGGTCCTCACGTTCGTGAACGAACGGCAGCGACTCCAGTCTTCCCCCGGGAGCGACCTCGACGACCACGGGCTGCATCCGTCGGTTCCGCGAACCGAGGAAGGGCAGGAGCTCCACCCTCGACGGGCCCTTCGCGTCTCCGGCGGGGTCGTTCCGGGCCGGTGCCTCCGCTTCCAAGGGCACCACGACCCGCCTCCGGCCGGCCCTCCGGACGATGAGCCACTCCTCCGGGCTCATATCTCCCACCAGCACCGACACCGTGGTGCCCAGGGCCTTGGCGATGGCGTGGAGGGTCGAGTAGGATGGGGACACCTCGCCCCGCTCGAGCTGGTAGATGAAGCTTCGCGACACACCCACGGCCTCGGCCAGCCCCCTGACCGACATCCTCCGGTTCTCGCGGAGCCGCTTCAGACGCGTTCCCAGCGACACACCTGACCCTTCCCTCGTCCCCGCCGGTGGCGGGTGTCTTTTCCCGTCCCGGGAGTCATGGTCATCAAGTATTGTGATTGTGGGCACTATCTCTTTATCGATAGAGTAGCAGTGCTAGTGCACACTTGTCAAGCACCCTTGACACAGAGTTCTCTCCCTCCCACCTCGACCAGCGAGTCCCAGGGAGGCGGGGCCCGTCCGCGGGCATCCTTCCATGCGGAGGGATGAAGACCAGGCCCCCGGACGTCGACCACGGGGGCGCGAACACTGAAGGGAGGCCGAGGGCGCCATGCTCAAATGCAGGAACTGCGGGAACGAGTGGCAGGAGGTGATTCCGAAGCCCACCCCGCCGAAGCACTGCCCGAAGTGCGGGGCACCGGAGGTCATCAGGACGGCTCCCCCCAAGACCTGAAGCCGCCGTGAAGGGCGGGGCGTTGACCGGAGACGACCGCACCTGGTAGAATGGATGCCGGTGTGACACAACTCTAGAGCGGAGTCAGCTTCCTTCGGGGCTGGGTGAGGGTCGGCGGAAAGCCGCCCAATTCCCGACCGGCGGTGATGCCTCCCGCGCGGAGGACGAGCCCGCGAACCTTCGTGGCCGATCCGGTGAGACTCCGGAGCCGACAGTAAAGTCTGGATGGGAGAAGGAAGAGCCCGCGTCCTGTGGCTTGCTTCCGATGCGCTCCGAAGGTCCAAGGCCTCGGAGCGTCTTTCCTTCAGGGGGCTGACGTCCCGCCGCGCGGAAGGGGTTCCGATTCGTGACCATCGCCGAAGAGCACCACGTAGACGCCGCCGCGGGCGGCAGGAGAGGCGGCACGAGGGCCGCTCAGCGCACGAGGGTCCTCGTCAGGGTGGGGATGCTGGGGGCGGCGGCCTTCGCCCTCATGTTCACCGAGTTCAACATCCCCGGTTTCCCGGTGTTCCTCCAGTACGACCCGGGCGACGTCCCGGCCCTCATCGGGGGCTTCGCCATGGGACCTCTGGCCGGGGCCAGCGTCTCCCTCGTCAAGGGCGTCCTCTTCCTCCTCTCCGGGAAGGACGAGGCCGGTTGGCTCGGGACGGCGGCCAATCTCGCCACAAGCCTGTCGCTCGTCCTCACCGCCGCCCTGGTCTACGCCAGGGTCCGGACGCGTAAAGGAGCCGTCCTGGGCCTCGCCCTCGGCACCCTGACCATGGTGGGCGTCATGGCCGTCCTCAACTACTACTTCTTCCTTCCAATCTGGGGCGTGCCCGCGGCGGCCCTCGGAGAGACGGTCCGGATGACGATGCTCTTCAACCTCGTCAAGGGTGTCCTCACCTCGACCCTGACCTTCCTGGTCTACAAGAAGGTCAGCCCGCTCCTGCGTGCATGATGTGCATGATGCTTGGCGGGCTTCGGTGGACGGTGGAGGGAGCCGGCCTCCGACGGGGCGCCTCCCCGTCGCGGGGCCGGCTCCCGGTCCCGGGGCCGCCGCCGACGGGCGGCCGCCCTCCGGCCGGTCCGCCTTCAAGAGGCTCCCGACAAGGGCTCACCGGCAGGGCGGGACGCTGTAGTCCCCGTGACCTGCGTCCTCCTCCGGAAGGCTGACGGTGACGCCGAGCTCTGCCACCTTCGCGACCAGCTCCAGGACGGCGCTGATGACCTCGGCGTGCGACCACGTCAGGGGGGCTACCGAGAGCGGCTGGCCCGAATAAGGGTGGAGCTGTTCCGGGAGGTGGCCGCCGGGCATGGCGTGGGTCCTGGCCCACTCCAGGATGGACAGGGCCACCTTGAGCTCGTCGGCCGTCTCGGCCTTGGCCGTGTACCACCGCGCGAGCCACATGGTGCAGATGATCCACGGGTTCCCCGGGACCCGCTCGATGTCGTCGCTCTTCTTGAAGTAGTGGTCATTGGTGTAGCGGGCGATTCCTCCGACGGCGGTCTGGACCCAGAGGCGGTCCCGGACGAGCTTCATCGTCTCCACGACCCGCGGGTCCGTAGCGGGAAGGAGCCCGAAAAGGACCACTCCGAACAGGCTGGAGTCCAGGGTGTAGTCGGGAGAGAAGCCCTCCGGGGTCACGTAGACCCCTCTCAGGAACCGTCCCAGCTTGGCGTCGTAGAAGTGCTTGAGGGCGGCTTCCCGCACCTCGCGGGCGGCCCTCCGCCAGCGGGCCGCCGCCGGGTCACCGAAGAGGGTGCCTAGGTCGGCCGCGGCCAAAAGGCCGGCGTAGGTCGAGGCCGCGGTGTAGGTGAAGATCCCCTGCCTCTCCTCCCAGAGGTCCCAGGACGGCAAGGGGAGCTTGGTCTTCGGGTCGCGGTAGGAGACCAGGAACTCGGCCGCCGGTTCCACCAGGGTCGGGTAGAGGGAGTCGATGAACTCGATGTCCCGGTTGCGCCGGTAGTGGTGGCCGAGGGCCCAAAGGACGCTGGCCGTCTCGTCCTCCTGGACCGGGAGGATGAACTCCCCTTTCGGCACCCACGGGTGCCAGCTCGACCCGACCGAGCCGTCCGGGTGGTACTTGTGCCACAGGAAGCCCCCGCGCGACAGGGCCCGTTCGCAGAACCGGAAGAAGCGCGACGTCAGGGCGTGGTAGCCGGCCAGGTCCAGAGCGTAGGCGACCATCGCCCCGTCACGCGCCCACACGTAGCTGTAGTGGTCACGGTTGTGCCGCAGGATGTCGCTGTCGTTGGCGGCCAGGATGCCGCCCCGGTCGTCGATCTGGGTCCGGGCGACGAGGACGCTGCGCTTGAAGAAGGAGGCCAGCGGGCCCGGGAGACACCCGAGCTTACGGTCCTCCTTCTCCACCCAGCTCCGCCAGAAGGTAGCGGTCTCGTTTATGAGCCGCTCGGGCCCTGCGGAAAGGACCACCCGGTGGACGGCCTGGGCGCTGTCGAAGCCGACCCCGACGGCGATCCAGTAGTAGAGGGCCTCCTCCCCGCCGGCGGGGAGGTCCATCTCGAAGGCTATGGCGCTGTCGACCGACCCCTGGGAGATGGGGTGCCCTTCCAGGCGGCCGTCCTCGGCGTCCCTCCAGGTCCCCTCGGCTCCGGCGAAGCGCTTCCGGCCGGTCGAGAACTCGGAGATGCCCCTCCCCTTCCCCTTGGCCGCCCCCGGCCCGGTGCGTCCGTCGATGATGAGACAGCGCTTCCTCTTGTAGTGGTAGATGGCCCTGAGGTCGGGGTCGAAGAGGGCCGTGTCACCTATGTCGGACTCGTCGATGTTGAAGTCGTTGGCGAAGAAGACCTTGAGGCGCCGGGCCTCGGGCCGGAGGTTCCTGATGACCACCCGCCTGAGGAAGACGTTGTGCCTGTAGTGCACGGTGTCGTTGACGACGAGGGAGAGCCCGAAGCTCTCGTTCTCGACCCGGCAGTCCGTGACCAGGGTGTCCTCGAGGTAGCCGAGGTGCTTGACCCAGGCCGGCTCGTCCATCCAGGTGAAGCGACCCTCGGCCCAGAAGCCCATCATGTTCCGACGGCCCTCGATCTGGTTCATCATCCCGACGTAGGGGTGATAGAAGTCTCGCATCACCAGATCGGCGTCGAAGTTGATGAGAAGGTCGCCGTTCCCGACGCTGAGCGGTCTGGGCAGTTTCGTCAAGACCTCCCGCCAGGCTGGCAGAATAACGTCCGCGGCCGGAAGGTATTTTACACTCGTGCCCGTGGACTATGCCTTCCTCACTGACAGCCGTGGGAACGCCGGTCCGGAGCCGGCGCCTGGAGCCTGTCGGAAGCAGCGGTCCTCGAGGCGGCTTAGGGGGGCTTCTGGCGTAATGAGCGGCTGGCTTCTCCTTGTGGCCATCCTCGTCGCCGCGGCGATAGGATGGCTTATATATGTCAACTCGAACCTCGCCTCCGGCCGCCGGGACGGGCGGCGGGACGACCGGAGCGAGGCCACGGGCGCCTTTCAGGTCGAGACGGAGGTCGACGGACGAGAAAGAGGAGCACGAAGGGACCGGCCGACCAGGGAGCTTCGGCGGGGACGCTGGTTCCGGGTGAGGGAAGCCGTGGCCGACACCGAGTTCTCCGCGGAGACGTTCGTCCCCCCCGAGGTCCGTGAGCCCGGAGCCCGCGAACAGGAGGCCGAAGCCCCTCCGGAGGCGGTCCGGACCCGGGCCCGGCGTGAGCCCCTGGCCGTCCCCACCTGGGAGCACCCAATCCCGTGGTCCTACGGCAAGACCCATCTCGTGGCGATGGTCCGCGACCCCTACTGGATCTTCGCCTACTGGGAGCTGACGGCAGAAGTCCACCGGGCCGCCGAGGAGCAGGTGGGCCGCGAGGCCTGGATGCACGCAAGGCCCGTCATCAGGGTCTACGACGTCACCGGAGGTTCCCACTACGACGTCGCCGTGGACGAGGAGGCCCGGAACTGGCACCTCAACGTGGGCCAGCCCGACCGCACCTGGTATCTCGAGATAGGACGTCTGACCGAGGCCGGGGAGTTCGTCATGCTCGCCCGCTCCAACATGGTGCACACCCCGCGGGACATGCCTTCCGACGTCATCGACGGGCGCTGGCCGCCTCTCCTCCGGGCGGAAGGGTTCTGGCCGGAGACGGAGGGTATGCCTACCTCACCGGGCCCGGGCCCGGCGGCCAGTCCCGGTATGCCCGGCTCCGCCTTTGGAGGTGCACCCGAGCGTGGTTCTTGACGGCAGCCCCAGGGGGTACGTGGCGATCCTGCTCCACGCGCACCTACCCTATGTCCGCCACCCGGAACAGCCCGGCTTCCTGCCGGAGAGGTGGCTCTTCGAAGCCGTCATCGAGTGCTACATACCCCTCCTCCAGGTGTTCGAGAGGCTGACCCACGACGGTGTGCCCTACCGCATCGTCCTGTCCATGAGCCCGACGCTCCTGGCCATGCTCTCCGACGACCTCCTCAAGGAGCGCTTCGCGGCCTATCTGGATAAGATGTCCGACCTGGCCGAGAGGGAGGTCCACCGGACGCGGGACGACCACCGCTTCGCCCCCTTGGCACAGATGTACCGCGACCGACTGGCCTGGGTCTCCCGCATCTACCACGACTCCTACCGCCGCGACATCCCGGGCGCAATCCGGCGGTTGGCCGAGGCCGGGAACGTCGAACTGGCCACCTCGGCCGCGACACACGCCTACCTGCCCCTCATCGGCCTCCACCGCTCCGCTGTCGAGGCCCAGGTGGAGTTCGGGCTGAGGCAGTTCAGACGGCTCTTCGGCCGCAACCCGGCCGGCTTCTGGCTCCCCGAGTGCGGTTACCGTCCGGGTCTCGACCAGACCCTGACCGAGAAAGGGCTCAGGTGGACGTGCCTTGAGACCCACGGCGTCCTCTTCGCCGCCCCCCGGCCGAGGTACGGCGTCTTCGCCCCCGTCGTGACCGGCCACGGACTCCACTGCTTCGGACGGGACCCGGAGAGTTCCCGGCAGGTGTGGTCAAGCAAGGAGGGCTACCCCGGGGACTTCTGGTACAGGGAGTACTACCGGGACATCGGCTACGACCTGGACTACGACTACATCAAGCCGTTCCTGGCCCCGGACGGGTCACGCACCCACACCGGCTTCCGCTACTGGCGCGTGACGGGGCCCGGAGACCACAAGGAGCCCTACGACCCCGGCCGGGCGGCCGAGCGCGCCGACGTCCACGCAGGCCACTTCATGTGGGCCCGTCAGAAGCAGGTGGAATGGCTCGCCGGCGTCCTTGACCGCAAGCCCATCGTCGTCGCGCCCTATGACGCGGAGCTTCTCGGCCACTGGTGGTTCGAGGGGCCGCAGTGGCTCGAGCTCGTCATCCGGAAGAGCGCCTACGACCAGAGGGACTTCGCCCTCGTGACCCCGACGGACTACCTGGCCGAGTACCCGGTCAACCAGCCGTCGGAGCCCATCGAGTCGAGCTGGGGCTGGAAGGGCTACAACGAGGTGTGGCTCCAGGAGGCCAACGACTGGATCTACCGGCACCTGCACCGGGCGGCCGAGATCATGGAGGGCCTGGCGGCCGACTTCACGGACCCGGACCCCGTCGAACGCCGAGCCCTCAACCAGGCCGCCCGGGAGCTCCTCCTGGCCCAGGCGAGCGACTGGCCGTTCATAATGCAGGCCAGGACCATGGACGGCTACGCCAAGCACCGCTTCACCCATCACATCGGCTGGTTCCTGGCCCTGGCCGGCCAGCTCCAAAGCGGCCGCATAGACGAGCGGTGGCTCGACGAACTCGAGAGGACCGACAACATCTTCCCCGATGTCGACTACCGCCTCTTCCGCTACCGGGCCTGGACACCGGCCCCGTGGGCCCGCGCCAGGGCGCCGGCCGTGGCCGCCGGGAGCTAGCGTCGCACGGACCACCGTCTCCGGGTCGTCCTCCGCCAGCCGCTCCAGCAGACGGGGGTCCTCGCACGTACACCGCTACAACCTCATCATCCACCACCACATTGGCCGACAGCGCGAGGCGGCCCGCAACAAGCAGGAACCCGCCCACCGCCGCGACGACCACCAGCCCGCCGGAGCTACTGAGGATGGACCATGCTCGAGGCCGGCCGTCCCCTTCACGACGACGGCATCCGGGAGCAGGCCCGGCAGGAGTTCCGCCGTCTCAAGGCCGCCGGTCGGATAACCCCGGTCCCGGGTGGGTGGAAGGTGGCCGAAGGCCCCGGGGCCGCTCAGAAGACCTGAGAGCCAGGGTTCCCCCACAGGGCCTTCCGCGTCGAGGGCCTTCGCACGGGGCTGAGGACCATGCCGTCGGTCGCTCAAGTCGCCTTCGCCCTGCTCATGCCCGCCGTCATTGCGCCAGGCCGTCGCCACGACCACGGGCCGGGCGGTCGTCACGATTGTCATCGTCGGCCTTCTCTTCGGCGCCCTCGTCCATACCCCCATGACTCGCCACGTCGCGTGCTTGGTAGTGGACACCCACCAGACCCTGGGTCGCGGCCCGTCCCACGCGGGCGTGAACCTGCTGGCCTACCGGCCGCCGTGGAGCCAAGGGCCGGAGCGCGGGCACCTGGTGGCCGTGGCGCCTACGGGTGGGGCCAATTCCCCGGACTTCATCTTCAGAGCGCCGGGGATTGGGGGATCATGGCGGCCCTCTCCAGGCCTACCTCTTCCGGGTCGCCGGGCTCCCGGGTGACCGGGTGGAGGTCGGGAGCGGGTCGACCGTCGTGCCGGACGGCTTCGTCTTCGTCGTCCCGGACGACCCTACGCTCGTCGAGGGTCTGCCGGAAGGATGCGGCCCGCTGGTGCCACGTGGCCGAATCATGGGAAAGGTCTTCGCGGTGGGTTTCTTCTTGGGCTCGCCCGGCGGAGGCGGCTACGGGGCGTCGCCTCGGTGGGTCGGCGTCGCCAGCAAAGAAAGTGGGACCGTACGCGGGTTCCTAATTCCCAGTTTTCAGGACGAGAGGGCTCTCCAATTCGGCGCCTGGGCTACACTCCCTCAATGGGCCCCTGCATCCAGCCAGCGGGGGCTCCCGGTCAGGGTGACCGACCCCCTGGGCAGTGTCACCGCAGTGGCCTACGACGCCCTGGGCCGGATGGTCTCGAGCACGGACCCCCTGGGCCACACGACCACCTGGGCCCACGACCCCTCCGGTCGGCCGACCTCGATGGCCGACCCCCTCGGCAACACCTGGACCGAGGCCTATGACGGAAGCGGGCGGCTCTCCGAGGCCACCCTGCCGACGGCAGGGACCATGTCTTACGCCTACGACCCGCGGCACCTCCTCACTCGGGTCGCCTACGGT
>CAJXZV010000037.1 GCA_913063835.1 uncultured Eubacteriales bacterium
AGACGGCCGCAGCCCCTCCTGGGGGGCCTTGAGAAGAAAGATAGCTCAGCCGGGACCGGGGTCCATTGGGACTCCGCGCGGCCGAGGCTTGATGGCGGTCGGGTATGAAGCGGGTGGCCGAGCGTATCAGCCGTGCGGCAAAGCCCTCGCCTGGCTTGTAAGGCCGTAAAGACTGAGCCCAATGGGTGCTTCCCACGTTGACTTGGCAGTCACCTACTCCCTGGTGTGTATGGCATTTAACGGAAAGAGGTCATATAATAATCACCGAGGCGAGCTATCTGGTTCCGAACAGTGGCGTTGATGAGCAGATTCGGTGGACCGACGATATCATGAATAAACGCTTGTTAATACGAGCGGCCGTGGTTTTGGTGGTAGCAGTTGGTTACTTGTCTCCCTTGCTGCTCGTAGAAGAAGGTGTTGGCGGTCTGCCGGAGGACAAGCGGCAACTTGGTCTGGAAGCACTGGCCATGACTAGCCAGTACTTTGGCAATCTCGAACAGCTTTGGATAACCCGATACCGACTCTTGTCCTTTAGCGAGTCGTACGAAACATTCGTCGTCCGTGCGTACATACTCTTCGGTGTTCCTTACTCTGATGTGGAGGTCAGACCGCGAGGGAGACCGGTCTTAAAAGTGGTGCACCCACGACTGTGGTGGCTTCGCTGGATGGACGATCACGAAGGCTAAGGCTCAGGCCGCTGTTGTAGTCGCTCACATTTTTTGGCCGGTGAGCATCCGCCCCATGTCGAGCACGGTGCCGGGGGAAGGCAGGATGACCCGGTGGCGGCGCTGGTGGCAGTCGACGCCGAGTGAGACCGTGGCTATGGAGGTCAGGGAGACCCATTGCAGCTCGGTGAAAGCCAGGAGGCCGTCCTGGGTGTAGGCCTCGGTCAGCACCCGGGCCATCCGCCGGCCGTGGAAGGCGAGGAAGCCCTCGTAGGATGTGGGTGGCCGGTAACGCAGTGTGTGTGCCTCGCTGCCGGCCAGCACGGAGACGACGAGCGGCGCCAGCGGTTGATAGCGCATCGGCTGCCAGAGGCTGCGCCCTGCGCGGACATGCATGCCCGCGAGCGGCATCTGCCCGCTGGCCAGCGTCGTGAGCCGGGGGTGGAAGCGAGCGCGCAAGGCGATGAGGTCATGCAACAGAGGCTCCCGGACCGCGGGTGGGATGTCGGCCTCTTCCGCCAGATAATGCAGCAGGCGCTGCGCCGTCTCGGGACGGTGCGCCGGCCGGGGCGGTCCTCGCTCGAGCCGTTCCCGCCCCCGTGCGGCGTCCAGCTCCCAGAGAGGCTCCGTCTCGGCAGCCTCTGGAGTCCAGGGGTGTCTCCGGCGCGGGCGCAGCAGGCGGCTGGGACCGTTCCGGTGCGGTGGGATTCGGCCCTGGATGAGGCAGCGGAGAAACCGGCGGATTTCCGCCGGCCCGGCCTTCGGGAACAGGGCGCGGTAGCGTGCCTCGCATTCGCCCAGGATGTCACGGCGCACGTCGGCCCAACGTTCCCCGGCAATCACCCGCTCGAGGGCCTCGGGGGTGCGTAGGGGGAGAACAAGAGGACCGTTCCGGGTGCGCAAAAGGAGCTCCCCGGTCTGTACGCGGGACACCCCGCGCCGCTTCTCCTCAGCGTCCAGGGTCTTGTTGAGGGTGCAGGCGATGGCCCGTGCCAGCCGCGAGTCCCGGGAAAGGTCGTACCGGGTCGCAAGAAGGTGGACCTGCGCGTTCTCCAGGGTGCGCTCCCGCATGGGCCCGAAGGCCTCCTCCTGCCAGCTCATGGTGTGCCGCCCCCGGTACGGGAAGGGGAAGGCCCCCTTCTTTCGCCCCGGATCGCTTCATCCCCATCCTTGACAGCGCCGATGTGAAAACCGTTGTGTAGCAAGGCATACCGAGGATGTAGCGACCACGTACCACAACAATCCTGCTTGTAGTCAGCGGGTCAGCGTGGCATCTCTCGGATGTGCGCCGGCGGCCTCATGCCGATGGCGCTGAAGGCCAGGGACGCGTGACCGACGAGCTCGGTGCCGGCGAGGTACCGGCATCCGTCGAGGTATATCTCGACCGCCTTGAGCTCAGAGAGATGCTGGAGGAGGTCCTCGTAGCGGACCTTGTCCTTCAGCCGGGCGACCCGGCGCCGCAGGGCCATCTCGAGAGTGAGGGCGAGAAAGCAGACCATCACGTGACCCCTGATTCTGTTCTCGGTCCAGTGGTAGACGGGCCGCAGGTCCAGCCCGGACTTCAGTTCCCGGAAGGCCCGCTCTACCTGCCAGAGGCTCTTGTAGGCGAGGCCTGTGGACACCGGTGGTAAAATCCTCAAAAGCAGCGGCTGAAGAATCCCCAGAATCAGCGGAAAGAAATCCCCACCCCGCGAACCTGGCACCGAAGACCACCACGTCGGAGGTGCCGAGTTGGTACGGGGTGAGGAAAGGATGGACATCAGAGCGATGTATCGTGCCGGGGTCTCGATCAGCGAGATCCACCGGCGCACGGGGCGCGACCGGAAGACGGTCAGGAAGATTGTGCGGGAACCGGAGGACGAGGCCCCGCGGGTCGTCGAACAGGCCCGTTCGGTGTGTGTCGCCATAGCATGCACAGAATAAGAGACACAGGGGAGTGCCGCGGCTACCGACCTAGGTATAACGCCCTCTCCTCTACCCCCGGGTATCCTCCCTATCTAGCTGCACCACTAGACCGGGTTGCAGACCGAATGGTCTCGTTAATGATAATCTCCGCCCGAGTGACAACTTCAGAGATAAAATCTACGGCGTCCACCACCTCTTTCTGACAGATAGGTCGTGACCTGTTGCGGGCCTTCTTGCTTTGAGACAGGTCTCCTTCATGAGCTATCTGGTGCCTGCGCCCCACAATCTGCTTGAGTCTGGTCCTTAATTCTGTCTTGTCCTCCCCATCCTTGGCAATCCGGTCCCAGAAATCGCTTACTCCAATTAGCCTCAAAGCCTCCGCAATCTTATCGGGGTCCTGGAGAGATTGATACGAGAGAGTTCGCTTGATCGCTGACTGAAGCGCGGTAAGCTTCTTCGTTCGTTGAAGGGCCGACAGGAAATCCTCAACCGTAATCTTCTGCTTCAGCAGATGGCTAGATGGGTTCCGGCTGTGGGTAACTACCCAACGCACAATTTTGGCGTGGAAGTAGGCGTCCATGGCAGAAACAGCCATGACGAGTGCTGCTCTCAGAAGGTCTCCCATGGCCTCACTCTTGAAGTCCGCAGGAGTGAGCTCACAACCGTCGCGAAGGACGATGAGTGCATCACGGCCGTCGATACGATGGACATTGCTTGATTGCGGCCATCTCATGAACATCTTGAAACCGCTGGCCCAATCTCTTCTGGTCTTTCTTTGTCTGGTGTCTATGAGCCCTCGGTGAAGCCGCAGGAGATACTTCGCCCTGGCAATTCCCGCGTCGAAGGTTTCCTTTGCTGTATCGATGTTGCCCGGCATTT
This sequence comes from uncultured Eubacteriales bacterium, assembly GCA_913063835.1. Classification (GTDB taxonomy): domain Bacteria; phylum Bacillota; class Sulfobacillia; order UBA995; family UBA9673; genus UBA9673. Next base: position 3,450 of record CAJXZV010000037.1, read on the forward strand.
TCTCCACTTGTTGTCACCCACTCTCTATGAAGGGTCATCTGTAGAGCCCTCGGTGTCCTGGGTACTCAGGAACTCTATGCCCTTTCAGACACACGGCAATCCAACCTGCCCTGCAGGCAGGGCGGCAGCCCAACCGCTCTGCACCACAGCCGTCGGCCTGTCCGAATGTCCGCTAGATGCCTGCCCGCCAGTCTTGGCCATGGTCTCCTTAGGCTTCCGGGCTTCGGACGTAGCAGGGCGAGCCCTGAAGGCCTCCGGGCCTGCCCATCCAGGGGAACCGGAGGCGGTACTATTGTAGCTTGTGGCTAGCCTACTTTACGTACAGGACAGCCGCAATGGCCTCAACGGAATCGGCCGGAAGCGGCGGTTCCTCGGCACCGTTCCCAACCGACGCCAGTGCCTTGAGCACACTTCCGGCCTCGCTTTTCAGTTCCTCAAGGGTCTTGAGGTTCGCCTCATCCTGGAGGCACTTCATCCAGGCTTGCTCTACCTCGGCGAGTTCGGGATAGCCAGCCAGCCTCACGAGACCTGCCCAGGGGAATCCGCTGGCCGCCACCCGCTGGAGCGCGGTGCGCAGGTCGCAGTCCCGGCTGGCCGCCATACCGGCCGCCGCCTGCGCGACGAGGAGACGCGCACGCTCGTACAGGACCTCCCGTCGGGCGGACTCCCTGGCCGTCTCGACCTCCGCCGCCCGGGACAGGCTCTCCTGGGCCGCAACCTGGACCACCCGTAGTGCCTCCTCGATCTGGGCCGGGTCCACCTGCCTGGCCGGACCCTCCAGGTGCTTCTCGAGGCGTTCCAGGGTCTTGATGGGTTCGACCCCGCCGTCTCCGGCCGGCAGGAACCACCGCCTCTGCGTCCCCGCGGTGGCCCGGATGAGACCGGTCCCCTCCTCGGCCTTCACCGGTTCCTTCACGGCCTCCAGGAGTTCCTTGAGGAGCGCCTCGCCGTACGTGAGCAGGCGCACGCGGCCGGGGTGCCCGTCGGCCACGGCAGGGTCGAAGGTAACCTCCGAGGTCTGGCCCGACCAATCGAGCATGAACGCCCCCGCAATCTCCGGGTGAGGTGCGAAACGGCCGCCCAGGGAACTCGTGCGCAGGACCCTCTCCAGGTCGGCCAGGTCCAGCGGCGGCCGAGCAGGCTCCGAGGGAGGAGGCACGGTGGCCCACTCGTCAAGCGACACTGCGGCCGCCTGGGCCTCAATCTCCCTACGCATTTCGGCCAGGGCCTCCTTCAAGACGGCGTCCCTCTTATCCGCGGCCGCCATCGCCGCACGTTCGATGGTCCTCGGGATGCGGGCAAGGATGGGCGCCAGCTCACCGACGACCGAACGGAACCAGTCGATGCGGTCGTCCAGCGCGCGGTAGACCGCGGCCTCCACGGTCTCCTCTCCGTCCGGCCCGAGGAGGAAGTAGTGCCTTATCCAGACGTCGGGGTGCGTCTGCCCGATGCGGTCGAAACGGCCGATGCGCTGCTCCACCCGCATGGGGTTCCAGGGCATGTCGTAGTTGATGAGGACGCCGCACGTCTGGAGGTTCAGGCCCTCGCTGGCCGCCTCCGTGCAAAGGAGCACCCGGATGTCGCCGGTGCGGAAGGCGTTCTTCACCTCTTCCTTCGCCACCCCCACCCACCGCCCACCGTCCCACCGCTCACCGCCCCGACCTGAGTAGCAGGCGAGAGAACGACCGTAGACACCGACCAGGCGGCTCCGCAGCTCGTCCATCGTGTCGGTGTAGTGGGTGAAGACCGCCGCCGTGTCCCGCCGGGCCAGGACCTCCTGTAAATCGTCCACCAGGCGGGTGAACTTCGTGTCCTCGGCCAGGCGCGCCACCGCGTCGATGATGGCCTCGATCTCTCGAATCTCCTCGGCCACCAGCCGCCCGAGGGACCGCCCGACCTCGCCCTCCGCGAGACATGCTTCGAGTTCCTCCAAGGCGTCCTCACCGAGGTCGGCGTCTTCGGTGTCCTCGTCGGTCAGACCGAACGCCGCACCGGCACGCTCTAGAAGGTAGGCGCGGCGCCGCTCAAGGCTGCGCCGGAGAGCAGCGAACGAGGACGTCAGCCGCCTGCGGTACACGGTCATGATGAAGCCGAGACCCTTCCGCTCGTCCTCGAACCGGCGGTAGAAGCATGAGACGTACTCCTCCACCCGGCGGTAGAGCTCCCACTCGGCCGGGCTCATCGCAATCCAGACCGGCTCGGGGCGCCGCTCCGGTATCCTCTCCGTCAAGAGCCCAGCCTCCCGGTACCGGCGCAAGGTCACCCGCGTGGCCCGGAACATCCTCTGGCCGAGTGGAGACGCCCTGCGGCACAGCTCTAGGAGGGCAGCCTGTTCCTCAGCTGAGAGCCTCCTCACCTGCTCCGCAGGACGTTGCCCGGTGAGGATGCCGCGGACGCGCTCCCAGGCCACCATTCCCAGCTTCCCGACCAGTCCCGGAGCGAGGCCGTCGACGTCCCCGACGTCCCCGGCCCGCGCCAGACGCAGGAGCGTCCGCCAGTCGCCGTCTCCGCCACGCACGGCCCGCAGCTCCTCGAGGAAGGCGAGGAAACGGTCCTCGGAGGCGGCCCACGCCGCCGGGAGGTCGAGCTGGCGGAGGAGGTCGTAGAGCTCCACCGGATGAAGCTGCATGGGGGTCGCGGTGAGCAGAAGGAGGCCCTTCGTGCGGGAGACGAGGCCCGGCCGGCCGTCCTCTCCTTCGAGCAGGGCCAGGAGGCGGTTCGGCCGGTAGCGGTTGCGCGCCTGGATGTCGCGCCGGCGGGCGTGGTGGGCCTCGTCCACGATGACCAGGTCCCACGGCCCGGCCTCGAGGAGCTCCTCGGAACGCTGCCGGCGCTTGGCGAGCTGGCTGGAGGCGAGGAGCACGGGGAAGGCGTCCCACGGGTTCCCTCCGGGGGCGGGGACGGGCCTGAAGTAGTCGCGGAACCCGTGCCCGTCGAAGGCGGGGACGTTGAGGCCGAACTTCTCGTAGAGCTCCTCCTGCCACTGCCTAAGAATTATCCTCGGCACCAGGATGAGACAGCGGCGCACCGCCCCCGACAGGAGAAGCGACCTGAGAGCTAGGCCCGCCTCGATGGTCTTTCCCAGCCCGACCTCGTCGGCCAGCAGGAACCGCTCCGGGAACCGCCTGACAACCTCCTCCACGACCCGCGCCTGGTGGGGCCATGGGCCCACCCCGGCGGTGCGCACCCCCAGGAGTTCTCCCCCTTCCAGGTATGGGGCGTCCCGCAGGAAGGCGAAGAGGATGCGCTCCCGTTGGTCCGGCGGAAGGGTCGACGGCCTTGCCGCCCGTCGCCTCTCGAGGGGGTCCCGCACGGGCGGCTCGTCCGGGGCCAGGCGCAACAGCCGCTCTCTCACAGCCTCGGGAACCGGCACCGCCCGCCAGCCCTCCTCCTTGCCCTCCCACAGGCGGCGGATACGCTCGGCCACCTGGGCCTGGTAAGGCCGGGTGGAGTCCCACGAGAAGTAGACAGAAAGCTGCTCGTAGTTCCGGAGCCAGCCGTGGGGCGTCTCGTTCACGCTCCCGGAGAAAGCGACCTGGTGTCCGCAGGCGTCGGTGAAGACCCCCTCCTTGGCGTGGAAGTAGTCCTCGGCCAGGGGAGCGGGCAGGGGTCGGCCGTCGGGCCCGAGGGGCAGGACGACCCGGATGTCGAGCCTGCGGGCGGCCACCATCCAGGCCAGCACTTCCAGACGGCGCCGGGCGGCGCCCATCGGGTCGGCCGCGAGGTCCTCGAGGGCCCGGAGGAGGCGGGTCTCCAGGACGGCGTTGAAGGCTTCTTCCCCGCGCTCGATGGCCTCCACGTCTTCCTCGGCCAGCCGCGCCCCGACCAGGAGGCGCATCGTGCCGCCTGCCCGAATCAGGTGGGCGACGCCCGCGGCGGCGACAGCGAGGGACCAGGAGGAGAAGAACCCGGCCGTGCGGTCATAGGAGACCGCCCGCGAGAGGGCGGGGATATAGAAGTCCCGCAGCCGGTCGTCGGACGGACCGTAGGAGATTCTCCAGTCGACCTCTGTGAGGCAGCCACCCATCGGCTATCCGCTTCTCTCCTCTTCGTGTCTTTCGTGGGCCCCAATCTGCTGGTACTCAGGGAACGCCGCCTGCCGGAGTCGCTCGAGCGCCTCGGCCTCTGGACGGACGAAATTTCCTGATCCGTCACGGACCGCGGGTATGGCCCGTAGGGCTCCCTGAAACAAAGACTGGAATACGGAATCACCGATACAGCCCTGCTGCCCAAGGAAGCGGACGGCCGAGGCCGTACCCTCCTCGTCCACCAGCAAGAACGCGGTGTGCAACACATCGAGTAGCAGGGTGAAGGAACCCTTGGGGTCGAGGCGCACCCGGCGGCTTGCCGGCTCCTGGATGGTGACCGTGTCACCCTTCTTGGCCAGCACACGGTGCCCGCTGATGAGGTCGGCCTCTAGGTCGCAGCCCAACGCAAGAGAGAGCTTACGCGCCTCGTCTGCCGGAAAGGTCGCCGCCTTAAAGGTGTCCCACGCAAGCAGCCAGAAGTCGGTGACTGGGTCGAAGCGCACCTCCCGTCCGACGAGCCCCTTCTTGTGGAGGGCCGCGATTTCCTCGCGGGCCACGGCCAGAGCGTTCTCCGGCTCAAGCCGCCTCGGTTCGCCGGTCTCCGGGTCGGCTTCCCCTGAGAGTACAGGCCAGCGTCGCGAAAGGACCCCCAGTACCGGACCGTAGGTGGCAAGGTACACATCAACCCCGGTGATGCCCGCCCGCTGGTACTCCAGCGCGCGCTCCCGTGCCACCTGCCGGACCTCGCGTTTGATTTCATCCCACCAGACCGGCTCCGCCGACTCCGGACGCTTGCGGCAGGTGAGGAGGATTGTCGAGCGGGCGGCGTTCTTCTTGACTTGGTGGAGAGAATGCTCGCTCTCAGTACGAACCGGCCAGGAGGATTGGACCGTGAAGCCGGCCTCGATGAGGGCACGCCCCAGGGCGTTCCAGGCGTCGGTGCGCTTGTGGGTGAACATGACCGTGAGCACGCCGTCAGGCCTCAGCACCCGGTGCATCTCCCGGAAGCAGGCGAGCATCTTCCGCTCGTAGTCGCGGTCGGCAAGTTCTTTCGGAGCGTGCCCTTTCATCCCGCGGAAACGCGCCGGGTTGGCAACGGCCTCGGAATCCTTGTCGGTGAGAAGACCACTAAAGGCCTCGGGGTAGAGGTCACCTACCGAGCGCTTCAGCCACACGTAGAAGAAGTCCGAGAGCTCCCCGTACATTACGTTGTCGTAGTACGGGGGATCGACGACGATGGCGTGCACAGTGCCGGACGGGAGTTCCGGCACGCTACCGGCGTTGCCAGCCCTGACCGCGACCGGAGGCCGCGAACCGGCCGAGGCGAAGAGGCTACGCGCCGGGGCGCCCGCAAGGTCAGCGATGCCGCGGTAGGCATCAACGACCTGGCCCAGAGCCCAGGGCAGAAGCATCCGGGCTGCGTCGAACTCGCCGAAGCTCCATTTGAAGGAGAAGTCATGGCGGTCGAAGGTGTGGGCAATGACCTGCCGGGATGGGTGCCAAGGGCATAGCCGTGAATTATAGTCCGCACATTTGTCGAGCACAAGCGCCAGGTAGGTCAGTACCGCCCGGGCACGGTCCTCGGGCAGCGCACGGCACACGTCCGCGGCGACCTCGTGGTATGTCTCGAGGTACGTGCAGAGGGCCAGGAGCTGCCGAGGTGAAAAGAGGTCGGCCCAAGTGCGCATGCCGTAACGGTGAGGCTCCGTCGTCTTGAGCCCGTCGGGGATAGCCTCGCGGGGGATTAGCCCCCGCGCGTCCCATTCGGGCACCCGGCGGGCAAGCTCGTCTTCAGCCCGCCGGACAGCGTCGAGATCCTCCTCTGTAGGAGGCCGGAAGTCTTTGCCCCGCTGGGTCTGAATGGCCACGGCATAAAGTTGGGCTCGCATCCGCCCAGCTTGAGCCTCGTCCTTGATGTAGTCCCCGGGGATGGTCTCGCCGGTCCACGGGGAAACCGCGGTGCCGCGGGCCACAGTCCCCCGCTGCGGATGCACCGCGGACGCCGCATCGCCCCGTACAATCTCAAACCGACACTCAGGCGCTTCGGGCTCCGCGACCAACCTGACGGCTACGACGAACTCATGCCTGCTCCGCAGCCACCAGTTCGGAGAGAGAGGCACGGGCTTGCCGGTGTAGGGGCAGGCTATGGTGCGGGCCCACAGATACGCGAAAACACGCTCGTGCTTCTGCAGCGGGAAGAAGGCCTCAAGCCGCTCCTCCACGCGCTCGGCCCACATCCGTCCGTACGTCTCGATATCTCTCACCAGGTCCGGGCCGAAACGCCCGGGGTAATCCAGGGTCGCCAGCAGTACGGTGTAGGCGACCGGGTTCAGTTCGTTCGCGAACGTAGGCAGGCCGTAGCGAAGGGCCTCGAACGGCACGGAACCCCCACCAGCCATGGGGTCGCTGACCACCAGGTCGTTGGTGCCCCACCTCACCTCGAGAAGCTTGCGAAGGAGAGCCACCTCTTCCTCGCCTGGGGTGTAGGTGAAGGCACGACTGTACCCGTACCCACCATCGGACAGAACCTCACCCGACTGCTTGGCCTTTTCAATCTTCCACTGGGCCTCGACCGGGTCGCCCCGGATGCCGAGAAGGTCATGGAGGAACCAGTTTTGGTATGTCTCCTCGTCAGGGAACCAGCGCCGGAGGTCCTCCGGCCAGTCGGGGCTCCACGCGGGAAGCACACTCCCCAGGACCGCGGCGCGGGACACCACGAGGGGACGCCGCGCCCACCAGACGTGGAGGAAGTAGAGAGGCGGGAGGGAACTGCTGGCTGCTCTCTCGCGCCGAGCTTCCGCACCCAACATCTCAACGGGAAGCCAGGTTGAAATCAGTGGCACATGCACGCTACCCTTCACTCCCCTCCCAGGAGGACCCTCACGGCCCGCTGGGCGCTCCGCGCTGACAGAGCCTTGCTGAACCAGTAGTAGACCTCTTCGTCGGACATCTCGTGGATGGCCCCGGCGATCCGCTCCATGCGGGTCGTCTTGCGGAGGGGCTTCAACGCCAGAAACACCAAGCCCAGGCGCACGCCCGCTTCTTCCCGCAGCTCGAAGGGGTCACGCCGGCCACGGCGCAACTCGGACGGCCGGTACCCGCTCCTGCGCAGGGCCTCAAGCACATGGGTCAGAGCGGCCTGGAGCGGAGCGTCCCACACCCGCACCACCGCCCGCTCCTCCAGGTGTCGAGCCCCGTTCACGCGTTGCCGGAGCTCGACGCCGTAGGAACCATCAGGCCTGGGAAGCACGTAGAGCAGGAACGACCTAGCCTTCACGACCGGTCCACCCCGTCCGGAGACGGTTCCCCCGTCACGCGTACGCGGCCGAGGTCGAGGTGTCGCAGGACGTCCCGGAGCCCGGCGACGGCCTCCGGGGTCAGCGCCTCAGGCCCCCGGCATTCCAGCCCGGCCCGCACGTCCGCCCGCGAGGCCCGGTCCAACGTGGAGACGAGCGCATCCTTCAGCTCACGCCACCGCTCCCAAGGACCGTGGAACTCCAGCTTCATCCCCCCGCCTTCCTCGAACTCGGCCGCGACCGCAAGGTCGAGGCGGAACCGCCCCGGCCCCAGTTGCGGGACGGCCAACCCCAGACTCCGCAGCTCCCGCACACCCTCGCGGCCGGCACCCTCCACCTCGAGCCGCAACACCGCGAGGGAAGAGAGGCCGCGGTCGTGCATATGGTCCAAAATCCCCTGGAAGGCCTGGTCAACCGTTCCGGACGCTTCGATTCCGCCCTCCCGAGGAGAGGGCGGAGGGGGCTTGCACCGGCACTCGGCGGTAGGTTCACCGCAGACGGGACACCTCTCCTCCGGGGGTGTGGTCCCGACGATGGCTATGCTCCGCTCCCGCGCCAGCTCCGGCTCGAGGAGCACGGCGTCCCCGTCCAGGCGGACGAGAGGGGGCGGCGATTCGGTTCCGTAGCCTTTCCCCTCGGCGGGGTTGAAATAGACCCAGAGACCGCGCCGGACTCCCTGGAGAATTCCCTCCCGGAGGGGCCGCACGTCCAGCAGTATCCTCAGGGCCCGCCGCATAGCGAAAGCCCGCACCACCTCCGCCACGGCCACCTCCCGAGCGCCGCGCGTCCAGGCAAACCGCTTTATGAGCTCCGGAGCGATGGGCGGGTCGTCAGCCGTGTACACCTTCTCGAGGCGACGCAGGACCTCCAGGACCACCCGACTCTGGTCCTGCCTGATATCCCCCTGGTCCTGCGCAGGGAGGGTCTCGCGGGCCAGGTGGGCGGCGCTCTTAGGAGCATCAGAAGACGGGTAGTAGAGGAAGCGGTACGCCCGATGTACCGCCACTCTCAGCTCGAGCTCGCTCTCGTCCCTGCGTGCACGGAGGCGGCGCCGCTGCTCGGGCGAAAGGAGCTTCTGCCGCTCGGGGTTGTCCATCAGCCGCCGGATGGCTTCGGCCTCGCGCGCCTTGTGCACCATCTCTTCCCGGTGCCGTTCGTCGCACACCAGAAAGAGGACGTTGTTCTGGAAGGTCCGCGGCTCCCCCAGAGTCCCCTTCTCCCCGAAGAGCCGCACGACGAGGTCCGGGGGCCGCTCGTCCTCCTCTTTGGCGGCCGCGGCGTCATGGTGAAGGACGGCCAGCTTGGGTCTGCCGGCGTCATCAGGGATGTCGGCCGGCTCAGCGGGGAAGGGTGGAACCTCGAAGACGCCCGGCTGCCAGATGGCCTTCAGACGCTCGTCAATCACCCGCTTGGCCGTTGCCTTCCCCACGTACTGCATCTCGTCCACAATCATCTTGTTCAGGGAAGGCTCGGTCTGGAAACGCCAGCGGCTACCGTCGTACTCAAGGTACCAGCAGAGCCGCTCAAGCTCCTTGAGGGCCTGATTGAAGAGCGCTGGGTCATCCCGCGGGCCGAGGCAGGCCAGGGCCACCTCCTCCGGGCGGGCCCCTACCCCCGGCCCCCTCGTGAGGCTGTGGAGGAAGATGGTCGTGGCGGCCCGCTTGGCGAACGGCCTCCGCCCAGCCTCCTCCCACGAGCGGTCGATGGCGCTCGCGAAGCCAGGCTGCTCCGGGACGGGACTGGCGATGTCGGCATGAACGACCCCCTTGTACCGCGGGCGGTCGAGGCGGCTGGTGAGCTCCTCCACAATCGCCTCCACCGACAGGTCAAGATGGTGGGGATGGATGAGCCAAAGGTCGGCGGGCCTGGTCTCCCAGAGGCGCCGGACGACGCGCGCCAGAAGGCGCAGAGCGCCTCGGGTTCGCTGGAAGTTCGGAATCGTCGACACCTTGCGGTTCAGGGTGATGAGGAGCTCCGGATGGAAGGGGTAGCTCGGCTCGAGGAGCTGGAGATAGTCGGGGGTGGTCGCTGCCGCAGGCAGTTCCGCCCCCTGCCGCTGTGCCTCTTCGAGGTAGACCCGGTACGCGTGGGCGACCTCACGGGCCGCCGAGGTGTCCACCCGCTCGAACAGCTGACGAGTCAGGATGCAGGCGATCTCCTTCTCGCCGGTCGTGGGCGTGAGCATCCGCTCCAGACGGCCGGAGATGAACTTCAGCTCGCCCATGAGCTGAGTGAGGGCCTCTCCGAGCTCCTCGCTCTCCTCACCGAAGGCGTCGGAGGCTTGGGCGAGGGTGAGAACACAGACCGCACGCGGCGAAGCCGCGACCGCCTCCAGAAGGGCTTTGAGGAACGGGGCCAGATGCCCCGCGAGGGCCTCCTTGCCCTTCCAGGTCTTCAGGGTGCGCAGGTACGGGCCAAGCTCGTCCAGAAGGAGCACCGCGGGCCCCTCGCCGAGGAGCTCCCTCCACGGGACGGCCCCGGGGACCCGGGCCTCATCGCTCGCCCGCACCTTTTCGTAGGCGGCGGCCCCACCCAACTGGTAGGCGATCTCTCCCCAGGGTGTGTACGTGGTCACGCCATCAGGGTGCCTCAGACCATCGACGGGGTTGAGGTCGTCACCGACCACGACCGCCACCCGGGCCGGTTCGCCGCGGGGTATGTCCCCGCCACCGAAGTAAGGGGCGAGTAGCTCAGCCGGGACCTTCCCCGATGCCGCGTGATAAAGGGCGATCAGGCCGTGGGTCTTGCCGCCGCCGAAGCTTGTCTCCAGGCGCACGACGGGCGCTGCCATGGGGTTGGTTCCCCATATCCGGCCAAGGGCCTCCGAGAGAAGGGCACGGAGGCCCTCGGTCGGGTGGGTCCGCGAGAAGAAGGTCCGGGCGTCTCCGTACACCGGGTCCGCCGTCCCGCGGGCCACGTCACCCAACCTGGCGGCGAAGCGTGCCTCCTGGAGTTCGCCCGAGAGCACCTCCGGGCGCGGCACGCAGGTTTCGAAAAGCGTCTTCATCAGGATCTCGACCTCCTGATGGCTCAGACCTGTGAGCCCCCAAGCGGAGCCCGGGAGACAGTTCGACACGCATCGTGGTCCATCCTGGAAGCCGGTGGCGACCTGTGCCAGACCTTTGGCCCGTACTCGACCTGGTGCCCGCTACTTGTGGGTGAAGGACACTTCTTGGGCCATTGCCGCGTAGGGAGCCCCGCAAGAAACCATATAACACCTCGCCACCGTCAACAGCTGACGGAGGGCAGGCCCCTCAGGCCCTCCTGCTTCTCATCGAGAGACCGGCAGCGGAGTGAGTCCCCCGCTCCGCTTAACCGGCTAGGCTCTGGTCTGAACCTCCAGAGCAACCTCCACCTGCGACGGGCCGACGCTTCCATTGTGTCCGAGCAGGGAAGCCAAGTGACCAGACAGGCTGATATAGCCATAGCTGCGAGGTGGATGAAACGAAGGGCACTCAGTACGCAGGACCTCGAGCGGAACAGGCGTTCGCGCTCGCCAGGGGTCTCTTATGCTGATGGCGTGGCCCACCCCGCAGTCCTTGAAATAAGCTTTGAACTCCTCGTAAGTCACCGCCGCCTTGCCTTTCACCGCTGTCCAAAGGGCATCCGGCCTGGCAGTCAAGAAGCCGTCAATCACAAACCCGCCTACGATGGCCTTGACGGGCGCGCAGGCATAGATGAGAGCCATGTGCCCTGACTCGACACGCGGCTTGGAACGTCTCAGCTCAACGGTCTTGGTTCCGTCCAGAATACTGTCAGTGAATCTGGGGCGAATGGCCAGGACTAGTGCCTTCAAAAGGGCAACCCTCCAAGGTTCCATGCTTCCCAAACCAGTACAGTCGAGCGAACGCGTTCTCCGATATCCTCAACGGAGACCGCAGTGGAGGAACGGTCCCTCTGTCTTCGTGTACGGTAGCTTGAACAGCCTCACGCGGAACCAGATGGGGGAACAGCTCCGTGTGACTGAACTTAATGGCCATGACAGGCTCGCCGTCTGAGAGGGCTCGCACGTCCTGCCGCGTGAACACCCCGAGGTGGCTGAACTTGTCATAGCACCTGTCGGCCGAGCCCATCTCTACCCTGTCAACGTACGAACACGCTCTCAAACCCATAGTCCCGGCATAACGCCGGTCCTTGCTGACATACCAGAGAATACGACCCGGGGCCTGGATGGTGGCTGGGCGCTTCCGGCGGTAGTAAACGTTTTCGAAGCGGAGCATGAGCTCCATGTCAGCACCGAACAGAGTCTCCTGGGCCATCCTCTCTTCAAACAGCTGAGCGGCCCAGATTGGCTTAATCGGCACAATGAACGTCCTAATCGGTGCATCGAGTATCTTCAGTGGCCAGAGGGTCTTCTCAAGTTCAACGAGTGCCAGAGAGTCGCCCACAGACGCAGCCACTTGCACCCTGTCAGCCAGCTCCTCGCAGAGTTCGGCATGCCTAGGGAAGTGCCTTGCCCGCTCCCGTAGTAGGGCCGCCACCTCCGCAGCAACAGCGGCACAAGGTAACGTGTAGCGGAACCAAACCCGGTCCTGGTAGTTGAACCGTAAATCGGTCAAGGCCTGCAGCACATCGGCACTCACGTGGGTTTCCGCAACAGTAACGACAAAGCGTCCTTCGCCGGCCGCCCTCTCTAGAGCCCCGCTGAGCATGCGAACAGCCAGGGCATAGAACTCACGCCCGGGCAACGTCCTAATTACTGGGATGTCAAGCCGGTCGCTCTGCGTCCTGGAGTATATGACAAGGCCGTTGAGGTCATTGCCGGCCGGGGTTGATACCGTCAGAACCTCACATTCCTTAGGCCGTGCGAGGTAGGGATGCAGCCGCCTCTCTAGCGCCCCCTTACTGTCTCCCTTGCACACGAACACTCGAGCAAGGGAGTCTGCTTCTCCCTTTCCGACTCTCCTTACCACCAGCGCCGTACCGCCGAAGCGCTCGGACCGGTACTTGGATTTGTCCTGGAGTTCGTCGACCTCGATGATGAAATCGGATGGACGGACGACTGACAACCCGAAGCGTTCTCGCACTTCAGAGGCCTTGTTAAGGAGCTGCGTGTCCCTCGTGATAAAGAAGGAGCAGCCGCCGGCCACCGCGGAGGCAAGCTGCCGCAAGTCACGTATCCAGTTATTCTGGCTCGGGCGACCGAACTGTTCATGGAGCTCCGTAAAGACAGCTTCCGCCTTAGGGTGATCAACATCTAGCGGCCTTAGTTTGTCTAGCTCTATCAGATGCCTCTCGAGTTCATCCCTACTCTCCGTCCTTAGGTCGTGGAACAGCCAATCCGTATAGTAATACTCGACGTCGTCCAGCCAGTCTTCCAGCAGAGCCCTGGACTCCTCACTCCGTGCTTCCACGAGGTCAAGCACTATGTTAGCGTCGAGAGCGGCCTTTATCGCTGGTAGCGGGAGATCGTCGAAGAGGGTCGGATGGCCGTGGTCGAGCCACCAGAACCCGACCGGCATTCTCTTCCGGCCCCGACCGCTTCCGGTGCTTCGCCGCGAAAAGCCCAGCCGCGACCAGAACCCGTCGAGCCCGTAGTCAGCGCGGCATTTGAGTCCGATACCTGCGTAGCACTTCGTCCGGCGAGAGAGTTCTTCGATGAGCCGCCTGGCGATGCCCCGGTTTCTGTAGGCTTCGTCCACACATAGGTGTACGACTTTGATCGTGTTCCGGACGGGTCTGAAGGTGACAAAGCCAACACATGTCTCCTCAAGAAGGGCCACTAGGATGCCGCCGCGTTCCCTGTACTGATTGAACGCCCCTCTGGGGAAGAAGCCCAGGGTCTTACTGTTGGCCCTGAGGAGACGCCAGACTGCTTCCGAATGAGGCGACGAAACGGACAACTTCTCTACTCGTACATCGTCCAGCTGCCCTCACCGCCCCAAGCTTTCGCTTTCGCGCCCTCTTCTCTCAGCTTCCTTGGCGCAGTATGGGTCATGGGGCTTCCGCTGCCGGAATAGGTCAGTGTTGGAAGTGTTCTGCGCCTGTTTCAACCATCCTCCGTTCCGCCTCGGGGCCATTGCCCAGAACGACGAGGAGCGGGGCCGGGCAACGGGTCCCCCCTGGCCCCCAGCCCCTTTCCCTGGACGCCGGTTGTCTGGTAGCATCAGGATGGCCGCCACGGGAAGGGGGGCCCTCGGTGAGTCTGTTGCCCGACGGTAAGCTCAGAGCTGTCGTGTCCCTCGTCGTGTCCCTCCTCAAGGGCTACAGGCCCATCGCCGTCTACGCCTTCGGCTCCCGGGCCTCCGGCGAGGCCCGGCCCGACAGCGACCTCGACCTGGCCGTCCTCCTGCCTTCCGGGACGCGCCTGCCGGTCACCGAGAGGCTGGCCATCGTGGACAGACTCCAGGAGATAGCCGGGGTGGAGGTCGACCTGGTGGTTCTCAACGAGGCCCGCCTCCCCCTGCGGTTCGAGATTATCCGTCACGGCCGCGTCCTGTGGGAGTCGAACCCGGACGCCCGCACCGACGCCGAGGACATCATCGTAAGGGACTACCTGGACTTCCGCCCCTTCCTCGAGCGGTCGTTCCGCGACATGCTCGACGACAGCCCGCCTGGGGCCGACCGGTAGCGGAGGAGGCTTGTCCGATGTTCAACCTTTCGCTCGTCGCTGACCGCGCCCAGACCGTGCGGAACTCCCTGGCCCGTCTCCGCGAACTCAGCACCCTGACACTGGACGAGTTCCGGGCCGTGCCCGACAACTACGCCATAGCCGAGCACCATCTGCGCCGTGCCCTCCAGGCTCTGCTGGACCTGGGCCGCCATAAGGGCCGGGGGCTGGCCGGCTACCGCAACCGCCTCGTCCACGAGGAAAGCAAGAGGCAGACGTGACCGCGTTCCAGCCAATGGCCGGCGCACGCCCAGGCTCCCGATTGCGAGCCGCCACCTCAGGCCACTAGAACCCCAGAACTTGGCAAAGGTCTACCCCCAGTTCCAGAAATGGCTTCTCGACTATCTGTACCGGGGTTGACGACCCCGACCCGACCGGCCCTGCGGCCCTGAGCGAACCTCCCCCCGACCGACCGGCGGGGGCGGGGCGGCAGGAGCCGGCAAGATTGAACGGATTGGAGGAACGTGCATGAGGAAGATGCGGTGGCTGCACCCCGTGAGGGTAGCGGTGGCGGTCGCTCTGGTGCTGGCCCTCGCGGGCGGTCCGGCCCTGGCCGCTCCGGGCCTCGGGGTGCTCAAGAAGCTCGGCCTCGGGTTCGGCCCGGCCAAGGGAGGGCCCCCCTGGCTCTCCTCCTGGTTCTCGGACGTGAGCGCCGACCACTGGGCCCTGGGAGACATCTCGACGGTGGCGGCCAAAGGCGTCATGAAGGGTTACGGCAAGGGGCTCTTCGGGCCCAGGAACCACGTCACGCGTCTGGAGATAGTCGTCCTGGCCACACGGCTCATGGGCTTCGAGGACGAGGCCCTGGCCCTCGACCCCCTGGAGGTGGCCGCCCTCCCGGGTTCGACCTTCACCGACTACCCGGCCATCCCCGCCTGGCCCGGCGCCCACGAGTGCCTGGCCTACGCTCTCCAGCACGGCTACCTCTGGCCGCTCATGCAGGGCGGCGACGGGCCCGTGTTCCGGGCCAACGCCCCCGCCAAGCGCGTGGAGGTCATCGTCATCCTGCTCGAGGCCGCCGGCCTGGGCCCCGAGGCCGCCGAACGCCTCGGCGCACCCATCCTCTTCAAGGATGCCGACTCCGTCCCGCCGTGGGCCTGGGGCTATGTGGCCCTGGCCATCGAGCTCGGCATACTCCGCGGCTACGACGGCAAGCTCCACCTGAACAAGCCCGTCACCCGGGCCGAGACGGCCGCCCTTCTCAACCGGCTGGACGACCTCATCCAGACCCCCGCCGACCGGCGCATCGTCGAGGGCACGGTGGCCGGGGTCGACATCCCGGCCGACCCGGCCGTGGCCTCGACCATCACCATCATCCCCGACACCTCGGGCGGCCTGCCCGGCAGCGGAGGCGAGGAGACCTACGAGCTGGCCCCGGCCGTGGCCGTCATCCTGGACGGCGAGCCGGCCGACCTCACGGAGGTCACCCCGGGCCTCCACGTGGCCCTCTATCTCGACCGGGACGGCAAGGTCCTCCTCATACACGGCGAGACCGAGTCCGAGCCCTCGGCGACAGAGGTCGTCGGCATGGTCCTTGTGACGGCGCACGACGAGACCGGCAGCCTGACCGGCCTGACCCTCTGGGTCGACGAGAAGGTCAGGGTCTATCTCGTCTCGCCCGAGGTCGTCATCACCGTCGACGGCGAGGAGGCTCCGGCGAGCGCGGTCGTCCCGGGCCTGACGGTCAGGGTCACCCTGGAGGACGGTGTGGTCGTGGCCATCGCCATCGGCGAGGAGCCCTCCGAGGAGCCCCCGGAGGAGGAGAAGGTCACGGGGATGGTCCTCGAGACCGACCTGACTCCAGATGGTGAGCTGGCCGGCATCACCCTCTGGCACGACGGCGAGGCCGAGACCTTCACCGCGGCGGACGAGGTGGAGATAACCCGTGACGGGGAGGAAGTCCCCGCCGCCGAGCTCGAGCCCGGCCTCACGGTGACCCTCACCGTCGTCGGCGGCGAGGTCGTCAAGGTCGTCATCGGCGAGGAGCCGCCGGAGGTGACCGAGGTGGAGGGTCTCATCGTGGAGGTCTTCCTGACCTCTGACGGCAGGCTCGCCTCCATCATCCTCTGGCACGACGGCGTGGCCGAGACCTTCGAGGCGGCCGCCGAGGTGGACATCACCCTTGACGGCGAGCCGGTGGGGGCCGGCGACATCTCCCGCGGCCGGACGGCCAGGCTCACCCTCACCGACGGCATGATCACGGCCGTTGTCCTCGACCCGACCTCGGACGAGGTCACCACGGTCGAAGGCACCGTCACCCGGGTCACCCTGGGGACGGGCACCGTACCCGAGCTCGGCGCGACCATCTCCATCATCCCCGAGGGCGGCGAGGTGGCCGACGAGGAGACCTACGACGTGGCTCCGGACGTGACGGTCACGGTGAACGGCGAGCCGGCGGCCCTGGGCGAGGTGCGCCCGGGAGACCACGTGGTCCTCGAGCTGAACGTCCAGGACCAGGTCACGGTCATCACGGCCACTTACACCGTGTCCGAGGTCAGCGGGACCGTCGTCGGCGTGGTCGTCGACGCCGGCGGCAAGCTCATGACCCTGACCATCGACACCGGCGAAGAGCACGTCACCTTCGCCGTCGACCCGTCGGCAAAGGTCTACCATGACGGTGTCGAGGTCGAGCACGGCGAGGTCGCTGCCGGCGACACCGTGACCGTCCTCGTCGCCCGGGGCATGGTCACCACGGTGACCATCACCGCCAAGGCCGGCGAGTGAGAGAGCCTGTCGGGGCGGGCCGGGACCGGCCGTGAGGAGTC
>CAJXZV010000038.1 GCA_913063835.1 uncultured Eubacteriales bacterium
CACCCGTTCCCATCCCGAACACGGAAGTTAAGCCCTCCAGCGCCGATGGTACTTGACGGGAGACCGTCCGGGAGAGTAGGTCGCCGCCGGGAAACCTTCTCCGAAGGCCCGCACCACACCAGGGTGCGGGCCTTCCTTGTCATCTCATGGGGCATGGGCGGCAACCTTCCGCTCCGACCCGGCCGGAGGAGCGCGCAGGGCGTGGGCGGCCCTCCGTCCAGGCCTTCCGGTCGAGATGTGGCCTGTCTCTGGAGGAATCGGCGCAAGCCCCGCGAATCCTGGGGCGGATTCCGTGCCCGGGGAGGTGAGACGATGGCCTACAAGATCACTGAGGATTGCGCCAGCTGCGGTGTGTGTGAACCGGAATGCCCGAACGAGGCCATATCGGAGGGTGACGAGTACTTCGTCATCGATCCCGAGAAGTGCACGGAGTGCGTGGGCTTCTATGATGAACCGCAGTGCGCCGCGGTGTGCCCGGTGGACGCGTGCGTGCCTGATCCGGATCACAAGGAGACGCGCGAGGAACTCCTGGCCAAGAAGAAGAGGATCCACGGGGAGTGACTCTGGACAGGGGGACGTCCAGCGTCCCCGGTTGACCGGAGAGCCGGAAAGAGAGAGGCGGCCGCGAGACGGCCGCCTCTGCCTACGTGCAGACGCGGTGCGGTGTTCGCTGTCCCTTCACTCCGTCTCAGCCTTCCGGGGTCTCGCGCACCGAGAAGCGGTCGAACTCGCCCGTGTAGGGTTCCCAGGTGACATGGGTCCGCACAACCTCGGCCCGCGCGGGGCCGTTCCGGCACCACTCGAGCATGGCCCTCACCGAGGGCTCGTTGCCCTCGATGACGACCTCGACCGAACCGTCGGGCAGGTTCCTCACCCAGCCGGTGACACCCAGGCGGGTGGCCTTGTCCCGGGCGTGGGCTCGGTAGTAGACACCCTGCACCTTTCCCTCGACGCGCACGTGGGCCCGGAGCATCATCTCGCGGACTTCGCGCCGGCCTCCCTTCCGACTCGTGCCACCTCTTGCACGCCTCAGAATGTCCAGCCAGCCCACGGTCCCAACACCCCGCTCGAGCTCTCCACCCGGTGCGGCGGAGGAAATTCTCGGCCGCGCTGGGGCTTCCCTCCTCAAGATGGGACAGACGGCCGGCACGGCGGAGCGGGACATCGGGGTCGCGGCGGCGTATTGCTCTCGAGGGAGGTGTTCGGGCGTGGACCCGCCCGCAGGAGCCGGCCTGTCCCAGTCGCGGGCTCCTTTGTTCGAGAATCTTGTGGCCCACACGGGCCGCCGGGCCGTCCGCTTCCACGTGCCCGGCCACAAGGGGGGCAGAGGACCCTTCCGGGAGATGGCCCTGGCCCTCGGCCGGCGGGGGCTTGAGTTCGACCTCACGGAGGTCGGTGACCTCGACGACCTGCACTGCCCGTCCCCGGGCGGCCCGCTCGAGGAGGCCCAGCGCCTGGCGGCCGAGGCCTACGGCGCGGCGGAGGCCCGCTTCCTTGCGGCCGGGGCCACCGCGGGAATCCTGGCCATGGTCCTCGCCGCTGTTCCCCCCGGCCGGACCCTGATGGTGACGGTGCCGTACCACCGCTCCGTGGTCGCGGCGGCCGTCCTGGCGGGTTGCCGGCTGTCCTTGATTCCTCCCCGCCTGGGCGGGCTGTCGGGTCGCCCGCTGCCCGCGTCATCGGACGTCGTGGCCTTGGCCCTCCGGCGCGAGCGTCCCGCGGCCCTCCTCATCACCTGTCCCACCTACGAGGGGTTCGCGGTCGAGCTCAGGCCCCTTGTGAAGGCCTGCGCTCGGGAGGGGGTCCCGCTCCTCGTGGACGCCGCCCACGGGGCTCACTTCGGGTTCTCCTCGTGCCTGCCGCCGACCCCGGTCATCTCCGGGGTGTCGGCGTGTGTCGTGAGCCTGCACAAGACGGCTGGCGCCCTGACGCCGGGGGCCATCCTCCTGACCGGGCGGCGGACGACCGCCGGGACCGGAGGTCCTGCGGCCCCTCTGCTGGAGGACGGGCGGCTGGCCGCGGCGGTCCGGCTGGTCCATACGACCAGCCCGTCCCACCAGGTGCTGGCTTCGCTGGACCTGGCGCGGAGGAGGCTGGTGCTTGCCGGCGAGCAAGACTGGTCGGCGGCTGCCGAGAGGTCGGAAGAGGTGCGGGAGTGTGTCCGCCGTGAGACGGGACGGCTGGTCCCCTTCATCCCTCCTGAGGACGGCCTGACAGACCCGACCCGCATCGTCTTCGAGGTCGAACCGTCGGCCCCTCCGGAGCTCACGGGTCTCGGCGTCGCGGCGGCCGCCGCCCGCCGGGGGGTGGACCTCGAGCTGGCCGGGTGGGGGCATGTCGTGGCCGTGGCCGGACCGGCGGACACCCTGGAGGACTGCCGGCGGCTGGTGCGGGCCCTGGTGGAAGGGACGCGGCTCGAGGGCGCCGACGCCGGTGGAGGCCCGACCGCTCCCCGGGCGCGGCCGCGGCGGGAATGGGCCCTGTCCTTGGAGAAAGAGTCTCTGCTGGCCGGGTGTGAGGCCGTTCTGCCGCCCGGGGAGGCTTTCCGGCGGCCGCGCCGGTGGGTGCCTGTGACCCGTTCGGTCGGACGCATCGCGGCCGACGTGGTCTCGCCCTACCCTCCGGGAGTCCCGCTCGTCCTGCCCGGCCAGCGCATGACAGAGACGGTCGTCCGGTATCTCGACCTCCTGGCCCGTTCCGGCGCCAGGGTCCAGGGCATGTCGGACGGCGGAGTCGAGGTCTTGGCCTGATGTCGACCACACGAGGGTTCTTCATATCCATCGAGGGTGGAGAGAAGGCCGGGAAGACCACCCAGGCCAGGATGCTCGCGGCCTGGCTCGAGGAAAGGGGAGGCGAGGTGGTGCTGACCCGCGAACCGGGCGGCACCCCGGCCGGCGAGGTCATAAGGGACCTCCTGCTGGCTCCCACCGGGTCGGACATCGGCCCGGTGACCGAGGTCCTCCTCTTTGCGGCCTCCCGGGGGCAGCTCGTAGCGGACGTCATCCGTCCGGCCCTCGAGGCCGGGAAGTTCGTCGTGGCAGACCGCTACATCGACTCCAGCCTGGCCTACCAGGCCTTCGGGCTCGGACTGCCCTTCGAGCGGGTTCTGGCCGTCAACGAGTGGGCCACGGGGGGGCTCTGGCCGGACGTCACCTTCGTGCTCGACGGCGGGGACCCGTCGAGGTTCCTCGGCCGGGCCAGGGAGGGAGCGGCTGACCGCATCGAGCGGCGTGAGCCGGCGTTCCACGAGAAGGTGGCCAGAGGCTACCGCCGGCTCGCCGAACGTTTTCCTCGGCGGATAGTCCTTGTGGACGGTTCTCGTCCTCCGGACGAGGTCGCCTCGGAGATAAGGACCATCGTGTTGAGCCGGCTCGGAGGAAGGGAGGTACCCGGGCAATGAAGCTGATCGTGACCGTGGTCCAGGACAAGGACGCCCCGCGCCTCATCGAGGATCTGGTCGGTGCGGGCTTCCGGGCGACGAAGCTCGCGAGCACCGGCGGCTTCCTCAAGGAGGGCAACACCACCCTTCTCGTCGGCGTCCAGGACGACGAGGTCGACAAGGTGCTGGACATCGTCCGCGCGACCTGCCGGTCGCGCGAGCAGCTCGTGACCCCTTTGACGTCGTCCGGGGGTGCGGTCGACGCGTGCGTCCCCTATCCGGTCGAGGTCCTCGTCGGCGGAGCGACGGTCTTCGTCCTTGACGTGGAGCGTCATGTGCGGATATAGAGACCGGACCGGTCTGCCGTGGGTCTGAACCATTGTGAAGGCCAGCCCTATGCCGCGGGGTCGCTCCGCCGCGCCCTCGAGCGGGGCCGGATGGCCCAGGCCTATCTCTTCGCCGGGCCTGAAGGCTGCGGGAAGAGGCTCGTCGCCCGGGAACTCGCCAAGGCCGTGCTCTGTGAGGCCCCCGTTTCCGGGGACGCGTGCGGGACCTGCCGCTCCTGCCGGCTTGTCGAGAGCGGCAGTCATCCCGACGTGGAGTTCTTCCGGCCCGAGGGCGGGAAGGCGAGCTATCCGGTCCGACAGCTCAGGGAGGAGATCCGCCGGCGCGCCTACCTCAAGCCCGCCCTGGGACCGAGGCGCTTCATCGTCATCGAACGGGCGGAGGCCCTGGTCAGGTCGTCGGGGGCGCGCAACGAGGGGGCCGACACGCTCCTCAAGTTGCTCGAGGAGCCCGCTCCTCAGACCTGTCTGGTCCTCCTCACGAGCCGCCCGGAGGTCCTCCCCGAGACGGTGCGGTCACGGTGCCAGCTCGTCCGTTTCCGGCCGCCTCCGGTCGGGGCCCTCGTGTCGGACCTCGTTCGCGAGTACGGGCTGGAGGAAGCTGAGGCCCGGTTCGCCGCCTATGTCTCGGGTGGGGACCCCGAGAGCGCCGCGGGCCTCGTCGCCCGCCGGAAGGAGCGGAAGTTTCTCCTGTCCCTCCGCGACAGGCTCTTATCCGCAGCCCGTCTGCTGGGGACAATGTCCTATCCGGAACTTTTCGAGGCCGCCGCTGCGGTGGAGAGCCATGCCCGGGACTGGGGGCTCCTGTCAGGGGCGCTGGGAGTCCTGTCTCTCATCTACCGGGACGGCGCCCTCCGCGGGCTCGGCGCAGGCGAACGCGTGCTGGCCTTCCCGGCCGGCGCGGAGGCGGAGGCCGCCGGGGAGCTCGCCGGCCGTCACGCGCCGGAGGTCCTGGTCGCCGCTGCACGCCGCGTCCTGAAGGCCCAGGGGGACGCGAGGCGCTATCCGGCGAGACTGCTCCTTCTGGAGGTTCTGTTCATCGACCTGAAGTGCATCCTTCGAGCCCCCGCCGACCGGCGGGAGGGCGGGGAGGTATCCTGCTCGTGAGTCAGACACGCGTCGTCGGCGTGCGCTTCCGGCGCGCCGGCAAGATCTACTATTTCGACCCGGGCGGCATCGCCCCCGACGTGGGGGACACCGTCGTCGTCGAGACGATAAGAGGACTCGAGGTGGCGGAGGTCGTCGTGGCCGGCCGCACGGTCCCCGAGGAGGAAATCAGCCAGCCGCTGAGACCGGTGCTCAGGAAGGCGACCCCCGAGGACCTCGCCCGGCTCGAGGAGAACCGCAAGAAGGAGAAGGAAGCCCTGGCCGTCTGTGAGCGCAAGATAGCCGAACACGGGCTGGAGATGAGTCTGGTCGATGCGGAGTACACCCTTGACCGCGCCAAGCTCATCTTCTACTTCACGGCCGAGGGCCGGGTCGACTTCCGCCAGCTCGTCCGCGACCTGTCCGCCACGTTCAAGACGAGGATAGAGCTGAGGCAGATAGGGGTGAGGGACGAGGCCAAGATGATGGGCGGCCTGGGGCCCTGTGGCCGGCTGCTCTGCTGCTGCACCTTCCTGACCGAGTTCCAGCCGGTGTCCATACGCATGGCGAAGAGGCAGGACCTCTCCCTCAACCCCAACAAGATATCCGGCCTCTGCGGGAGGCTCATGTGCTGCCTTCGCTACGAGAACGACTACTACCCCGACCCGAAGGCCAAGAAAGAGAAGGCCCGGGAGGACGACGGACCTGAGGGCGCCGCCGGCAGGGAGCCGCCCGCGGACG
This sequence comes from uncultured Eubacteriales bacterium, assembly GCA_913063835.1. GTDB lineage: Bacteria > Bacillota > Sulfobacillia > UBA995 > UBA9673 > UBA9673. The sequence goes on from CAJXZV010000038.1 coordinate 5,551, forward strand.
AGGCTGAAGGGGCCGGTAGACCCCGGCGCGGCGGGTGAGAGGGTGAACGAAAGGCCTGGTCGTCTCTACCTGGTCGGGACTCCTGTGGGCAACCTGGAGGACCTCTCGGCCCGGGCCGCCCGCGTGCTGGGCGAGGTCGACCTCATCGCGGCGGAGGACACCCGCCGCACGCGGCGCCTCCTGGCCCACCTCGACCTCCACACACCGCTCATCAGCTATCACCAGCACAGCCCGGCCGGCCGCGTCGACGAGATTCTCCGGCGGGTCGAGGCCGGCGAGGATGTGGCCGTGGTCACCGACGCCGGGATGCCCGGTATCAGCGACCCCGGCTGGAGGCTGGTGGCCGAGGCCGTCTCGAGGGGTCTCACGGTGGTTCCCGTCCCCGGACCGTCGGCGCTCACCCTGGCCCTGTCGGCTTCAGGTCTTCCCACGAGGTCCTTCGTTTTCGACGGCTTCCTCCCCCGGCGCCAGGGTCCCCGGCGGCGGCGCCTGGCCGAGCTCGCGCGCCTGGGGGTCACGGTGGTCGTCTACGAGTCCCCCCACCGGGCCATCGAGACCCTGGGCGATGTCGCTGAAGTGCTGGACGACCCGGAGGTCGTGCTCTGCCGCGAGCTGACCAAGGTCCACGAGGAGTTCATCCGCGGTCGGGCGCGGGAGGTCCTCGAGGTCCTGGAGGCCAGAAAGAGCGCAGACGGTCGCCTGAAGGGTGAGATGACGCTCGTCATAGGGGTGACGTCACCCTCTCCCGGACAGCCGACGCCCCCGGCCGGGTGACCGGGGGCGTCCGGAGTCGTCCGGGGTCGGATGAGGTTGGACAACAGCGGACGAAAGCGCCTACACGGCGCGGCTGTGCATCGCCTCCATGCAGTTCCGGCAGACCTTCTTGCCCATGAAGGTCTCCACGTTGTGGGCGTTGCCGCAGAAAACGCATGCAGGTTCGTACTTCTTCAGGATGATCTTGTCGGCGTCGACATAGATCTCTAGGGCGTCCTTCTGTTCGATGTCCAGCGTGCGCCGGAGTTCGATCGGGATGACGACACGTCCAAGCTCGTCAACCTTCCGCACTATTCCCGTCGATTTCATCACCGGCACTCCCCTCCTTCAACAAGTTTCGACACCGCCCTAGCGGGATGATACCAGGGATGGCAGATTCAGTCAACACCTATAACAACTTTTTTTCGCGCCTTGACAGGCCGAGATGTGAGCCGCTATATTAGGGCCGCGTCGAAGGCTGTCTGAACGGCCATGACGGGGAAGAGTAGGCCTGCCGCGAAGGGTACAGAGAGCCGGTCTTGAGCTGAGAGCCGGTCCCGGGACGGCGGCCGAACATGGCCCCTGAGCCTCGGGTCGAAAGGGCCGACGGCCGGAGTAGGCTGCGACGGGAGGCCCCCGTTACAGGGCCGCGGCATCGGGCCATGAGCCCCGTGCCGGCTGAGGACCGGGCCGGCCCGGTCGAAGCAGGGTGGTACCGCGAGTCCCCTCGCCCCTGAGCGGGTGAGGGGCTTGTTCGTTATAGAGGGGTACAGGAGGAGGTCTTCCATGACCGAGACTGACAGGCAGACCTTTTACATCACGACACCCATCTACTACGCCAACAGCGACCTTCATATCGGCCACGCCTACAGCACGGTGGCGGCCGACGCTCTGGCCCGCTTCAACCGGCTGCGGGGGCGCCGGACGTTCTTCTTGACCGGGACCGATGAGCACGGGAGCAAGAACGAGGAGGCGGCGCGGGCCGCGGGCGTGCACCCGCAGGAGTTCGTGGACCGTGTGGTGGCCGGCATCCTCCGCCTCTGGGAGCGGCTCGAGATAAGCTACGATGACTTCATTCGGACCACGGAGCCCAGGCACAAGAGGGTGGTCCAGGAGGTCTTCCGCCGCTTCCACGAGCAGGGCGACATCTACAAGTCGGAGTACGAAGGCTGGTACTGCACGCCCTGTGAGACCTTCTGGCTGGAGAGCCGGCTCGTGGACGGCAGGTGCCCCGACTGTGGGCGGGAGGTGAGCAGGCTCAAGGAGGAGAGCTACTTCTTCCGGCTCTCGAAGTACCAGGACAGGCTCCTCCGCCACATCGAGGAGAACCCGGACTTCATCCAGCCCCCCTCCCGGCGCAACGAGATGGTCAGCTTCATCAAGCAGGGGCTCGAGGACCTCTGCGTCAGTCGGACGACGTTCGCCTGGGGGGTCCCCGTCCCCTTCGACCCTGACCACGTGGTCTACGTCTGGATAGACGCCCTGACCAACTACATCTCGGCCATCGGCTACGCTTCGGAGGACCCCGAGCGGAGGAAGCTCTTCGAGGAGTTCTGGCCCGCCGACGTCCACCTGGTGGGCAAGGAGATCATGAGGTTCCACGCCATCATCTGGCCCATCCTGCTGATGGCTCTCGGCCTTCCCCTCCCCCGGAGGGTCTTCGGCCACGGGTGGCTGGTCCTGGACAGCGGCAAGATGTCCAAGTCGAAGGGGAACGTCATCGACCCCCACGTGCTCATCGACAAGTACGGTGTCGACGCCGTCCGGTACTTCCTCCTGCGGGAGATCCCCTTCGGCGCGGACGGCCGCTACAGTGAGGAGGCCCTCGTCAACCGGACGAACGTCGACTTGGCCAACGACCTGGGGAACCTGCTCTACCGGACCCTCACCATGGTCGAGAAGTTCTCTGACGCGACCGTTCCCAGTCCGGTGGCCGACCAGGACGACGGTCTGCTCCGTGGCCTCTTGGCCGAGGTGGTCCCGGAGGTGGAGCGGGCGATGGACGACCTCCAGATCCCGCAGGCTCTGGAGGCCGTGTGGCGCCTGGTCAACCAGGGCAACCACTATATCGAGGACAACGCCCCCTGGAGCCTGGCCAAGGACCCCGGGAGCCGTGCGCGCCTCGATACGGTGCTTTACAACCTTCTCGAGACCCTGCGGGCCGTCGGGGCCCTGCTCCTGCCGTTCCTTCCCCACACGCCGCGGCGTATCTGGGACCAGCTTGGGCTCGACCCCGGCGCCCTCGAGGCCGTCCGCCTGGACGACATCGCCAGGTGGGGGCAGCTCCGCCCCGGGACGAGGGTGAGGAAGGGTCGTCCCCTCTTCCCGCGGATAGACCCGAAGGAGGCTCTCGAGACCTGAACCATGGAGCTCTTCGACACCCATTGTCATCTCACCGACCGCGCCTTCCGGGCGGACCTCGAGGAGGTCCTGGCCAGGGCCCGGGCCGCCGGGGTCGTCGGGATGGTCTGTGTCGGCTATGACCTCGAGTCGTCCCGGGCGGCGGTCGCCCTGGCCGAACGGGAGGACGACGTGTGGGCCGCGGTCGGGCTGCACCCGCACTACGCGGCCCGGGCAGGGCGGGACCTCGAGGCCACGCTCCGGTCCCTGGTCCGGCATCCCAAGGTCGTCGCCGTCGGGGAGACCGGGCTCGACTTCTACCGCGACCTCTCACCCCGCGACGTCCAGAGGGCGGTCTTCCTGCGGCAGATCGAGGTGGCACTCGGGAACGGCCTTCCGCTCATCGTCCACGACCGCGACGCCCACGACGAGACCCTGGAGATTCTCGAGGAGGCCTACGGGGACCGTACCGACGCCGGGGACCCGCGCGAGGGGCCTTCCGGGGTCATGCACTGCTTCTCCGGGGACGAGGCGATGGCCCGGTCCTGCGTGGAGCTCGGCTTCTCCATCTCCTTCACCGGGACGGTGACCCTGCCGCGGGCCTCCCGGCTCAGGGCGGTGGCGGCGTCCGTGCCGGAAGAGAGGCTCCTCATCGAGACGGACTGTCCCTACCTCGCCCCGCAGAGCCACCGCGGACGCCGGAACGAGCCGGCCTACGTCGCCGAGGTCGCGGCGGCCCTGGCCGCCGCCAGGGGTGACGCTCCCGACCGCCTGGCCCTCCTGACCTCGCGCAACGCCCGCACCCTCTTCCTCCGGTCCTAGCCGTGCCGCCCGACCCGGCCGGAGACCCTTCGGGGCGCCTGCAGGCGGCCGCTCCAGAAGAGGAGGGGGTCGCTTCAGGGGCGGTCCCCGACCTGCGGCCGGGCGGCGGCCGGAAAGGGTGAAAGGGTATCGGTGGGGTCCGCGCGAATGCCTCCGGTAACCTGATGCTGGAAGGTGTCCCTTCCGGGGAGCGTGGGGTCTGCCGTGGACCGAGAGGATGGTGCGGCCCGCTCGCCCGGGGAGGCCGCGACGCGTCCGGAGGCTCCGCCTGCGGAGTCGGAGCGGCGGCGCGACCTCCGGTTCGCCCTCAACCTCCACTGGGCGGTCATAATCCTCGTGCCGACTCTGACCCTGCTCGGCCGGCGTGAGGTGGGGCCCGGGTTCTGGGGCGTGTTGGCTCTCGCGGCCCTCTGCACCGGGACCCTCCACCATCTCGTCGCCCGCCGCTCCCTCCAGCCTGTGTGGCCGGCCGCCGGCTACGCCATACTCGCCGGAGACCTGCTTCTCGTCACCGCTCTGGTCTGGACGAGAGGCGGGCTGGCGAGCGACATCTACCATCTCTACTATCTACTCATCGTGGGCGCAGCAGTGGTCTTGGGGGTCGGGGCGAGCGTCCTGACGGCGCTCGGCGCGGGGGTCCTGTACGGGCTGGCCGTATGGCTGGCCGCGGCGGGCCAGGCGCAAGACCCCGACCTGGGCCGGGTGGCCGTGCGCACCGCCTATCTCGCCCTGACCGGCGCGGCCGCGGCCTACCTCGTGAACAGGGAAAGGGCCTACCGGTTGGCCCACGCCGAGGTCCGGAGGCTCCTCGCCGAGCTCGAGGAAGCCCACGCCCGCCTGAGGACCTACGCCAGGGACATGTCCCGCCGGGCCGTGACCGACGGGCTGACGGGGCTGTACAACCATACCCACTTCAACCAGCGGCTGAGCGACGAACTCGTGCGGGCGGAGCGCTACGGGCGCCCCCTTTCCCTCATGATGCTCGACCTCGACGACTTCAAGAAGTACAACGACGCCTTCGGCCACGTGGAAGGCGACCGCCTTCTGGCTCGCATGGGTTCGGTGCTGTCCGCTGCCGTCCGCGAGACCGACACCGTGTTCCGCTACGGCGGCGAGGAGTTCACCATCATCATGCCCGAGACAGGGACCGAGCAGGCCCGGAAGGCGGCGGAGCGCATCAGGCGGACCGTGGAGGAGGCCTTCGGTCCCGCTTCCGACTCCGGGTGCCAGGGCCCCATGACGGTGTCCATCGGTGTGGCCAGCTTCCCGGTCCACGGCTCGACCGGGACCGAGCTCATCGAGGCCGCCGACAGGGCGCTCTACCTCTCCAAGAAACTCGGTAAGAACCGGGTCAGCGTCCACGGCACCTAGACTGGCCGGGCCGGGCCGGCCTGGGCCGTGACGGCTCGGGGCCCCTGGACGCCCGGGCGTGCCGGTGATACATACCTTCAGCCCCGGAAGGGGGATACTGCCGCCTAGCGCTTCCATCCGCCTCCCCGGCCGTCGGGTCCGGGTGGAGCGGGGGAAGCCGGTCCACGACTGCCTAACCGGCTCAACGACTCCTCGCTGCTATGTCTCATGTCTCGGCAGGAGACGCATCCTGAACCGACGAACGCGGGAAGGCCGGCGCCGGGCGGGCGTCCGGGTGGGCGTCCCTCCCCCTTGCGTCCTGTCCCGATGCCGCCCCACGCCGGACCGTCGAGCCCGGGAGGTGTGCAGAGGCCGTGACCCGCGGCACCGTCCGGTCGTTCGCTCGTGTCCCCGCGGCCTTCGACCGGAGCCGCAGGCTCCTCATCGTCCTCCTCGTCACGGCGGTGGTGGCCGCCTTCGCCACGAGCGGGATGTTCTCCCAGAAGACGGTGACCGTCATCACCGGAGACCTCGAGGTCCGGGTCAAGACCTCGGCGCGGACCGTCAGGGAGGTCCTCGAGACGGCCGGCCTCCCGCTGGGACCCCGGGACGAGGTCTCTCCTCCGCCGGAGGCGCCTGTAGAAGACGGCCTCATTGTCGCCGTCCGACGGGCCGTCCCGGTGCTCGTCGAGGCCGACGGCCGGGAGTTCGTTCTCATGACCACCGCCCGGACGGTCGGTGAGCTCATCGCCACGTCCCGCCTCCGCGTCGGCCCCGACGACAGGCTCGAGCCGGGACGCGACGCGGAAGTGAAGGCCGGGCTACGGCTTGTCGTCACCCGGGTGGTGAAGAGCTACCAGCACCGGGAGGAAGAGATACCCTTCAGGACCATCAGGCGGGAAGACATGACCATGGACCTCGGCCGGACGGTGGTCGCACAGAGGGGAAGACCGGGTCTCCGGCGGACCCTTCTCCGGGTCACCTATGAGGACGGGCGCAGGACCGAGGTGGAGGTCGTCCGCACGACCGTCGTCAGGGAGCCGGTTCCGGAGGTCGTCCGGGTGGGCACGGCCGGGACGATCGTCAGGGACGGGCAGACCATACGCTTCCTCAAGGCTCTCAAGGTGACGGCCACGGCCTACGAACCGGGTCCGATAAGCTGTGGAGCGTGGGCTGACGGCTACACCTGTCTGGGCCTGCGGGCCACCAAGGGCATCATCGCCGTGGACCCGGCGGTCATCCCCCTCTGGAGCCGCGTCTATGTCGACGGCTACGGGTTCGCCGTCGCCGGTGACGTCGGTTCGGCCATCAAGGGCCACCGCATCGACGTGTGCTATGACACGTACGCCGAGGCCATGAGCTGGGGGGTAAGGCGGGTCATGGTCTACATCCTCGAACTGCCCGGGTCATGAGGCACCAGGGGACCCCTCCCGTCTGGTCGGTCTCGTACGTCTCCGGGCTGGTCAGGTCTGGCGCCGTCCGTCCCAAGCGCGGCCTGGGGCAGAACTTCCTCGTGGACGTGAACGTGCTCGAGCGCACCGTCGAGGCTCTCGGCGAGGTCCGCGGCCGGACGGTCCTGGAGATAGGCGCGGGCCTGGGCGGCCTCACCGCGGCCCTGGCGCAGGCGGGAGCCGGACGGGTCGTGGCCGTCGAGAAGGACCGCTCCCTCATCCCCCACCTCCTGGCGAACACCAGGGCCTGGGCCGCGGTCGAGGTGGTCGCAGGCGACGCGCTGGCCCTCGACCTGAGGGGGCTCGCCGGCGGGGAGGCCCTCGTGGCCGGGAACCTCCCGTACCGGGTGACGACCCCTCTGCTCCTGAAGCTCCTCGAACCTCCTCTCTTCTGGCCGAGGGCCGTGGTCATGGTCCAGTTCGAGGTCGCCCAGCGCATCCTGGCCGAGCCGGGGGAGAAGGCCTACGGCGCCCTGACCCTGGCCGTGGCCGCGGTGAGCCGGCCGGCCCTCGCCCGCCGCGTCGGCCGGAACTCCTTCTACCCCCGCCCTGAGGTGGACTCGGCTCTCGTCGTCCTCGACCGCCTCCCCAGACCGGCCGGAGGGCTCGGGCCGGAGGGCCTGGCCAGGCTGTCCAGGCTCGTCCGGGCGGCCTTCGGCCAGAGGCGGAAGACGCTGGTGAACGCCCTGGCCGGGGGGCTGGGGCTGGACCGCGGGGCGGTCGAGCAGGCCGTGCGGCAAGCGGGAATAGACGGGGGGCGGCGCGGGGAAACGCTCTCCATGGAGGAGTTCCAGGCCCTCGAGAGAGCCTTCCGCGGGCTCGTGGGCGGGGCGGACGGCGTGGACGGGTCGGGCCGGGGCCGCTCCGGCCCTTTGCTGTGACCCTCGCCCCGGGACTATAATCGGGCTGGAACCCTGCGTCACCTCATCCCTTATGAAGGGACGGCTGGGCGGTGCCGTTCATCAGCCCCACCCGGGGTCCTCTGAGCTTCGACGAGATGTTCGACGACATCCGGGCCTACGTGGATGAAGACCCGACGGCAAGCTACCGGCTTATCGTCGGCACCGACTCGAGGGCCCGGGAGGAGACGACCTTCGTCTCCGCGGTCATCATCCACCGCGTAGGCAAAGGAGCCCGGTACTACTACGAGAAGCGCAAGCACCCCAGGCTGGCCAGCCTGAGGCAGAGAATCTACTTCGAGACGGCCCTCTCCCTCAATCTCGGGAGCAAGATCGCCGCCCGCCTGGCCCGTGACGGATGGTCCAATCTGGACATCGAAATCCATCTCGACGTGGGCCGCGAAGGCGCCACCAAGAGCTTGATCAGGGAAGTCGTCGGAATGGTCACCGGGTCGGGCTTCGACGCGAAGATAAAGCCCGAATCCTACGGCGCCTCCGCCGTGGCCGACAAGTACACGAAGTAGGCCGCCTCTTACACGAACCAGGCCGCCCGTCCCGCTCCCTCCCGCGCACGGAACGAGACCGCCACCCCTGGCCTCCTGTCTGTCTGATGGGCCGTTGTTCCCAGCGGGCATATAATGGACCGACCGGAAAGGAGGGGGAGGTCTTGGAAGACCTCAGGGCTCTGGCCTCCAGGCACGCCAAGGTCCTCCTCGGCAAGGCGAACGTCGTCGGGGTCGGGGTGGGCTGCAAGGAGACCGGAGGCCGCCGCACGCAGCGTGAGGCAGTCGTGGTCCTGGTCAGGCGGAAGATGCCCCCGTCAAGGCTCCGCCGGGCCGACCTCGTGCCGCGGGTCCTCTCCGACGCCGCGACCGATGTCGTCGAGGTCGGCGACATCCGCCTTCTCCCCGCTGCGGAACCGGCCCGAGCGGCTCTCCCGGAAGAGCATGAACGCAGGACCAGGGTCCGGCCGGCCCGGCCGGGGGTGAGCGTGGGTCACTACCAGGTGACCGCCGGCACCTTCGGGGCCCTCGTCTACGACCGCCGGGACGGACGCCCCATGGTCCTCTCGAACAACCATGTCCTGGCCAACCTGTCGAACGGACGCGACGGGCGCGCGGAGGTAGGGGACCCTATCTACCAGCCCGGGCGCTACGACGGGGGCACCGCAGACGACACCATCGCCCACCTCGAGCGGTTCGTCCCCATCATCCCATCGGCGTCGGAGGAGGAGTGTCCCGTCGCCCGCAGGGCCGAAGCGGTCGGGAACTTCGTGCTGCGCCACCTCTTCCCGGGGCGTCGGATGAAGCTCTTCCGCGCCACGGGAGGCGAGAACCTCGTCGACGCCGCCGTGGCGACGCTGGTGAGGGCCGAGGACGCGGTGGAGGACATCCTCGGTCTTGGAAGGGTGGAGGGTGTCGCCGAGCCGGTCGTCGGCCTGGGTGTCGTCAAGAGCGGCCGCACGTCCGGCGTGACGACGGGTGAGATCAGGGTCATCGGCGCCACGGTGAAGGTCGGCCTCGGCGAGGTCGGCACGGCGGTCTTCACCGACCAGATCGTGACGACGGCCATGGCCGAACCGGGCGACAGCGGGTCCCTCCTCCTTACGGCCGAAGGCCACGAGGCGGTGGGCCTCCTTTCGGCCGGCTCCTCTCTGGCCACGGTGCACAGCCGCATCGGCAACGTCCTCGACCTGCTCGGCGTTACCTTCTGACCCCAGGCGCCGCGGTCTCCGGCATCTCCTTCCTGTGCGGTGCATATCTCTCTGCACGGGACAGGTCCGTGCTCCAATGGGAAGCTCGCCCCCTTCCTCAAACGTCGGAACTCTCATTTGGTCAAGACAATTCTCTCGACCAGGCAGGAATCGGCCCTTACATTCGGCTAATTGTGAATAGACAGGTGGAGGTGGTGCCAGGACCATCACGGCGGGCCGGTCTCAACCACCGCACGGACGGGGCCGCGAAGGCCCGAAAGGAAGTCGTGAAGGAGGGGATGCAGATTGGCTGATTACGAGAAGCTCTGGGGGGCGAACTACCCGGAGCACTTGAAGCGGCGTCTGGAGTATCCCGACGTTCCTGTCTTCAAGCTCCTCGAACAGTCCGCGGAGAGGTTCCCGGACAACCCGGCGACGATCTTCATGGGCGGCAGGCTGACTTTCAAGCAGCTTCTGGACAAGGTTTACCGGTTCGCCGCGGCTCTTGCCGCCTTGGGCGTCAAGAAGGGCGACCGGGTCGCGATCATGCTTCCCAACTGCCCGCAGGCGGTCATAGCGTACTACGGCGCTCTCAAGGCCGGCGCGACCGTCGTCGAGTTCAACCCCCTGTATGTGGAGCGGGAGATCGAGTACCAGATCAAGGACTCGGGCTCCAAGGTCATGGTGGCCCTGGACCTCCTGATGGGCCGCATCACGAAGGTTCGGGAGTCGGCCGGCCTCGAGAAGGTCATCTGGACCAGCATCAAGGACTTCCTGCCCTTCCCCCTGAACATCCTGTACCCCATCAAGGCCCGGCGCGAGGGCCAGCTCGTGGAGGTCCCGACGGGCCCCGGGAACTACCAGTTCGTGGACCTTCTGAAAAAGCACCCGGCCGACCCGCCCGAGCACGAGTTCGACCCGTCCGAGGATGTGGCCTGTCTCCAGTACACCGGGGGCACCACCGGCGTCTCCAAGGGCTGTATGCTCACTCACCGCAACCTCGTGGTCAACGCCGTCCAGGTGCGCAACTGGATGCCTGACATCGAGGACGGAGGGGAGCGCATCCTGACGGTCCTGCCGCTCTTCCACAGCTACGCCATGACGACGTGCATGAACCTGGCCGCGCTCTGCGGCGGGACGATGATCCTGCTCCCCAGGTTCATCATCGAGGACGTCCTCAAGGCCATCGACAAATACAAGCCGACCCTGTTCCCCGGCGCCCCGACCATATACGTCGCCATCATCAACCACCCCGACGTCCAGAAGTACGACCTGAAGTCCATCAAGGCCTGCATCAGCGGTTCGGCCCCGCTGCCGGTCGAGGTGCAGAAGAGGTTCGAGGAGCTCACGGGCGGCCGGCTGGTGGAGGGCTACGGGCTCTCCGAGGCCTCGCCGGTGACCCACTGCAACCCCGTCTACGGGCTCCGGAAGGTGGGCTGTATCGGGCTTCCCTTCCCCGACACGGTGTCCAAGATCGTCGACCTCGAGACCGGGGAGAAGGAGCTTCCGATAGGCGAGACCGGCGAGCTCGTCCTCAAGGGGCCGCAGGTGATGAAGGGCTACTGGAACCGGCCTGACGAGACCGCCGCCACCCTCCGGGACGGCTGGCTCTACACCGGCGACATAGCCAAGATGGACGAGGACGGTTACACCTACATCGTGGACCGCAAGAAGGAGATGATCCTCGCCAGCGGCTACAACATCTACCCGCGGGAGATAGAAGAGGTCCTCTACGAGCACCCGAAGGTCAAGGAGGCCGCCGCCATCGGGGTCCCCGACGAGTACCGCGGCGAGACGGTCAAGGTCTTCATCGTCCTGAAGGAGGGCGAGGAGGCCACCGCAGAGGAGATCATCGACTTCTGCCGCGACAAGCTGGCCAAGTACAAGGTCCCGAAGCTGGTCGAGTTCCGGGAGGAACTGCCGAAGACCATCATCGGCAAGGTCCTGAGGAGAGTGCTCGTCGAGGAGGAGCGGAAGAAGGCCGAGAAGGCCGAGCAGAGCGCCGGCTAGCGCCGGTGCGGCCGGCGGCACATAGCCGGAAGCCACCCCGGCCACACTATCGGCCGGGGTGGTGTCTTTTTCTTGGGGAAGAAGGAGGAACCGGAGACCCTCACCTCGGCCTCGTCCTCCCACCGCGCCGGCCCAGGGGCCCTCGTCGTCATCGGGGGGGCCGAGAGCCGCGACGGCGCCATCCTCCGCACCTTCGTCCGCCTCGCCGGAGGGCCGGCGGCGGTCGTGGCCGTTCTGGCCACCGCCTCCGGTCAGCCTGACGACGCGGCCCGGGAGTACGAGGAGGCCTTCGTCCGCCTCGGGGTCGGGCGGGTGGAGACCCTCCGGGTCACCGAACGTTCGGACGCGTGGCGCCCGGAGATCCTTGAGCGGGCCCGCGCGGCGACGGCCTTCTTCTTCACCGGAGGCGACCAGCTACGTATCACCAGCACCCTCGGAGGGACCCCTCTCGACGAGGTGGTCCACCGCCGTCACCGTGAGGGCGCGGTCATCGCCGGCACCTCCGCCGGGGCGTCGGCGATGAGCGAGACCATGATCGTCGAGGGGGACAGTGACGACGCCCCGAAGAAGTGCACCATCAAGATGGCGGCCGGGATGGGCTTCCTCGAGGGCGCCGTCGTCGACCAGCACTTCGCCCAGAGGGGCCGTCTGGGCCGCCTCCTGGCCGCCCTCGCCCAGAACCCCAAGCTCCTCGGTATCGGTGTCGACGAGGACACGGCCTTCGTGGTCCGGGGTGACCGCACCCTGCGGGTGGTGGGCTCGCAGACCGTCACCGTCGTGGACGGCCGGGCCATCGAGGAGACGAACGCTTCGGAGTCCCTTCCGGACGAGCCGCTGGCCCTCACCCATGTCGTCCTTCACGTCCTCCCGAGCGGCTACGGCTTCGACCTCGCGGCGTGGCGTCCGTTGAGGCCCGCGCCGCGCGGCGGGGCCGCCGCAGGCGGCGAGGTGCCCCGGCGCCGATGAAGATCGTGAAGATGCGGGCCTACCCCGGGCGCAACATCTACAGCCACCACCCCGTGGTGGCCATGCTGGTGGACCTCGGCCGGCTCGACGGCCGCCGCAGCAGCGAGTTCCCCGGGTTCAACACCGTCCTCCTGGAAGCCCTGCCCGGCCTCAGGGCGCACCACTGCGCGAGCTCCCGCCCCGGGGGGTTCGTGCGCCGCCTGGAGGAAGGGACGTTCCTCGGGCACGTCATCGAGCACGTGGCCCTGGAACTGCAGTTCCTCGTCGGGTGGGACGTCGTCTACGGCAAGACCCGCAAGACCGAACAGCAAGGCGTCTACAACGTCGTCTTCGAGTGCGGCCTGGTCGAGGCGGGCCTGGAGGCCGGGCGGCGGGCGGTCGAGATCGTGAAGGCCGCGGTCTCCGGACGCCGCCCGGACGTCGAGCGGCATGTCGAGGCTGTCCGGAAGACCGCGGAGAAGTCCGGACTGGGGCCGAGCACCGCGGCCCTCGCCCGGGAGGCCCGGCGCCGCGGGATACCGGTCAGGCGCATCGGGGACGGGAGCCTTCTCGTGCTGGGCCACGGGGCCCGCCAACGCCGCCTCTGGGCGACCGTCACCTCGAAGACGTCCTGCCTCGCCGTCGACCTGGCCAAGGACAAGGTCCTGGCGAAGGAGGTCCTGGACCAGGCCGGCATCCCTGTCCCGCCGGGATGCGTCGTGACCTGCGCAGGTGAGGCCGTGCGGGCTCTGGCCAGGTTCGGACCGCCTGTCGTCGTGAAGCCTATCGACGGGAACCAGGGCCGGGGGGTCAGCCTGAACCTGGCTTCGCCGGAGGAGGTGAGGGCCGCCTTCCGCGCCGCGGCGGCCGTGAGCCCGAAGGTCCTCGTCGAGCGGCACATCCCCGGCCGGCACTACCGCCTGCTCGTCGTCGACGGGGTGGTCGTCGCCGCCGCCGAGCGCCTCCCGGCCCAGGTCGTCGGTGACGGCGAGAAGACCGTCCGGGAGCTCGTCGAGGAGGTGAACCGGGACCCTCTGCGCGGCGAGGGGCACGAGAGGCCCCTCACCCGTCTCCGCATCGACCCGGTCTCCGTGCTCGTCCTCAAGCGGCAGGGCCTTCGGCCCGAGTCGGTCCCCGAGCGGGGTCGGCGCGTCCTGCTCCGCGAGAACGCGAACCTCTCCACGGGCGGGACGGCCCACGACGTCACCGACGAGGTCCACCCGGAGAACGCGGCCCTGGCCGCGAGGTGCGCCCGTATCGTCGGCCTCGACGTGGCCGGCGTGGACTTGGTCACCCCTGACATCGCCCGGCCCATCGGCCGCTCCGAGGGGGCGGTGATAGAGGTGAACGCGGCCCCCGGCCTTCGCATGCACCTGCACCCTTCGGAGGGCAGGCCCCGGGACGTGGCCTCCCCGATCCTCGACAGCCTCTTCCGGGGGTTCCGGAAGGAGGTCCCGGCGCCCTGGGTCGCCCGCGGGCCGTGGCCGCGCCACCCTGGGCGCATCCCCATCGTGGCCGTCACGGGGACCAACGGGAAGACGACCGTGTGCCGGCTCGTGGCCGCGATGCTGGCCGCCACGGGCCTGGTGGTCGGCTTGGCCAGCACCGACGGGGCATGGGTCGGGCGCCGAAAGGTCTTGGACGGCGACTGCGCCGGTCCGCGGACGGCGGCGGCCCTCCTCACCGACCCCGAGGTCGAGGCCGCCGTTCTCGAGACGGCGCGGGGCGGCATCATCCGCGAGGGTCTGGGCTTCGACACCTGCGACGTGGGTCTCGTCACCAACATCAGCCCGGACCACGAAGGCCAGGACGGCCTCGAGCGGCTCGAGGACGTCGCCTTCGTCAAAGCCCTCGTCGTCGAGGCCGTCGGCCGTGACGGGCACGCCGTCCTCAACGCGGACGACCCCTTCGTCCACGGCATGGCCGGGCGCGCCAGCG
>CAJXZV010000039.1 GCA_913063835.1 uncultured Eubacteriales bacterium
CCCTCTCACGGTAGGCCCGCCGGTCGCGGCGCCCCCTCTCGACGGCCCTCGGAGAGACCGGGAGCCTCAGGACGCGCAGGCTCGGGCTCGCCAGTGTCTCCCAGGGCCGGAGGAGGTGCTCCACCTCCAGGTCCCTCTGGAGGGCCACGAGGTGTGTCGGCCGGAGAAGCTCTATCTTGGCGTTCTTCAGGAACCGCGCCGTGCGCCCCCAGACGAGTCCCGTGGTGTCGATGATGATGACGTCGGGCGAGGAGGCGGCGGCCCGGTCCACGGCCGTCTTGACGGCGGCGATGGTGGTGAAGCTGAGGAGCTCCGGGGAATTGGACCCCACGAAGCAGGCGAAGGACGGCCGGATGTCGCGGAGCCGCTCGACGGGACCGTCGGCGAAGCCGACCCCGACCGAGCCCGGAGGCCCTATCTCCGACTGCCCCACATCGGCGTCGACCACGGCGACCTTCAGCCCGGCCCCGACAGCCATGCCGGCCAGGAAGGCGGCCAGCGTCGTCTTGCCCGTGTCGGTGGCGCCGAGGAGGAAGACCTTGAGGGGGCGTTCTTCGCAGGCCATGATCTGTTCTGCCGCTTTCTTCCACTCTCTCAAGAGGACGTCACCCCTCCCGGACGCCGGCGCACAAGACCGTCCGGCCCTAGCGGTCCTCACCGTCGGTCGGCGGCACGTAGAAGGAGAGCACCGTGTTCCCGTAGCGGTACTCCCGAGCGAGGACGAGGGCCCGGGTGCGCTCCGGCAGCTCTTCGGTCCGGTGCCGCTGAACGTAGACCCGTCCGCCCGCGTCGAGGATCCCGGTCTCGTCGATGAGGGACAGGACCCGGGGCCCCAGGCCGCGGAAGTAGGGCGGGGCTATGCCGATGACACCGAACCGTCTACCTTTCCTGGCCAGCCGGGGCACTTCCTTCAACACGTCCCCGCAAATGACGACCGCCCGGTCGCCGAGGCCGGTCACCTCAAGGTTGTGCCTTATGACGGCGACAGCCTTCGGGCTGTGCTCGACCATCACCACACCGGCCGCCCCGCGGCTGAGCGCCTCTATACCGTAGCTGCCCGTCCCGGCGAACAGGTCGAGCCACATGACACCGGGCGTGACGTCCTGGAGGATATCGAAGAGAGCCTGCCTCACCCGGACCAGCGGGGGTCGGGTCCCGAGCCCCGGGACCGTCTTCAGCTTCCGCCCCCGCGCCCGGCCGCCGAGCACGCGCACCGCCAGCACCACCGCCTCCGCGCCCGGAGGGTCACTCCCCGCCTTCCCCGGCGGGCCTGGTCCCCTTGAAGAGGTGCCGGTCGAGGGTCCGGTGATAGGAGGTCCACCGTGACTCCGGGTCGCGCTCGTCCTCGCTCCGGAGGAACTCCCGGAACGTGTTCAGCTTTCCGTCGAGGTCGTCCGCGTAATGCAGGGCGAGGGCCTCCATGGTCTGGGGCCGCTTCGGAGACCCCCACTCGTACTGCCCGTGGTGGCTCAAAATCATGTGGCGCAGGACCAGCAGGGTCTCGGCCGGAAAGCCCTCCACCCGCCTCGCCCGCTCGGTCACCATCTCCGCCCCCAGGACGATGTGCCCGATGAGACGTCCTTCATCGGTGTAGTCGAACCGGCGGTTCCAAAAGAGCTCCCTGGTCTTCCCGACATCGTGCAGGAGGGCGCCTGTCAGGAGGAGGTCGGCGTCAAGGTGCGCGTAGCGGGCGGCGATGTCGAGGCAAAGGCCGGCCACGGACAGGGTGTGCTCGAGAAGGCCGCCCAGGGTGGCGTGATGGATCATCTTCGCCGCCGGAGCCTTCCGGAACAGGGACCAGAACTCGGGGTCTTCGAAGAAACTCTCGTTCAGGGCCCGGAGGTGCGGGGTGGCCACACGCTCCAGCAGGGCCCGCAGCTCGGTCTCCATGGCCTCAGGGTCCCGGCGGCTGGCCGGAAGGAAGTCGGCGAGGTCCACGCTCTCGTCGGCCACGGTCTCAAGCGCGCCCACGTTGATCTGGAGGGTGTCGTTGAACATCCCCACCTGTCCCTGCACCCTGACAAAGCGGTCCACGGCGGCCGAGACCTTGACCGCGTCGACGTTGTCCCACACCCGCGCCTGGATCCGCCCGGTGCGGTCTCCCAGCTCGAGCGCCAGGAAGGGGTTCCCCGACCGCGTGTGCCTGACGCTACGGGAGAGAACGAGGAACACCTCGTCCACGCACTGGTTCTCCCGGAGGTCGGCGACGTACGTCCTGGTCTTCTTCAAGCCGGGCATCTCGGCGCCCCCCTTTCCAGGGACAAGGCCCGTTCTCCGTTCACAGCCGGGCGGCCAGGAGCGCCAGGCACTGGATGACGACAAGGCCGAAGGCCGCGAGGCCGAAGCCCCGGTCGCCCTGACTCCAGTAGGTGAAGGCGGCCAGGACGGCCTGGACGACCGGAAGGGCCAGCAACACCGCCACGCCGGCGAGGACCAGCCCGGAGGCGTGGGCGGCCGGGCCCTCCGCCGCGGGCGAACCCGCCGCGAGACCCAGGACCAGACCTGAAGCAAGCAGGACCAGGCTGACCGAAAGACCCACACGCAGGGCCCGGGCCAGCCGCCGGTAGACCCTGCCGTCGGACGACTCCATGGCGACCTCTCCTCCTACGACAGGAACCCCAGGTCCAAAGCCCTGGCGAGCATGCGCAACGCCATGTAGAACAGGACCAGGGAGAAGACCCTCTTGATGCTCCGGCCCGGCAGGACCCGGGCCAGGTGCGTCCCGCCTCTCGCGCCGAGGAAGACCCCGATGATGGTGACCGCCGCGACGAACGGGTCCACGTAACCCCGCACGAGGTACACGACGGCCCCGGCCACGGCCGTCAGGGAGATGATGTGGCTCGAGGTCGCCGCTGCGGCCTTCATGGGCACCCCCAGAAGCAGGTTCATCACCGGCACCTGGACGACCCCGCCCCCGATGCCGAGAAGGCCTGAAGCGCCTCCGGCCAGGAAACTCAGGGCGAGCCCCGCACGCACCGACCGGGGACGGTAGGTCACATGGGCCCCAGCGGCCGGGTCGAAGTAGGTGCCGGCCAAAGAAAGGCCCCCGACGGGTGAGTCCGAGGCCCCGCCGGTCCCTGCCCGGGAGGCGGGCCGCGGAGAGCGACCTTCACCGGCGCCGGCTTCAGGCCTGACGAGCATGAGCACGCCCACCACGAGGAGCACGAGGCCGAACACCCCGGTGATGAACACACTCTTCAAAGACGTCCCCACGAGACCACCGCCGAGCGCGCCCACAGCAGCGACGACGGCCAGGACGAGGGCCAGCCGCACGTTGGCCACCCGTGAACCCAGATAGGCGGTCGAGGCGCTCGACGCCGTGGCCACCACGGCCACAAGGCTGGTCCCGACAGCCACGTGGACAGGCATGCCAAAGACGAGGCTGTAGAGAGGGACGATGACGATTCCTCCGCCGAGTCCCAGGAGCGACCCGACGAGCCCGCCGGCCGCGGCGGCGGCCGCCAGGGAGAGGGCGTAGGTGAAGGTCAACGGTTCGGTCCTCCTGTCCTGGAGAGTAGTTGTTCTACCCGCCCGGACCTGTTTCCTGTGCGGGCCGGCGGCGGGAACTCCCGGCCGCGCGGCGAACTCAGGGTGCAGGGGGGACGAATCTTGTCGAGACATCCTGTCCGCCTCACCGCCACCCTGCTCGTCGTCCTTTTCACGGTCCTCGCCGCCGGCCCGGGGCAGGTTCTCGGGACCCCGGCGGGAGCGGCGGCCTCTCCGCCCGGCGGCCGGGTCCGGGAAGGAGTCGAGCCGCTGGACCCTCCCCTCTGTCCCCCGGAGCGGACCCTGCTCCCCGCCGAGGTCATGGCCATAGACCGCGTGCTCGCCGCACAGGCCGAGGCCCTGCGTGCCCTGGACCCGGAAGCCTACCTCGCCACGTTCGAGCCGGCCGGCCCAGCGGTCCCGCCCCGCGGTCCGCAGGAGCAGGCCGGGGGAGGCGCTCGTCCGGACGCCCCTCTCCGGGCCCTCAGGTGCCTCTTCGGGGCCGTCCCCGAGGGCGCCGTGGTCCGCCACGCGCAGGTGGTCCCCCTCGTCCGGGCTCCCGGCCCGGACGGCGGGGCCGACGTCCTCACCCTCCATATAGTCGTCCTCCGCGGACCCGAGGGACAGCCCGAACTCTTCGACACGGTGGTCCTGGAGAGGCTCCGTCCCACCCCGGACGGTTCGTGGGAGGTCGTCGACTGGTTCGTCACCGAGGAGGAGGAGGCAAGGGTCCCGTGGGTCACCTGGCTCGAGGGGTCCGTGGTCCTCTCGCCCTTCGACAGGACTCTCACCGCCCGGATGACCTACAGCCTCTACCCCGGGTTCCCGGGCCTGGGCGGAGAGGTCGAGTTCGACCTCGGAGAGCCCTTCGAGGTGACGGATGTCAGGGGGCCGGACGGGAGCGTCCCCTGGCGGCGCGACGGCGAGACCCTCCACGTCCGCCTGCCCGCCCCCGGAGCGACCGACGACCGTCCCGTGACGGTCACCATCATCTACAAGGGGCGGGTCGAGCCGGCCCCCGAGGGGAAGGGCCATCTCGACTACCTCGGGGCCGAGGGCATCTACCTGAGACCGGACAGCGGGTGGTACCCGCAGCCCGAGGGCAACAGGGCCCTCCGCGGGGTCCTGACCGTCAGCGTGCCGGACTGGTGGGCGGCCGCCGCTTCCGGCAGGCTCGTCGGGCTCTCCGCGTCAGACGACTCCCGGTCGTTCTCCTGGGCTGTCGACCCTCCCGCAGAGCTCTACCTTGCCGCAGGTCCGTACAGGACCGCCGTCCTGACCACCGCCCGTGGAGTGACCCTCCGGACCTTCTTCTACCCTCTCGGCGCGGAGCACGCTGCCGCGTACCTGCGGGAGGCCGAGAGGATGCTCGACTTCTTCAGCGAGGCCTTCGGGCCCTACCCCTACCCGAACCTGACGCTGGTCGAGGTCAGCCGGTTCTACTTCGGCGGTCTTTCCGCACGGAGCCTCATCCTGCTCGACAAGACCTCGCTCTACGACCCCGAGACAGAGGCCGGCCCGAGAGAGCTCCTGGCCCACGAGATATCCCACCAGTGGTGGGGTGAGGTCGTCCCCGTCCGCGAAGACCCCGAATGGTACCTCTGGGAGGGGTTGGCGACCTACAGCGAGGCCCTCTACGGCGAGGCACGGGACGGACATGCGGAACTCGTCCGTCAGATGAGGGAGAAGGCAGAGGTCTACAGGCCGGACGCCGTCCGGCACCCGGGGTGGTCCATCCGGGAGGCCAACGTCAGGACGGAGGACTGGCACGACAGTCTGATTTACGAGAAGGGCGCCTGGGTCTTCCACATGCTGAGGTTCCTGCTCGGAGACGAGGTCTTCGCCGGGTTGCTCCGCTCTTTCGCCCTCGACTACGCCGGAAGGCAGCCGTCATCGGCCGACCTGGCCCGGCTCATCGCGGAGGCCGCCCGGAAGAGTCCGAACCGGGCCTACCTTGAGAGCTACATCGCTCGGTGGGTGGACGGGACGGAGACGGTCGACTTCTGCCTCAAGGAGGTCGCCGCGGCCCGGCGGAACAACGGCGGCGTCGTCCTGGAGTTCGTCCTAGAAGACGCCGGGGGCGGCTCCTTCCCGCAGGTCGAAGTTTGCGTCACCTGCCGGGACGGTTCGACCTTCACCTTCCTCACCCGGGGACAGGGGCGGCATTCCGTGGACCTCCCCGGCCGGCCCGTCCGTATCGAGATCGACCCGGCCTTCAAGGTCCTCGACCTTCGACGCGGGAACAACCTGTACCACGGTGTCGGCGGTCTCTTCGTCTCCGAGGAGACGCTGGGCCGGGTGGGCCTGTGTCTCGCCGCCGGCCTGGCCCTCGCCGCCGCGGGGCTCCTTCACCGGGTCCGCCGGCGGCGCGCCGGCCCGGTCCCGCCCGCCGGTCACCGCACCCTCGTTGACGGGTCTGAGGGAAGGATGCTAACCTGAACACGGCAGAACGGGTTCCTTGAAACCCCAAAAAGAACTGGCACGTGGCAGAGTAGGTGTTTCCGCGTCAAGTGCCAGGGGATGGGAAGTCGCCCCTGGACGAAAGGCCGGGTCCTACGGTCTGCGATGGGACACCGCTTCCGCTGCCACATCAAAGACCTCCGTCTTCTGGTGTGGCCTGCCGCGCCATGAGGAAGGAGGTGTTTTGTTTGGGTAGCCGTACGAGGCGGCTCGCCTATCTTGGCCTTCTCATCGCCCTGTCCGTCGTGCTCACCCGGTTCGCCAGCGTCCGCATCGCCCTGCTCGGGGTGGAGGGTATCCGTATCGGCTTCGGCGGGTTCCCCATCATCATGGCCGGTGTCCTCTACGGCCCCCTGGCCGGAGCGGCCGTCGGCGCCATCGCCGACGTGGTCGGCTTCGTCATGTCACCCATGGGACCCTACATGCCGCACTTCACCCTGACCTCGGCTCTCACCGGCGCGCTTCCCGCTCTCTTCATCTCTGCGGCCAGGACGAAGGCGGGCGCTCCGCCGAGCCTCGGCCTGCTCCTGGGGGCCATAACATTCGGGCAGACGATAACCTCCGTTCTTCTTGTCCCCTACTTCCTCCAGAGCCTCTTCGGCATGCCGTGGCAGGTCATTCTCCCGCCCCGCGTCGTCAGCCAGGCCCTGACCATACCTGCCTACGCCCTTCTCCTCGACCTCGTCCTGAGGAGGGTGCCCGGGCTGGCCCCACGGTGGGAGACGGCCCCGGCGGCCCGCGGGCCGTCAGATGCAGGCCGCTGACCTTGACCCCGCCGCCGGCCGGGCCTCGAGACCGACCGGGACGGCCGGCAAGCGAGAAGGGAGGCCTGTCGGCCTCCCTTCCTCTCTCTCTTTCTCCGGGACCCGCACGGACGCACCCGCGCCTCCCGCGCCGCTCGTGCGCGCGGGTCTCTCCTTCCCCCCTATGTCCTCCTCACGTCACCGCGCCGCCTCGGCCAGGGCTTCTCCGATGATCCCGATGGCCTCTTCGAGCTGCTCGTCGGTGATGACCAGCGGGCAGAGCACGCGCACGCAGTTGCCCCAGACGCCGGCCTTGAGCAGGAGCAGGCCCCTCTTCATGGCCGCGTCGACGACGGCCGTGGTCACCTCCGGAGCCGGCTCCTTGGTCTTCGGGTCCTTGACGAACTCCATGGCGACCATGGCCCCCAGCCCCCGGACATCACCGATGAAGGGGTAGGACTCCTGGAAGCCGCGGAAGGCCTCGGTGAGACGCCGGCCGATGGCCTTGGACCGCTCGAGGAGACCCTCACGCTCGATCTGCTCGATGACGGCCAGGGCCGCCGCGCAGCCGACAGGGTTGCCCACGTAGGTGCCGCCGATGGTGCTGTCCTCGGGGCTGTCCATGACCTCCTGGCGCCCGACCACCCCGCTGAGCGGGATGCCGGCCGCGATGGACTTGGCCACCGGCATGAGGTCAGGCTCCACGTCGAACTGCTCACTGGCGAACATGGTCCCCGTCCGGCCGAACCCGGTCTGGACC
Organism: uncultured Eubacteriales bacterium; assembly: GCA_913063835.1. Classification (GTDB taxonomy): domain Bacteria; phylum Bacillota; class Sulfobacillia; order UBA995; family UBA9673; genus UBA9673. The sequence continues at coordinate 7,450 of CAJXZV010000039.1, forward strand.
TCGTCGAGGATCAAGAGGATGCCGTGCTTGGCACAGATGTCCTTGAGCCGCGGCAGATACCCCTCCGGAGGAACGATGAAGCCGCCCTCACCCTGCACCGGCTCGGCGATGACCGCCGCCACCTCCCTGGCCGACACCGTGGTCGTGAAGAACCTCTCGAGGGCGTCGGCGCAGGCCAGGTCGCAGTCGGGGTACTCGAGTCCGTAAGAACACCTGTAGCAGTAGGCAAAGGGTATGCGGTAGACCTCCGGGGCGAACGGACCGAAGTCCTCCTTGTAGGGCTTCACCCGGCTGGTCAGGGTCATGGCCATGAGGGTGCGGCCGTGGAAGGCGCACTCGAAGGTGATGATGGCCTTGCGCTTGGTGTGCTTGCGGGCGATCTTGACCGCGTTCTCGACCGCCTCCGCCCCGGAGTTGAAGAACCCGCACTTCTTCGGGCTGGGCCCCGGAGCAAGGTCGGCCAGCTTCTCCGCGAGGTCGATGAGGCACTGGTAGGGAACGATGCTGAAGTCGGTGTGGATGAACCGGGTGACCTGCTCCTGGATGGCCTTCACGACCCCGGGGGGGCAGTGGCCGACGTTCAGCACGCCCACCCCACCGGAGAAGTCAATGAAGCTGTTGCCGTCCACATCGGTGAACACGGCACCCTTAGCCCTGTCGACGACGGCCGGAAGATAGAGAGTGAAGGCATCGGCGACGAACTTCTCTTTCTTTGCGATGAGCTCCCGCGACTTGGGACCCGGAATACCGGTTGTGACGCGTGCGAATTTACCCACTGGCCCAACTCCTCCCGCTTGACACAGTAGACCGGCCCGGATGCGGGTCGGCAACCGTGAGAGTTCGCCGGAGGGCCGTGATAAACCTTCCTTCCGGCTTGACCGGATGGGACCTCGGCGGGCCCTTCATGGTTCCATGAGTTCGAGGCCCTGACTCACCTCAAGGCTCATCTCGCCGGTGAGGAGCTTGACCCGCACGTGCCTGAGTCCCTCGGCCTCGTCCAGGCCAGGGAAATCGCTCCGGTAGTGGACCCCGCGGCTTTCACGCCGGTACCGGGCCGACCGCGTGATGGCCTCAGCGACGAGCAGGAGGTTCAGGACCTTCAGGCCCTGGTGCACCTCCGCCCCGTCCGAGAGGTCGACGTTCAGCGGCAGGGCCCGCTTCATCTTGTTGATCTCCGACTGGGCGGCGTCAAGGCTGTCCCGGGACCGGACGAGAGCGACATGCCTCCACATCGCCTCGGCTACGCGGCGCCTCGCCTCGTGCGGCCTCACGGCGTCGGGGTCGTCCGCTTCGAGGAGAGCCGACACGGCCTGAATCTTGGCCCGGCCCTGCCGCGTGAGCTCCGAGGCCGGCACACCTGCCCCGGCGCCTCGGCTCGGGAGGGAGGCTAGGACCAGGCTTCCCGCCCGCCTACCTCTGACGACGGCCTCGGTCAGACCCGTCCCGCTGAGACGCGAGGCTCCGTGGGCGCCGGCGGCCACCTCGCCCGCGACGAAAAGGCCCGGGACCCTGGTCTGCCCGTGGTCCCCACAGATGACCCCGCCCATCGTGTGGTGGGCGGCGCAGGTCACGGGTAGGGAGGCGCCCCCCGAGGTACGGGGCGAGCCCTCTCCAGGCAGGAGCCTGAGAGGCACGTCCTCAGAAGCGGTGCCGTCCCGCCCCGGCCCGGAGGCGGACGTCGCCTCCTCGTAAATCAGCCTCGACACCCTCGACGGGTCGGAACGCCCGTCGGCAAGACCTCTCAGGCCGACCTTGCCGGTTATGTCGCGTCCCCTGCCGTCCAGGAGCGTCCCGCGCGACATCTCGCCGGGTCCGAGGCAGGTACACCGCCCTCCGCCTCCGGGCTGCACGACGGCCAGTGGCCAGAACTGGACGAACTCCATGTCGGCCAGGGGCGCGCCGGCCCGGAAGGCCAGAGCGACACCGTCACCGGTGGCGCCGAGGGAGTTGTCGGTGTAGCGGTAAACGCCTGAAGCGCCCCCGGTGGCCACGATGACCCGGGACGACGCTATGACGAACCACCCGGCCTTCTCCCGGTCGAAGGCGAGGAGGCCTTCGACAGAGCCGTCCCGTCCCAGCAGGGCCTCCCAGGCGAATCCGGACACCTTTGTCACCGTGTCCGGCAGAGCCTGCTCCAGGCAGTCCAGCAGACGACGGCCGGGGGCCTCCGCCCCCGGGAAGGCCCTGAAGCCGGTCGGCGTGTCCGACGTCTCGACCCCGTATCGGCTGAGGAAGGTCCTCACCGTCGGAGCATCCTCGACAAGGACCTTTACCGTGGAGCGTTGGGGGAGGTAGGCGCCGCCGCGGATGATATCGAGGTACATGTCTTCTGAAGCGTACTCCGGCCCCGGAGCCCGGAAATTCCCCCCGCTCATGACCGAGGCCCCGGACGACCCGCCGCCAGCCGCGTCGGTGAGGAGGACGACCTCACGACCACCCTCACCCACGGTCAGAGCCGCCGACAACCCGGCAAGGCCGGACCCGACGACCACTACCTCTGCCTCGAGAATGTTCATGCCCCGTACCTCCAAGCCGGGCCACACACGGCGGGTCCCGGACGCGGCGGCGGCCGGCCGGGATAATGTATCCAATTCACGAGCCGGGCTTCTCCTCCAGGGTAGGGAATCCTGCCTGTCGCTCGACGACACCGCCGGGAAACCTAGAACTCGATGCCCCGGCGCCCTGGGGTCCCCTGGGCGTAGTGGTGCTTGATGTCCAGGACCTCACTGACGAGGTCCGCCTCCTGGACGATGGCCGGCGGGGCGTACCTTCCGGTCAGGAGCACGTCGACCGAAGGGTGCCTCGCCGACAGGACCTCGAGGACCTCCTCGAGCGGAAGGAGGCCGAAGTCGAGAGCCACGTTGATCTCGTCAAGGATGACCAGCGGGAACTCTCCGCCTGTCAGTACCTCGCGCGCCCGCTCAAGGCCCCGACGGGCCAGCTCGAGGTCTTCGGGCCGGGGATTGTCCTTGTCCACGAACCGGTCAAGGCCGTACTGCTCCACGACGAGCAGGCCGTCGAGGTACTTCCGGGCGGCCTTGAGCTCACCGTAGGTGTCACTGCCCTTCATGAACTGGATGACGAGGACTCTCGCCCCGTGTCCTATGGCCCGCAAGGCCTGGCCGAAGGCCGCGGTGGTCTTCCCCTTGCCGTTTCCGGTGAGGACCATGAGCAGTCCTCGCTCTGGTCTGTCTGTCATCCCGGCACCCCCTGCCTCGTCGGCCTATTCTTCCCCTCGGAACCGCCTCCTCCCTCCGCACCGCCCGGACCCGGACCGGCGCCCCGGGAGGGACCCGCCCCGGCCGGCCGGTCTGAGGACCTCCCCGGGAGACCCGGGGGACCAGGACATGGTCTGGAGAGAGGAGAAGAAGGCCACAGATGACGCCGAAGTCCGCTGCGGAGGGGCGGAGGTCCTTGGACCTTGTGTTGGTGGAGTACGCCCTCTGGGTGATGACCGGACTCTGGGCGACCCTGTTCGTCGGGCACTCTCTCGTCCAGGGCCTCGGCGTGCTTCTTCTGGTCCTGGCGACACTGAGGGCCTTCACAGAGAAGGAGAAGACGCCGCCCTGACGGCGGGGGCGGATCGAGCCTTCCAACCTGCCGTCCCACCCGACACGAGTCGACGGCTAGCCGTTTCCGTGGAGCTCGCGCACTTTCTCGACCAGGACGGGGTCGAGGGCGTTGCGGCCCTTCTCCGCCTCACGCTCCAGAGACCTCACCGTCGCCTCGTCCAGACACGCCCTCACCGTGGAGCCCTGGGTGCTGATGAAGGCCTCGTCCTTGGAGTGCATCTTGGCCCAGGCGTCGAGCGCCCCCCGCGGGTCGCCCCGTCTCGCCAGAGCCAGCCCGAGGACGAAGAGAGCCCGGGGATGACCCGGGGCGGCGATGACCGCCTGTCGGCCGTAATCGACGGCCTGTCCGAAGTCTCCCTTTCTTATGTGAAGCTCCCCCAGGCTGGCCAAGACGTCCGGGTTGTCCTTGTGGACCTCCAGGACGGCCTCCCACTGCTCGATGGCCTCGTCGAAACGCCCTTCCTGGGCACGGACGGCGGCGAGGCTGACGCGGGCCTTGACGTGGTCGGGGTCGATCTCCAGGACCTTCTTCCACTCGCGGACGGCCTCGGCGACACGGCCCTGGCGGAGGTAGGCGACGCCAAGGTTGTGGTGTGCGTCCGCGTAGCCGGGAGCCACGTCAAGGGCTTTCCTCCAGGTCTTGACCGCCTCGTCGAGGTCACCCTTCACCAGGTAGGCCTCACCGAGGTTCATGTAGAGCTCGGGGTCCCGGTCGTCCAGTTCGAGGGCCCTCTGGTAGGCGGAGACGGCCTCGTCGACCCGCCCCAGCTTCATGAGGGCTATCCCCATGTTGAGTTCGACGCTCGGGCTTTTGGCGCCCAGCCGCACAGCCTCCCGGCACTCGGCGACGGCCTCCTCGAACTGTCCGGCGTCCAGGTAGGCCGCCCCGAGGTTCTGCCGTATCCCCGCGTCGTCGGGGGCGATGTCGCGGGCCTTCTCCCAGCACGCGACGGCCGCGTCCGGTCGACCGCGGATGAGGTAGACCTCTGCGAGGTGGAGATACGCCAGGGGCGGGTTCGTGTCAGGGCTGATCTCGATGCTCTTCTTCAACTCGTGGATGGCCGCATCCCACATCCCCTTGAGCGCGTAGACCTTGCCCAGGAAGTAGTGTGAAGCGGCGTGGTCGGGGTTGGTCTTGATGACCTCTTTCCACCGCGCGATGGCCCGGTCGTACTCCTTCATCTCGGCCAGGGCGACACCGGCCAGGTGCAGGGCCTCGATGTCCCGGCGGTTCAGGTCGTGGGCGTGGCCGAAAGCCTCGGCGGCCTCCTTGTAGCGGCCGAGCTCCAGCAGGGCCACACCCATGTCGTGGTAAGCCGCCCAGTTCCGCGGCTCGCGCCGGATGACCTCGGTGCAGGTGGCGACGAGCTTCTCAAGGCGGGCCACCTTGTCGCCGTCCGTGTTCTCCTTCATCACTCGGACCCTCCCGGGGGCTTCTGGCCGCCCGGCCGCTCCGTCCGGCCAAGCGCCAGGCCACACTTCGCTGGTCCAGAGAGGAAAACCTGCCTTGGCGGTCAGCCCTCCTCCCGTTCGCCCCGCCCGGCCGGAGTGGGGAACGGCACGTACTGCACGGAAGGCCGCCGCTGTGGCGGCTGCGGGAAGAGTTCCATCAACCTGTAGACCTGCCTGGGCATCTCCTTGGAGACGGGTAGCCCGAAACCCTGTAGCTGCTCGAAGGTTATCGGGTAGTCGTGCGTCCACCGACCCTCCGTGAGGACCTCCGCCAGCCGCCGGGCCGCCTCAGGCTCGAGCTTGGGCCTCAAGATGTCCTCGATGACCTCCTTGACCTGCCGGACAGCCTTCTCGGCGATGTCGGCGAGGATGAGGGTCTGGTCGTCCAGGCGGTTCGGGTCCTTCCTGGCCACAGCGGCCAGGATGGAAGCCGCCGGGAACGAGCCTATCTGAGGGTCGACCGGACCCAGGACGGCGTTCTCGTCCATGACGATCTCGTCGGCGGCCAAGGCCAGCATGGTGCCGCCGGACAGCGCGTAGTGGGGGACGAAGACGGTGGTGCGGGCCGGGTGGTTCTTGATGGCCCTGGCAATCTGCTCGGCGGCGAGAACGAGGCCCCCGGGCGTGTGGATGATCAGGTCGAGGGGCGTCTCGTCGGGGGTCATCCGGATGGCCCGCAGGACCTGCTCCGAGTCCTCGATGGTGATGTGCCGGGAGAAGAGGAACCCCAGGAAGCTCAGGGACTCTTGCCGGTGGATGAGCAGGACGACGCGCGAGCCCCTGGCCGCCTGGAGGTCGCGGATGGCGGCCACCCGGGCCATCTCGACCCTACGCTGGCGCAGCCAGGGGAGGAGGAGGGTGAGGGCGAGAAAGGCGATCCACACGAGCGAGCTCAGAGCCGCCGTCATCTCCGGCCTCCCGGGTGGGCGTCTCGGGCAGGGAGGGCCGGGGCCCGCCACCCCGCCTCCGCTCCTAGTCTGGGACGGGGGCCGGAGGTCTATCCGCCCGGGGCTCTTCCCTTCCTCTTGGGGCCGGGCGGGCGGCCGGTCTCGCGCTCAAGGAGCTCGTACAGGCGCCGGGTGAACTCGGGGCGCGGGGAAAGGTCCTCCGACCGCTCAAGCGCGTTCACCGCCCGGGCGAGCTCGACTAGACGCCGCCGACAGCGGGGACAGGCCCGGATGTGCGCTTCCACGGCTCGCTCCTGCTCCGCCGTCACCCCGCCGTCGAGATAGGCCTGCAGCCAATTGTAGACCTCAGCGCACTCCATCCGCCTTTCCATCCTCCCGTTCTCCCGACCGGGCGCTGATCTGCTTCGTTCAGAGGCTGTCACTCAACCGCTCGCGGAGCATCTCCCTGGCGCGGAAGAGGCGCGTCTTGACGGTTCCCAAGGGGATTCCCAGCACCTCGGCTATCTCCTCGTAGCTAAGGTCCTCTATGTGACGCAGGACGGTGACCACCCGGTACCTTTCGGGCAAGCTGTCGATGGCCCGCTGGATGTCGATGCCCAAGGCTTCGGAGAGGGCCTCCTCCTCGGGGAGACTGGTGTTGTCGGCTATCTCGCGGGCGACGTCCATGTCGGCGTTGACCGGGGCGTCCAGAGAGACGGTGGGCAGGCGCCGCCGCCGCAGGTGGTCCAGACAGAGGTTGGAGGCTATCTTGTAGATCCACGGCGAGAACCGGTCTCCCTTGAAGCTGTCGATGGCCCTGAAAACGTTGAGGAAGGCCTCCTGGGTTATGTCCTCGGCCTCCTCCCGGTTATGCAACATGCGGTAGGCCATGTTGAAGATGCGCGCCTGGTAGCGGTCGACAAGCTCCCTGAAGGCGTCGGCGTGTCCCCGCTGACAGCGCTCGACGAGGCGCAAATCGATTGCATCCTGCTCGGGGCTATGGACCAACAGGCTCCGCCTCTCCCCTACTAACGAAGCCCCCTGCGTCGTGTTCCGAGGTCCGCCTCAGGCCGCAGCCCGCCGGTCCGAGTCAGCCCCGTCCGAGGATGAGGAAGACGCCGACCAGGACGAAGAACACCCCGGCACCGAGACGGACATAGCGCAGCGGCACGATTTCGGTGATGGCCGTCCCCAGCACCACACCGAGGAGGGTCGAGGCCGCCAGGGCGAGCGCCGCCCCGGCGAAGACAGACACCGGGGCCCTGGACTGCGCGGCGAGGAGCATCGTGGTGAGCTGGGTCTTGTCCCCGAGCTCGGCGACGAAGATCAGAGCAAAAGTCGTAAGAAGAACCTTGAGGTTCATCGCCTACCCCTCCGCTTCCGACCTCCCGACCGCAGGCCGCGCGCCCGGCGGGTCCCTCGGCGTGCCGAAGCGGACCCGGGTGCCAGGGTCAGGTGGAGCCTTCCGTCGGGACCGATGAGGACTTCCTCGGTGTCGCGGAGCCGGACCCCCCGACACCTGAGCCGCCGCCTCAGCTCCGCCGCCGACAGACCGGCCTCCCGAAGCCCGTCCTCGACGGGCCTACCCATCAAGGCCACCACCGTGGAGGACTCACGGCCCAGGTAGCGCGGTGTGACCGGAGTGACCTCGGGACGCGGCAGGGCCGAGAGCATGCCGTCCGTCTCGAGCAGGGCCAGCTCGACGTCTGCCGGGTCCAGGAAGCCCTTCTCCCGCAGGCGCTCACGGAGCTCCTCCTCGGTCATCTTGGCCCTGCGCAGGTTGTGCCTGAGGACGCGCCCCCCTTCGACCAGAGGCAGCGGTTTTCCTTCGAGCAGCTCCGCGGCCCGCCGGCTCCGCAGGACGGCGTGGGCCAAGCCTATCTGGAGCGAGGCGAGGGTCAGGACGGCGACGACGGCGGGAAGGACGGGCACTTCCGGGTCGGCGAGAGGGGCGCCGACGATCTCGGCGATGGCGAGGACGACCACGAAGTCGAGAGGTTCCAGGTCGCCGAGAGTGCGCTTCCCCATGAGGCGGAAGACCGTGAGACTGAGAGCGAAGAAACCTGCCGTCTTGGCCGCGACGAGAAGGTAGTCGGCGAAGGCCACGGTCCTAGCCTGGAGGCCAGGTCGGCACCTCCGGCCCGGGGGGTCGGCTGGGGGGATGGACTTCGCCCTCTTCAGGCACAGGACGCCGCGTGGCCGGGGTCTTCGCCTCGAGCAGGTCGGCGAGGTAGTGGTCGAGGGCGTCGCCGAGGTCCGGGCGACCGATCTCCTCCAGTTCGTAGCTGACCCTCACGGAGGGTTTGTCGAGGCGGATGACCCGGCGCAGGTCGACGGGTGTGGCGATGATGACCAGGTCGGCCGGAGTGGCGGCCACGGTCGCCTCGAGGTCCTTCATCTGCGACGGTCCGTAGCCCATAGCCGGGAGGAGGGTGCCTACCTCGTAGCGGGAGTAGGCGTCTTGGATGCTCCCCACCGCGTAGGGCCTCGGGTCGACCAGTTCGGCGGCCCCGAACTTCCGCGCCGCGATGACCCCGGCCCCGTAGGTCATGCCGCCGTGGGTCAGGGTCGGCCCGTCCTCGATGACCAGGACACGCCGGCCCCGGACGGCCCCGGGGTCCTCGACCAGGATGGGTGAGGCCGCCTCGATGACCATCGCGCGCGGGTTCACCCGCTGGGCCGCCTTGCGCACGCTCTCGACCCCCTCGGGGCGGGCCGTGTCGACCTTGTTGATGACGACCACGTCGGCCACGCGGAGGTTCGCCTCACCGGGGTGGTAGGCCGTCTCGTGGCCGGGGCGGTGGGGGTCGACGAGGACGATGTGGAGGTCCGGCCTGTAGAAGGGGAGGTCGTTGTTCCCCCCGTCCCAGACGATGACGTCGGCCTCTTCGGCCGCCCGCTCGAGGATGGCCGAGTAGTCCACGCCCGCGTACACGACGACACCGCGACTGATGTGGGGCTCGTATTCCTCCCGCTCCTCGATGGTCGTGTCGTGGCGGTCGAGGTCCTCGTACGTGGCGAAACGCTGGACGGCCTGGGCTCGTAGATCGCCGTAGGGCATCGGGTGCCTGACAACGACCACTTCGACGCCCCGCTCGCGGAGGAGGCTCACGATGCGCCGGGTCGTCTGGCTCTTGCCGACCCCGGTCCTGACGGCGGTGACGGCGACCACCGGCCGCGGGGCCCGGAGCATGGTCGCCTCCGGCCCGAGGATCCAGAAGTCGAGCCCGTTCGCCAGGCAGCGGGAGGCCGTGTGCATCACGTGAAGGTGGGAGACATCACTGTAGGCGAAGACGGCGCGCTCGACGCCGCGCTCGCGGGCGAGACGGGGAAGCTCCTCTTCAGGGACGATCGGGATGCCCCGCGGGTACTGGGGCCCGGCCAGCTCGGGCGGGTAGACCCGTCCGGCGATGTCCGGGATCTGCGTCGCCGTGAAGGCGACGACCTCGAAGTCGGGGTTGCCCCGGAAGAAGACGTTGAAGTTGTGGAAGTCCCGCCCGGCGGCCCCCATGATGACGATCCGTGTCGGCCTTTGCCTAGCCAATCCGCCCCGCCTCCGGGGGCTAGTATTGGCTGGGCCCTCGAAGACCTATACCGACCCGGGGGCCGCCGGACGGCCGCCGTCCGCCTCACGGCGCAGTCGACCGAGCCTTTCCTCCCTCTCAGGATGGCGCTCCAGGACGCCCCGCAGGTCCGCACAGGGACCGTCGGGACAGAAGGCACACGACTCGAGCCCCTTCTCCCCGGCGCACCTCCAGATCTCGCAGTGGGACAGGAGAACGCCGTCCACCCGACAGCCCCAGCACCGGGCCTCCTCCGGGTCGAGCGGGCGTCCGACAGCCTTCGACCAGGCCTTGGCCACGGCCTCGAGAGCGGCCCTGTCTCCTCGCAGGGTGGCCGACCTCACACGACACTCCCCGCAGTCGTTCCCGCAGTAGGCGATGAGCCTGGCGCCGGAAGACGACACCACGGCCTCCCCCTCCTTTCCGGCAGGCTTCCCTCTCGGACGCTCTCCCGGACCCGCGGGGTCCTTGCCCCTCACTCCAGGAGCGGCGCCAGGACGTCGGCCAGGGTCGGGCTCCCGGTCTCCTCGAGCTCGTAGCGGACCCGGACGGCCGGCTTGGAGAGCTCGATCACGCGGCGGAGGTCGATGGGCGTCCCGATGACGACCACGTCGGCCGGGGTCTTGGCGATGGTCTCCGCGAGTTCACCCACCTGCGAGGACCCGTAGCCCATGGCGGGCAGGAGCGGGCCGATGTGCGGGTACTTCCGGAAGGTCTCCGCGATGGACCCGACGGCGTAGGGGCGCGGGTCGACGAGCTCGGCCCCGTGGCGGCGGGCGGCGATGGTCCCGGCGCCGTAGGGCATCTCCCCGTGGGTGAGGGTCGGGCCGTCCTCCACGACGAGGACCTTCCGGCCCCTCAGGCTCTCACCGTCTCCGGAGAGGGTCACCGGTGAGGCGGCCTCGATGACGACCGCCTCCGGGTTCGCGGCGGCGATGCTCTGCCGGACGGCGGCGACATCCTCGGGGCGGGCCGTGTCGACCTTGTTGATGACGACGACGTCGGCCAGACGCAGGTTCGTCTCCCCGGGATGATAGGCCGTCTCGTGGCCGGGGCGGTGGGGGTCGGCGACGGTTATGTAGATGTCAGGACGGTAGAAGGCCACGTCGTTGTTCCCGCCGTCCCAGAGGATCACGTCGGCCTCCTCCTCGGCCCGGCGGAGGATGGCCTCGTAGTCGACACCGGCGTAGACGACGCTCCCCCGGTCGAGGTGTGGCTCGTACTCCTCGCGCTCCTCGATGGTGCACTCGTGCCGGTCCAGGTCGTCGTAGACGGCGAAACGCTGGACGGCCTGCCTGACCAGGTCCCCGTACGGCATGGGGTGCCTGACGACGGCGACCTTCTTGCCGGCGTCCTTGAGGATCTCGCTCACGCGCCGGGTCGTCTGGCTCTTCCCGGACCCGGTCCGGACGGCGCAGACGGCCACGACCGGCTTCTTCGACTCGAGCATCGTCGCCTGCGGGCCCTGGAGGACGAAGTCGGCTCCGGCGGCCAGGACCGTGGAGGCCTTGTGCATGACGTACTCGTGGGACACGTCGCTGTAGGCGAAGACGACCTGGTCGACCCCCAGGTCCTTGATGAGCCGGGGCAGCTCTTCCTCGGCGTGGATGGGGATCCCTTCGGGATAGAGCTCACCGGCGAGCTCGGCGGGGTAGACCCGCCCCTCGATGTTCGGTATCTGCGTGGCGGTGAAGGCCACCACCTCGAAGGCGGGGTTGGTGCGGAAAAAGACGTTGAAGTTGTGGAAGTCACGGCCGGCCGCGCCCATGATGAGGACGCGCGTCCTCTTAGCCAAGTCTCTTCTCCCCCTTCTGGCTCTCCCCGGATTCTCTGCGGCAGGGCCCCCGCGTCCGGGAACGGGGACCCGCTTGGAGGACCGGCCGGCCGACCGCCCCTGGTCCGGCGCGGCCGGCCCGCCGGCTCACATGACAAGGGCCAGGATGGCCTTCTGGGTGTGGAGGCGGTTCTCCGCCTGGTCGAAGACTATCGAGGCCGGCCCGTCGATGACCTCGTCGGTCACCTCTTCACCGCGGTGGGCCGGCAGGCAGTGCATGAAGACGGTGCCGCGCTTGCCGGTGGCGGCCATGAGGGCCGGGTTGACCTGGTAGGGGGTCAGCGCCTTGACCCTCTCTTCGCGCTCCGCTTCCTGGCCCATGCTGGTCCAGACGTCGGCGTAGATGACGTCGGCCCCCTGGACGGCCTCGAGCGGGTCCGTCACGACCTCGATGGCGGCCCCGGTCTCCAGGGCGGCCTCCCGCGCCGCCTCGACGACCCGCCGGTCC
>CAJXZV010000040.1 GCA_913063835.1 uncultured Eubacteriales bacterium
CCTCGACATCCTCGCCGAGGGGGGAGGCATCCTCGAGACGGTCCGGCGCTTCCGGGCGGCTTCGCCCGAGGAGCTCCGCACCTGGGCCCGGGCGGCCCTCGACCGCATGCTCCTCCACGGCACGACGACGGTCGAGGCCAAGAGCGGCTACGGCCTGACCTGGGACGACGAACTCAAGGCGCTCCGGGTGATGGCCTCCCTGGACCACCCCGTCACGGTCGTCCGGACGTTCCTCGGGGCCCACGCCGTCCCGCCCGAGTACAGCCGCCGCGCCGGCGGGGCCGGGGCCTACCTCGAGGAGGTCTGCCTGCCCCTGCTCTCCGAGGTCAGGCGGGAAAGCCTGGCGGAGTTCTGTGACGTGTTCTGCGAGCGGGGCGTGTTCGGCGTCCGGGAGGCCCGCCTGCTCCTGGGTGAGGCCCGCCGGCTCGGTCTCGGGGTCAAGCTCCACGCTGACGAGATCGAGCCGACGGGAGGGGCCGAGCTGGCCGCAGAAGTGGGGGCCGTCTCGGCCGACCACCTCGTGCGGGCCTCCGACGAGGGCCTCAGGATGATGGCCGAGGCCGGGGTCGTCGCCGTGCTCCTGCCGGCCACGACCTTCACCCTCGGTTCGACGGAGTACGCCCCGGCCCGGAAGATGCTGGACATGGGCCTCGACGTCGCGCTGGCCACGGACCTGAACCCCGGGACCTCGCCGGTCGAGTCCCTTCCTCTGGTCATGGGGCTGGCCTGTCGGGCCATGCGGCTGAGCGCGGCCGAGACCTTCCGTGCCGTGACGGCGGCGGCGGCCAGGGCTCTCGGGCGCCGGGACGGGACCGGTGTCATAGGACCGGGGTCTCCGGCCGACCTCGTCGTGTTCGGGTGCCGGGACTACAGAGAGGTCCCCTACCGCCTTGGGGTGAACCTCGTGAGGACGGTGGTCAAGGGCGGCAAGGTGGTGGTGGCCGACGGGCGCCTGGTGAGAGATGCTTCGTAGGGCTTCGAAGGCATTCAGAGGACTCAAAGGAGGTCGATAGGCAGTGGTTCTGGACCCGAGGAAACACGCTGACTGGGAGATCGCCGAAGAAGCCGAGAGCCGGATGAAGACCGTCTGGCAGCTCGCCGACGAGATGGGGCTGGAGAAGGACGAGCTTTTGCCGCACGGCCACTACGTCGCCAAGGTCGACTTCAAGAAGGTCCTTGAGCGTCTCGCCGACCGGCCGGACGGGAAGTACATCGACGTCACGGCCATCACCCCCACCCCCCTCGGGGAAGGCAAGTCGACCACGACGATGGGTCTGCTCCAGGGTATGGGAAAGCGGGGCAAGAACGTCATCGCCGCCATCCGCCAGCCCTCGGGCGGCCCGACGATGAACGTCAAGGGTTCGGCCGCCGGCGGCGGTCTCTCCCAGTGCATCCCCCTCACCCCCTTCTCGCTCGGGTTGACCGGGGACATCAACGCCGTCATGAACGCACACAACCTGGCCATGGTCGCCCTGACCTCTCGGATGCAGCATGAGTTCAACTACTCCGACGCCTTCCTGGCCAAGCAGGGCATCACCCGCCGTCTCGACATCAACCCCCGCCGGGTCGAGATGAAGTGGGTCATCGACTTCTGCGCCCAGGCCCTCCGGAACATCATCATCGGTCTCGGCGGCAAGATGGACGGGTTCTTGATGGAGTCGGGGTTCGCCATCGCCGTCTCCTCGGAGGTCATGGCCATCCTGTCCGTGGCCAAGGACCTCAAGGACATGAGGGAGCGCATCGGGCGGATCGTGGTGGCCTACGACAAGAAGGGCAACCCGGTGACGACCGAGGACCTCGAGGTCGCCGGGGCCATGACCGCCTGGATGGTCGAGGCCCTCAACCCGAACCTTCTTCAGTCCATCGAGGGCCAGCCGGTCTTCGTCCACGCCGGGCCCTTCGCCAACATCGCCATCGGGCAGTCGTCCATCGTCGCCGACCGCATCGGGCTCAAGCTGGCCGACTACCACCTCACCGAATCGGGCTTCGCCGCCGACATCGGGTTCGAGAAGTTCTGGAACCTCAAGTGCCGGATGTCGGGTCTCAAGCCGCACGCCGCGGTCCTCGTGGCGACCATCAGGGCCCTCAAGTGCCACGGCGGCGCTCCGATGCCGGTGCCCGGGAAGCCGCTCGACCCGGCCTACACCGAAGAGAACGTCGAGTGGGTCGAGAAGGGTTGCGAGAACCTCATCCACTGCATCAACATCATCCGGAAGGCCGGCGTCAACCCTGTCGTGTGCATAAACGCCTTCCACACCGACACCGAGAACGAGATCAAGGCCGTCAAGCGCGCCGCCGAGGCGGCCGGAGCGCGGGTCGCCGTCTCCGAGCACTGGCTCAAGGGTGGGGAAGGGGCCCTCGAGCTCGCCGACGCGGTCATCGACGCCTGCGAGGAGCCCAACGACTTCCGCTTCCTCTACGAGCTCGACACCCCGCTCCGCAAGAGAATCGAGCTCATCGCCACGGAGGTCTACGGGGCCGACGGGGTGGACTACTCCGCCGAGGCCCTGGCCAAGGCCAAGCGGATGGAGGCCGACCCCGAGATGCAGAAGCTCGGGGTCTGCATGGTGAAGACCCACCTGTCCCTGTCGGACAACCCCAACCTGAAGGGCGTGCCGAAGGGCTGGAGGCTCTTCGTCCGGGACATCCTGGTCTACAAGGGCGCGGGCTTCGTCGTCCCGATGGCCGGGACGATAAAGCTCATGCCCGGGACCTCGTCCAATCCCGCCTTCCGTCGGGTGGACGTCGACACGGAGACCGGGAAGGTGCGTGGTCTGTTCTAGGCGGGTGTCCGGGCGGGCGTCAGCCGTGCCCGACACCCCGGTTGCGCGCGGCCCCGGCGGCACCGATGGGCCGAGCCGCACGGCCGGGCCTGTCGCGAGACGGAGCGAGGGAGGGGCATGCCCCTCCCTCGCTTCACAGCACGCCCGGTGCGCCCGTCGGCTCGAGCTGCTTGCAGACCCTCTAACGGCAGTAGGGTCCGGAGGAGTCGCTCGGTTACGCAAGGACTGGCCTCCCCCGCAAGAGAATAATGGCCCGACGGGAGTCTTGGAGGAGGTGCCGCGGTGCCGGAGAGGGACAGGGGAGAGGGCCCCCCCGACGACGAGGCCACCTTGCGGTGGGTCCAGGCCCTCAAGGCTCAGGGATGGGGGTACTACCGCGCCGCCTTCACCCACGGGCGCGAGCTGTGGGAGCACGCCCTGGAGGCCTTCCGCCAAGCGGCCGCCCTGGCCCGTGAGACAGGGAACCAGCGGGCCCTCGTCGGCGTTCTCTCCGGCGAGGCGACCGTCCTGCGCTCGACAGGCACCAAGGAGGCCATCCGGAGGGCCGTCGCCCTCTACGAGGAGGAAATCGCCCTCCTGAAGACCCTCGGCCTTGAGAAGCAGGTGCCCGAGGCGCTCGTCAACCTGGCCCTCGCCTACCGCGACCTCGCCACGGTCGAGGCGGCCGAAGCCCCGGCCATCGAGAAAGGCATCGAGGCCTGCCGCGAGGCCCTCGAGTCGGCCAAGAAGGCGGACGACCCGGAGACCCAGGCCCTGGCCGCCTGCACCGTCGGCGACCTCTGCCTGGTCATGGCGAGGCTGGACCTGGCCGAGTTCAGGGAGCAGCATCTCAAGGCCGCCATGGCCTTCTACGGCCAGGCCGAGAAGCTCTGGGAGGGTCGCGACGCCGACGGTGTGGCTCTCGCCCGCCTGGGCCTGTCCGAGGCCTACATAGCTCTGAACGAGAACCTCGAGGGCGCCCGGGACCTCATCCGGGAGGTCCTCGAGTACTACGAGGGATACAGCGGGCCTCCGGTCTCCGGGCCGGTGAGATATCAGATAGCCCAGGCCAAGGAACTCCTCGCCCGTCTCCTGGAGGCGGAGGGGAAGCCCGGGGAGGCGGCCGAGGCCCGGCGAGAGGCCCGGAGTCTCCTCGAGACCCTGGGCTTCAGACCGCTCGAGCCATGACTCCTTCTCCGCCCGCCACCGGCTTCATCGACCCCAAGGCCCTCGCCCGCCGGCTCAAGGGGAGCCTTCTCGGCGGAGCCGTGCGCCTTCTCGATGAGGTCGGCTCGACCAACGACGTCGCCTGGGAGTGGGCCGCCTCAGGGGCCCCCGAAGGCGCTCTGGTGGTCGCCCGGGCCCAGACCCGCGGTCGGGGCAGGGCCGGGAGGACCTGGCTCTCCCCGGCAGGCGGCGGGCTGTGGTTCTCGGTGGTCCTCTATCCGGGTCTGGTCCATCCGGCGGCAGGCATGCTCCCTCTCGCGGTCGGGTTCGGTGTCGCCGCCGGCCTCCGGCGGCTCGGCCTGCGTGCAGAGCTGAAGTGGCCCAACGACGTCCTCGTCGGGGGGCGGAAGATCTGCGGCGTGCTGGTCGAGGGAAGGTTCAGCGGGAGCCGTCTGGCGACGGCCGTCGCCGGAGTCGGCGTCAACTGGACCGTCCCGGAGGTTCCCGGGCGGGCCGGCCGCGTGACCGGCCTTGAGGTGGAGTTCGCCGCGGCCGGCGGCCGTCGTCCTCCCGGGCCGTCCTCTCCTGAGGACGTCCTCGCCGCGCTCCTCCTGGACATCGAGAAGGCCTACCTTGTCCTTCACGGGGCAGGGACGGCGCCCTTCGTCCGCGCCTGGCCCGCCTACGCGGCGCACTTCGCCCGCCCTGTCAGGCTTTCAAGGCCGGTGGGTGGGGCCGCCCGCGCCTCCGTCGGCCCGCCCCGCCCCTCCTGCCCTCTCCCGGACTCCTGGGTCCTCTCCGGAGGGCTCCTCCCTGACGGACGTCTCGAGGTGCTGGGCCCGGACGGGACCAGGCTGGCCGTCGACTCCGCCGACGCCGGCCTGGACCTCGAGCCCTGCTGAGACCCCCGGCCGGCCGGGAACAAACCCCGCCGGCGGAGCGTAGTACGGGGTGACACCGGCCGGGCGGCCGGCCGCCGACGGAGGTGCCGGCGCGGGCCGTCGAGCCGGTCGGTGCGGGAGGGGGGTCTCAGGTGCTGTATCGTCCTCACCGGATGTACTTCTTCCTGCTCGTGGCCTGGCTGGCCATCATCCTCATCGCCCCGCCCGCCTGGAGGCTCTCCCTGGCCGCACTCAGCATAATCGCGGCCGTCATCGGCGGCTTCTACTTCCAGGTCTCGACAAGGGAGTACGCCAGGCGGCTCCTCGCGCGGGCGGCCGAGGGCGACGAAAAGGCGCGTCGCCTCTACCTGGCCAGGACCCGCAGCAGGTTCGGCGACATCGCGCGGGAGTATCTCGAAGAGCTCCTCAAGGCGTCCTCCTCGGACGACCGGCTCCTCCCGCTCGTCGTCAGGCAGCTCGGCCACCCCGACCCCCTCGCCAGGGAGATGACCGAGGACCGGCTGGCCCGCATCGGGAGCCAGGCCGCGGGCCCTCTCGTGCACGCCGTGCTGGGGAAGGAACTCTCGGGTGACGGGGCGTTCCGGGCGCGCCGCCTCCTTTACCGGTGGCGTTCCGAGCTCCCCCACGACCTCGCGGCACTACTGGAGTCGTTCGGCTACTGGCAGGACGGATGACAGGACTCGACCCTTTCAGGCCTTTGGGTCGCCAGGGCGCGGGTCCGCCTCTGCGGCGGACCCGCGTTGTGCCTTTCAGGCACCTGTCCGGGCCTTCCCGGCGGCGAGCCGGTCGGCCCCGCCGTAGCGACCGAATAGACAGGTAGTTCATTTGGGAGGAGATGCCACGCTCTAGAGGCAATAGAATCTTCGCACAGGTCCTTCGGCCCGAAGCCTAAGGGATCGGGACCGGAGGGCCGACGGAGGGGCGGCCTCGTTTGCCCCGCGAGGGCCCCGGGAAGGGGGGATGGGAAACCGGTCGGGGCGGTTGATGAACTGTCCGGCATCCAGCGTGAGCCGGAACGGAGGTCTCCTTGACTATGGCTTCTCAACGTTTTTCAGGCTTGACCCCACCCACGTCCCCGGGCGTCCGGAAGGGCTCCGGCCTCCTCACGACGAGGCAGGTCGTCGTCGCCGGGCTCCTGGGCGCCATCACCGCCTTGATGGGGGCTCTACCCTCGGTGGGTCTCATCCCGCTACCGTTCTCCCCCGCCGGACACGCGACCATCATGCACATCCCGGTCATCCTCGCCGGCGTCATGGAGGGCCCGGTGGTGGGCGCCCTCGTCGGGGGGGTCTTCGGCCTCTTCAGCTTCCTTCAGGCGACCCTGCCCTTCTTCAAGGACCCCCTCATCGCCTTCGGCCCGCGCATCCTCATCGGCGTCTTCGCCTACTACGCCTTCGTCCTGGTCAAGCGGCCGCACGCACGCCTCGTGGTCACCGGCGTGGTCGGCCTGGCGGTGGCGCGGACCGTCTACGAGACGGGGGCCTTCCTGAACCGGAACTGGGGCACAGAGGGCTATGTGCCGGGTTTCTTCGGGCAACTCTTCCACCCGCTGACCTCTCAGGTCCCTCTCTGGGTGGGCCTGTCGGTCCTGCTGGGCCTGGGCGTGGCCTGGGCGGCGTGGAGCGTTCTCCGCGGTGAGAACGCACCCCCGGCCATGGCCGCCATCGTCGGTACCCTCACGAACACGGTCGGGGTTCTCAGCCTCATCGTCATCAGGTTCAAGACGTTCACGCCGGGCATGGCCTTCTTCGTCGGACTGACCCACGGCCTGCCCGAGTTGATCGTGGCGGTCATCCTGGTCGTCCTGCTCTACCGGGGCGTCCGGGCCGCCTACCATCGTGCTTAAGGGGCTAGTTGCGGCATGCTCTTGGTTGTCGACGTAGGGAACACCAACATCGTCGCCGGCGTCTATCGCGACGGCTCGGACCGTCTTCTGTTCCACCTTCGGCTTAGCACGGACCCGAACCGGACGGCCGACGAGTACGGGCTCCTTCTCAAGGGCTTCTTCGAACACAACGACCTCTCTCTGAAGGACGTCAAGGCCATCGTCATGTCCTCCGTCGTGCCGCCTCTCACTCCGGTCATGGAGACGACCTTCGAGAAATACTTCCGGCGGCGGCCTCTCGTCGTCGGACCGGGCATCAAGACCGGGATGAACATCCTCTACGAGGACCCCCGGGAGGTCGGGGCCGACCGCATCGTGAACGCCGTGGCCGCCTTCAACCACTACGGGGGTCCTCTCATCGTGGTCGACTTCGGCACGGCCACGACGCTGGACGCCATCAGCGCCGACGGGGCCTACCTCGGCGGGGCCATCGCACCCGGCATCGGCATCTCGACCGAGGCCCTCTTCGAGCACGCGGCGAAGCTCTCACGCATCGAGCTGGTCAGGCCGAAGAGTGTCATCGGCAAGACGACGGTGGCCAGCATGCAGTCAGGCATCATCTTCGGCGTGGCCGGACAGGTCGACGAGCTTGTCCGCCGGATGAAGAAGGAGATGGACGGGAACCCCAAGGTCGTGGCCACCGGCGGATACGCCGAGCTCATCGCTGAGGAGACGTCGACCATAGACGTCGTGGATCCTCTCCTGACGCTCGAGGGCCTCCGCCTGATCTACCTCAAGAACCGCGAGTAGGCCGCGTGGGGCAGGGTCGCGTGCAGGCAGGGTCGCCTGCGGCGCCCCGGGGACCGGTGCCCCGGGGCGCCGCGGGTGAAGGAGGATTGTCTTCGGGTCACGAAATATCAGTGACCATGACCCGAAACCCCTGTGATCCGGGGTCCGTCGCCCCGCCGCCCGCGGCGGCCGCGACGAGACCCGCACCTCGGCTGTCGCCGCTGGTCCTTCTTTCCCTGGGGGCCCTCGCCTGGCGGTTCGGCTTCGGTGTATACCGCGCCATCTACAACAACTTCCTCGTCGAGGTCCACGGAATCCGCCCCGACCAGCTCGGCCTCATCGAAAGCATAAGAGAGGTCCCCGGGCTCCTGGTCGTGTTCCTGGTCGCCCTTGTGGCGGGGCTGGCCCCTTCCCTGGTCACCGGGGCGGCCTGCCTTCTCCTGGCCGCCGGGCTCCTGCTTTACCCCTTCGCCGGGGGCTTCGGTCACCTCGTGGCCATAACGCTCTTGTTCTCGACAGGGTTCCACATGCTCTTCCCGCCCCAGAACAGCCTCGTGCTCCACCACGCCGGGGAAGGGAAGAAGGGGCAGTGGCTCGGACGGATAGAAAGCGTCGGGTCGGCTGCGGCCCTCGGGGCCATGGCCATGACGGCTCTCGTGGTGTCCCGCCTGGGCTTCCGCGGGCTGTTCTTCCTCGGAGCGGCGGCCGCCCTGGGCGGCGCTCTGGCCTTCTTCCTCACGCCCGGGCCCGACCGGCTCATGGTGAGGAGCCAGGGTCTCGGCCTCAGGCGGGAGTACTTCTCGTACTACGTGATGACCCTCGTCCAGGGGGCCAGGCGTCACTTCTTCCTCGTCTTCGCCCTCTACAACCTCGTCGAGGTCCACGGGGTGCCCACGGCGACGGTGGCCACCCTTCTCACCGTGTCGGGGGTCGCCCTCGTCGCCACCCGCCCGCTCCTGGGCCGGCTGGCGGACCGCTTCGGGGAGACGCGGGTCCTGGCCTGGTGCTTCGGTCTCGTGGCCGCGGTCTTCGCCGGCTACGCCTTCGTCCGGGACCTCCGCGTCATCTACCTTCTCTTCTTCCTTGACAGCGTCCTGACGTTCGAGCTGGTCATCGTGCTTCACGCCTACCGCGTCACCCGGGGGGAGGGGGTCGCGGCCGCCCTCGCCGGGGGCAGCACGGTGGGGCACATCACCGGGGTCATCGTTCCCTTCGTCGGCGGCCTCATCTGGAAGTTCGCCGGCCCGTCGGCGACCTTCTTGCTCGGGACGGCGGTCTGCCTCTTCGGCCTGTTCTATGCGGTCCGGGTCGGCCGCCGGCAAGCCCTGGAGGCTCCTGTCCGGCCCTCACCCTCTTCACCAGCCTAGGGGGCACGGGCGGATATAGAGCAGTCCCGCCTCCGCACTCCTAAGGGGGAGTGAGGGAGCCGGGTCTCCACCTTCGTGGACGGCGGCTATACGGCCTGGTAGGCGCGTGGCGGTCCCGACCGGGCTACAGGGTGAGGACGATCTTGCCGCACTTTCCCGAGGCGGCCAGCTCGAAGGCCTCGCGGTAGGACTCGAGCGGGAACGTGTGGGTGATGAGGGGGCGGACGTCGACCCGGCCCGAGGACAGGAAGGTCCGCGTCCGGTACCACGTCTCGAAGATGTGGCGCCCCGTCACGCCCTGGACGGTCAGGCCCTTGAAAACGAGGTCCTCGCTGATGTCGAGCTCGACAGCGCCGGCCGGCAGTCCGAGAAGAGTGACGCGCCCGCCGTGTCTCGTGGTCTTCAGGGCCGCGCGGATGGCCGCAGGGGCCCCTGACATCTCGAGGACCGCGTCGACCCCCCGGCCGTCGGTGAGCCTGAGGGTCTCGCTCACGACGTCGACGCGGGCCACGTTGACCAGATGGTCGGCCCCGAGTCTTCCCGCCAGCTCCAGACGGTAGTCCGAGAGGTCGGAGGCGATGACCAGAGCCGCCCCCGACGCACGGAGCAGAGCCACGGCCATGAGGCCGATGGGACCACAGCCCTCGACGAGGAAAGAGCATCCGGGGACGTCCCCTGCGAACACCGTGTCCACGGCGTTCCCGAAGGGCTCCTGGATGGAGGCTGTCTCCGGCGGGAGGTCGGAGGGGTTGGGCCAGAGGTTCGCGGCCGGGATGGCGACGTACTCGGCGAAGCAGCCCGGACGGTCGACGCCGAGGATGGAGCAGTCCTGGCAATGGTGGAACTGACCGATGCGGCACTGGTAGCAGCGATGGCAGACGACGTGCGATTCTGCGGAGACGTAGTCACCCACACGCACGTCGTCGACCCCGGGTCCGACCTCGACCACGTGGCCCGCGAACTCGTGTCCGAAGACCAGAGGCGGTCTTATCCGCTCTGCGGCCCACTTGTCCCACTTGTAGATGTGGACATCGGTCCCGCAGACAGATGCGACCTTCACCTTCACGAGGACCTCCCCGGGACCCGGGCGGGGCACCTCGACCTGCCGGAGCTCCGCTCCGGGCGCTGCGGCGGCCTTGACGACGGCCTTCATCGTGTCGGGAAGCGCCATGCCTGAGCAATCCTCCTGTAAGGGTTTTGGCCCGCTCAGCATAACTTCTTCTAGCGGACCGGAGGCAGTCCTTCAGGACCGGGCCTTCCATTGAAATGCCGGGATGGGCTGTGTTATGCTCTAACCACCCTCCGGCCTGGGAGGAGGTCTCCAACCCTGGTTCCTCTTCGCGTGGACAAGATCGGGCTCGACCCGGAGCACGGCCAGGCCGTAATCCTCCTCAAGGACGACGAGGGCCGGCGCTACCTTCCCATAAGCGTAGGGCCCTTCGAGGCCAACGCCATCGCCTTGGCCATCCAGGGTGTCGAGACCCCCCGGCCGATGACCCACGACCTCCTCAAGAACGTGCTGGAGACCTTCAAGGCCAAGGTGGTCCATGTCCTGATCGACGACCTCAGAGAGACGGAAGACGGCACAGGCACGTTCTACGCGCAGATAGCCCTCGACGTGGAGGGGAACGAGGTCGAGATAGACTCCCGCCCGAGCGACGCCATCGCTCTCGCCGTCCGGACCGGGGCGCCCATCTACGCCCTCGAGAAGGTCCTCACCGCCGCCGCCGTGCCGGAGGACGCCGACGGACCTCCCGTCCACTAGAGGGCGCCGGGAGGTAGCCGGGTTGGACCGTCACGTTCTGGCCTCGCCCATCGTCCTCGCCGGCCTCACCCTTGAGAACCGCCTCGTCTCGGCCCCGATGGCGGGGGTGAGCGACCGTCCGTTCCGCCGCCTGGTCCGGGAAGCGGGGGCGGCCCTGGTCTTCCCGGAGATGGTGAGCGACAAGGCCCTGCTCATGGGAAACCGGAAGACCCGCGACCTGGCGGCGCCCTACCCGGGCGAGAAGCCCTTCCCGGTCCAGCTCCTGGGCCGCGACCCCCAGACCCTGGCCGACGCCGCCCTCAAGGCGGTCGAATGCTTCGGTGTGGACCTCGTGGACATCAACATGGGATGTCCCGTGCCGAAGGTCGTCTCCAACGGTGAAGGGGCGGCCCTCCTGAAGGAGCCCACCCTGTGCGGCCGCATCATCGAGCGGGTGAGGCGGGCGGTACCTGTTCCGGTGACCTGCAAGATGAGATTGGGCTGGGACCGTCCCCGGGGGACCGAGCTGGCCCGCGTCGCGGCCGACGCGGGGGCGGCCTTCATCACCTTCCACGCGCGCCTGCGGACGGACTCCTACGCCGTACCGGCCCGCTGGACGGCCTTGGCCGAGATAGTCCAGGCCGTCCCGGTCCCGATCGTCGGCAACGGCGACGTCCTGGAGCCGGAGGACGCGCTCCGGATGCTGGACGAGACCGGGTGTGCGGCGGTGATGGTCGCCCGGGGCTGCCGGGGCAACCCGTGGATCTTCTCCCGGGCCCTGAGGTTGGCCCGCCGGGGCGACCCCGGCCCGCCCCCCTCCGCACGGGAGCGTATCTCCGCGGCCCTGCGGCATCTCGAGATGCTGGCCGCGGACAAGGGGGAGCGGCGAGCCGTCCTCGAGATGAGAGGACACGGCTCCTGGTACATCAAGGGTCTCCCCGGAGCGGCCGCGGCGAGGGCGCGGCTGATGAAGGCCCGGACCGTCGAGGAGATGCGCTGGACGTTGACCTTCTATCTCGACACCCTGGAGGGACGACGCGGTGATGCTCCCGCGGCGGAAGACCTCGCCCCCGCCGGAGAAGGAGATGGTCCCGAGTGCCCGACCTCAAGAGGATAGGAGACAAACTCGTCAGCCGCGACCGCATCGTGAAGGTCGTGGACGAGATTCTGGAGCTCCGTCAGGCCGGTCTTTCCCAACAGGAAGTCGCCCATCGCCTGGGGACTGACCGGAGCTTCGTCTCACGGCTGGAAGGTCTCGGAGAGGTCAGGAAGGGGGCGAGCATAGCCCTCGTCGGCTTCCCCGTGGCCAACAAGGAAGAGCTCCTCGAGGTCGCCCGTGACAAGGGGGTCGACTTCACCTTCCTTCTGGACGACGACGAACGCTGGACCTTCCTCGAGGGCAAGAGCGGCCTTGAGCTTTTCAGCGAGGTGGTCTCGCTGATGGAGCGGGTCCAGGCCCACGCCGTCGTCATCATCCTCGGTCACAACCGCCCCGCCCGGATCATGGCCGCCCTCGCCGAGAAACAGGCGGTGGTGTACCACCTCCCCCAGGTCGAGGGGACCGACGGATACTTCGACCCGGATGCCCTGGCGGACCTGGTCGACCGCCTGCGCGGTCGTCCGTCATAGCCGCCCCGGCCTGGAGCATAGTCCTGGCTCGAGCTGAGGACGGGTGACTGAGGGCGGGTGGCGAGGATGTCTCGGAGAGGCCGGCCGGGACCGACAGGGGTCGTCCGGACGGTCCCGGGCCCGCGCCGGGTACCGGCGCGTGGCCACCCCGCCCTCCCCGACTTCGTCTTTCTCACCTCGAGGCCTGCCGGCTACGGCGCCGGAGGGCTCCGCTCCCTTGTCGACGGCCTCCTCGCCCGCCTGAGCCCGCCGCGGTGGACGGTGGAGTTCACCCCCGAGAGCCAAATCCTCCTCCCGGGCGGGCCGCCGCCCGGAGCCGGGCCCGGCCGGCCGCCGCCCCGATCCAGAGTCACGGTCCCGCGCGCCGTCAGCGGCCTCGTGCTCGTCGCCGTCCTGCCGCAGACCGGGACCGTCCCGGAGCGGGGCCGGCCTCTCGCCCTCAGAGCCTGTGCGGCCGCCCTGCGGCGGGCCGGGCACACCGGCCTGCGGGCTCTGACTCTCGGAGGAGCCTTCACCGGGGACGAGAGGCTCGCCCGTGCGCTCGAGGACCGGACCGGCCTCCGGGTCTCTTCCGGGGTCGTCCTGGAGACCGCGGCGCTCCTTGAGGCTTCCCTGGTTCTCCTGAGGTGGCTCGGCACCGACCCCGAGCGATGCCGCTCGACGGTCCTCATCGACCCCCGCCGCCCGGCTCTCGGGGAGGCGGCGGCGGCCTTCCTTTCCGCGCGGGCGAGGCGGGTCTCGGTCTGGGGTCTGGGGCCTCGCCGGCGGCGCGTCCTGGCCGAAAGGATCCGGTCCGCCACCGGCGCGGTCGTCGAGGTTCCCGCCTCGCTGGGCCAAGCCCTGGAGAGGGCCGAGCTCGTCCTGATAGGCGGTGACCCGGACGCCGCACCCCTTGCGCGGGACCCGGCCCGGGCGGCGGACAGGCGTCGGCCTGCCCGGGCCGCCGTGGTCGTCGACCTCTCGTCGCGGGCCCGGTGGCGGCAGGCCGGAAGAGGCGAGGTCCTGCGCCTGGCCGGTCCGTGCGGTGAGGTGCAGGGACAGGGCCTTCACCCGGGGGTGCGGCGGCTTCTCCGGGTAGGTCGGGCCCTCTTCCGCGTCCCTCCCGGGTGGTCGGGGCCGCCGGAGCCCGGGGTCCCGCCGGGACTCCTGACGGCCCCCCTGGTCCAGGCGGTGGTGACGGCCCTGGCCGGGTCGGGTCGGCGGGTCCTCTCCGGACGTCCTCTCACGGACGAACGTCTGGGTCGGGCCGTGCGGGCGGCCGCCGGCTTCGGCTTCCACCTCGAGGCGGTCGAGGTGTGGGAGGCAACGCCGGGCGGGCCTGGGGCTCCTTGACACGCGCGCAGGGCGGCTTCTATAATCGGTTTGACCTTGGGAGCCCGCCGAAGCCTGATCACCGTCGCCAGACAGACCCACCCTCCTCTTCCGGGCGAGGCTCCCCGCCGACGGGGCCGGGCGCCCCTTGTCCCACAGAATAGCAGTGGGTCAAATGCATATATTGTTGTCGCGGACGGCGCAGGACCAGCTCCTCGCCGTGCGTTATCACTATAAAGAGTGTTCGATGGCCCGAGACAGCCTCCAGATGTCTTTCTGAGGCTTTCGGTCCGAGTTCCGTCCCGGCGAACCCCCGAACGAAGGAGAGACCGAGGATGCCAGAGAAGGAAGTTATCCTCTCCGCCGAAGGCCTCCGGAGACTAGAGGAGAAGCTCGACTACCTCAGGCGCGTCAAGCGGCACGAAGTGGCCGAGCGTATCCGGAAGGCGAGACAGTTCGGCGACATAAACGAGAACTCGGAGTACGAAGACGCCAAGAAGGAACAGAGTTTCATCGAGGGCGAGATACTCCAGCTCGAGAAGCTCCTTCGGAACGCTAAGCTCATCGATGATATCAACGTCGACCCGGAGGTCGTGGGCCTGTGGTCCCGCGTGAAGCTCCAGGACCTTGAGAGCCAGGAGACGTTCGAGTACACCATCGTCAGCTCGACCGAATCCGACCCTGACCAGAACAAGATCTCGGACGAGTCCCCGGTGGGGCGGGCCGTCCTGGGACAGAGGGCCGGTCAGGTCGTCGAGGTCCAGGTTCCCGACGGAACGCTGAGGTACAAGATTCTCGAGGTGAGTCGCTAGGGCCCAAGGCCCGCCTCACGCGGCTTTCCCGCAGAGGAGTCCTTCCGTTTGGCTGAACGAGACTTCCTGAAGGCCCGGCGCGAGAAGCTGGACAAGCTCCGCCGGCTGGGTGTCGAGCCCTACGGGCGACGGTACGTCCGCACGCACACCTGCCGCGACATACACGAGAGGTTCGACGACCTGACGGGACGAGAGGTCTCTGTCGCCGGCCGGGTCATGGCCCTGCGCCACCACGGCCGGTCGGCCTTTTTCGACCTTGCCGACCAGAGCGGGCGTGTTCAGGCCTACGTCAGGCGGGACAACCTTGGAGAACGGGACTACGAGGTCTTCCGGCTCATCGATCTCGGAGACATCGTCGGGGTGCGGGGAAAGGTCTTCCGGACCAGGACGGGAGAGGACACCGTGGAGGTCCGGTCTCTGGAACTCCTCTCCAAGGCCCTCCGCCCGCTACCCGAGAAGTTCCACGGTCTCCGGGACGTCGACACGCGCTACCGCCAGCGCTACCTCGACCTTATCGCCAACCCCGAGACAAGGCGCGTCTTCGACCTCCGGAGCGCCGCCGTGCGGGCCATCCGCGAGTTCCTCGACGCGGAGGGGTTCGTGGAGGTCGAGACACCGGTCTTCAGCCCTTTGGCCGGGGGGGCCATCGCCCGCCCCTTCGTGTCCTACCACAACGCCCTTGACATGCCTGTCTATCTGCGCATCGCCACGGAACTCTACTTGAAAAGGCTCGTCGTCGGCGGGTACGAGAAGGTCTACGAGCTGGGACGCGTCTTCCGCAACGAGGGCATCTCCACGAAGCACAATCCCGAGTACACCCTGCTAGAAGTCTACCAGGCCTTCGCTGACTACACGGACATGATGGACCTCACCGAGAGGTTGGTGAGCCATGTGGCCCGGGTCGTCCTCGGGACGCAGCAGGTCACGTTCCAGGGGACGACCGTGGACGTGACCCCTCCGTGGCCGAGGGTCCAGATGGTCGAGGCCCTCGAGCGGTACTCCGGCATCTCCCTCGAGGACCTCCGTGACGACGAGACGGCGCGGCGTCTGGCCCGCGACAGAGGACTCGACGTCCCGGAGAACGCCACGTGGGGGATGGTCCTCGACGAGCTCGTGGGTGAATTCGTCGAGCCGCACCTGACAGGTCCCGTGTTCCTCATCGATTACCCGGTGGAGGTCTCACCGCTGGCCAAGAGGAAGCCCGGCTCACCTCGTCTGGTCGAACGCTTCGAGGCCTTCATCTGCGGCCGGGAGATCGCCAACGCCTTCTCGGAGCTCAACGACCCCGACGACCAGAGGGAGCGTTTCCTGGCCCAGGCCGAGGAGAGGACCAGGGGCCACGAGGAAGCCCATGTCATGGATGAGGACTACCTCGTGGCCCTCGAGCACGGTCTTCCCCCGACCGGCGGCCTCGGCATCGGGGTGGACCGGCTGGTGATGATTCTGGCCGACAAGCCGTCCATCCGCGACGTCATCCTCTTCCCGTTGATGCGACCTCTCGAGGAACAAGGCTGATTTCAGGGTCGGGCCGTTTCGGAATTCCGACAATTCCTTGGGTTTCATGTCCTCGTGCTATAATTGACCGCGGGATTTGTGAAACGCGTAACTTGTCGCTCCACAACCCCTCTTGGCCTTTGGTCGTTCTGGCGAAATCCGTCCGCCGGGGAGCTGACATGGCCGACACGACGGATGACAGAACCAGTGACGTCAAGCCGGTCCTCACGCTCTCCTTCGACATCCAGGGCCGGGACTTCAAAGCCTCCGGAGAAGCCTCGCACCGGATCAAACGGACCCTTGAACAGGTCGGCCTGGACTGGAGCGTCATCCGGCGGGCGGCTGTGGTCCTCTACGAGGCCGAGATGAACATCGTCATCCACGCCACGCGGGGCGTCCTGAAGGCGGAGATAAGCCCGAGCAGGCTCACCATCGTGGCCGAGGACGAGGGACCGGGCATACCTGACATCGAGCTGGCGATGCAGGAAGGCTACTCGACGGCACCGGAGGAAATCAAGCTCATGGGCTTCGGAGCCGGGATGGGCCTTCCCAACATAAAGGAACACGCCGACAGCCTGGAGATAGAGACCGAGGTCGGCAAGGGGACCCGCCTCGTGGCCGTCATCGACGTGCCGGAGGGCGGCGCGGAGAGTCAGGCGTGAAAGGGTCAAATCAGTGATTCCTTAGCTACGGCTTCGAGAGGGGCCGGCGGATGGCTCGGTACTTCCACTCCGTGACGCTGGACAGGGAGAAGTGCAAGGGGTGCACCAACTGCATCAAACGGTGCCCCACCGAGGCCATTCGTGTCCGGGACGGCAAGGCCCGCATCTTCGAAGAGCGCTGTATCGACTGCGGGGAGTGCATCCGGGCCTGCCCCAACCACGCCAAGAGCGCCCTCACCGACACCCTCGAGCGCCTCGGCGATTTCGAGTACACCATCGCCCTCCCGGCGCCGTCCTATTTCGGTCAGTTCCGCCGCACGACGACGCCTGAGGCGGTCCTGGGGGCCCTCCTCGCCGTCGGGTTTGACGACGTCTTCGAGGTCGCTGCGGCGGCCAGCGTCGTTTCCTACGTCGTCCGCACCTACATCAAGGAGAGGGAGTACGCGCGGCCGCTCATCTCGTCCGCCTGTCCGGCCGTGGTCCGGCTCATCCAGGTGAGGTTCCCCTCGCTTCTGGACCACATCATTCCCGTGGAGTCCCCGATGGAGGCCGCGGCGGTCCTGGCCAAGCGCAGGGCGGCCGCAAAGACGGGGCTTCCTCTCTCCAAGATCGGCGCCTTCTTCATCTCCCCGTGCGCGGCCAAGGTCACGGCGGTGAAACAGCCTGTAGGCCGGCACAGGTCCTCCGTCGACGGGGTCTTGTCCATGTCGGAGATGTACGGTCTGGCCGTGAGGCACCTGAAGGACCGGCCGCCGGAGAGGGGTCTGCAGATATCGGCGGCGTCGGGCATCCGCTGGGGCCGGTCGGGAGGGGAGAACGCCGAGGTGGGGACGGGCGAGCGCCTCGCGGTGGACGGCATCCACAACGTCATCACGGTCCTCACCGAGGTGGAGAAGGGACGGCTGTCCGATGTGGACTACCTTGAGGCCCAAGCCTGTGTCGGCGGGTGCATCGGCGGCCCCCTCGTCCCGGAGAACCCCTATGTGGCGAGGGCCAACATCAAGGCCATGGCCGACATGGTCGCCGACAAACCCTTCCCCTTCACGGAGGAGGAGTTCAGGAGCTTTTATGAGTCGGACTTCATGTTCCTGGAGAAGGTCATCGAGCCGCGCCCGGTGATGCAGCTCGACGACGACGTGGCGAAGGCGATGATGAAGGTCCAGCAGATGGAGAAGACTCTGGCGGAGCTCCCGAACCTGGACTGCGGTTCGTGCGGGTCACCCACGTGCCGGGCCCTGGCCGAAGACATCGTGCGGGGCCTGGCCTATGAGACCGACTGCGTCTTCAAGCTCCGTGAGCGGGTGAGAGACCTGGCGGCGGAGATGAAGGAACTGGCGGAGAAGGTCCCGCCTTCTATGGAACAACCCAGCCAGAACGACGAGCCGGGCGGAAGCTCGGCCGACATCGCTGCCGAGGGGGCGGGAGGAGCGTGATTCCAAGGTGAAGCTGAGAGATGTCGTCGAGGCCCTCGGCCTGGAGGTAGCGGCCGGGCGGGAAGGGCTCGACCGGGAGGTGACCGGCGGCTACTGCGGCGACCTGTTGAGCGACGTCATGGCCAGGGCCAAGCGCAACTACCTGTGGATGACCATCCAAGGGCACCAGAACGTCGTGGCCGTCGCGGTTCTGACCGAGGTCAGCGGGGTGGTGGTCTGCGGGGACGTCGAGCCGGAGGCGGCGACTTTGGAGCGGGCGGACCGCGAGAAGGTGCCCATCCTCCGCACGCCGCTGACCGCCTACGAGGTCTGCGGCAGACTCTACCGACTCCTGAACTGACAGGAGCAGGACCTGATGGCGGGGAAGGGCGGAGTCGGGATGAGGTCCTACCGTGCCGACCTCCACGTCCACACGGCCCTGTCGCCATGCGCTGAGACGGAGATGACGCCGGCGAACATCGTGGGATTGTGTCTCGAGTACGGCATAGACATCATCGCTGTCACGGACCACAATACCGGTGAGAACGTGCGGGCCGTGGCCGGCCTGGCCGAAGGGACCGGGGTGACCGTGTGGCCCGGGATGGAGGTCCAGACCCGGGAGGAAGTCCACCTCGTCATCCTGTGCGGGAGCCTCGAGGCCCTCGACTCGTGGCAGGACTACGTCTACGCCCACCTGCCGCCGCGGCCCAACCGACCGGAGGTCCTGGGTGAGCAGCTCATCTTCGACCGGACGGGAGCCGTCGTCGGGGTCTGCCCGAGACTCCTTCTGACCTCCCTTGACCTGTCGGTGGACGAGGTCCGCCGGGAGGCTCTGGGGCGGGGTCTGGTCTGCTACCCGGCTCACGTGGACCGCCCTTCGTACAGCTACATCTCCAACCTCGGCTTCCTTCCTCCCGAGGGCGACTTCGAGCTCCTGGAGGTCTCCCG
>CAJXZV010000041.1 GCA_913063835.1 uncultured Eubacteriales bacterium
GATACACGGCCGCCGAGCCCTCCGCCTGCACCGCCAGCAGTCTAGGCATCCGATCGAGCCAGCCCAGAGCCATCAGGTCCCGGAGGCCCCGATGCACCCCGGTGATGATATTCCCATCCCCCACGGGCACCACGATCCAATCAGGGGCACGCCAGCCAAGCTGCTCGACAACCTCGAAGGCCACCGTCTTCTTGCCCTCCGCCGTGTAGGGATTGTAGGCCGTGTTGCGGCAATACCAGCCGAAGGCTCGGGCGGCCTCCAGGCACAGCTCATACGCCGCATCGTAGTTCCCGCGGACCAGCAACACATGGGCTCCATACGCCATCAGCTGAGCGATCTTGGCCGGCGGCGCGGCCTCCGGCACGAAGATGACCGTCCGCTGGCCAGTGGAGGCGGCCAGCCCGGCCAGGGCCGCGGCCGCGACGACCAGAGCCGCGGCCTGGGTCACGGTGAGCCAGGGGTAGAGACGCTGTCCCTCCCGGAAGAACTCGACCAGGAAGCGCCCGGCCAGATAGCAGAGAACGAACATCGTGAAGACCTGCCCGGGGGCCCGCTCGCGGCGGCCCTGCCACCAGAGGAGGAAGCCGAAGGTGACGAAGTAGGCGGCTGACTCGTAGAGCTGGGTCGGGTGGCGGAGGCCGGGGGCGAAACGAGTGAAGACCCCCCAGAAACCCGCGGTGGGTAGGCCGTAACAGCACCCGTTCAGGGCGCAGCCGATGCGGCCGACCGCGGCGGCCAGGGCCAGCCCGGGGGCGACGGTGTCCGCGATCCGGGCCAGGCTGAGCCTGTGCCGCCGCGCGAAGACGGCCACGGCCAGAAAGCCGCCGGCTATGGCCCCGAAGAACGACACACCGCCCTCCCACGTCGCGAAGACCCTCCAGAGCGGTCCTCCGGCGTAGTCATCCCAGTTCATGACGACATAAACGAGACGGGAACCCAACAGTCCGGCGAGGAAGAGCCACAGGGCCATGTCCACCACGACCCACCGGTCGACACCGTGCCGCTTCGCGTTCAAAAAAGAGACGAGAACGGCCAGCGCGAAGCCGAGAGAGAGCATCAGGCCGAACGAGTAGATGTTGACTGGACCTATCCTGAACAGGATCGGATGCAAAGTCACGTCCCTCCCGTCCACCGAAGCTTATCATGGACCGCCCAGGGCCGGGACGGGACTTCGGCGGACCGGGGTCGACAAATGGTGACAGCGCCGCCAGCCCCCGCGTCCCTACAGCCCCAGCGGCCCGGCCAGGAGCGGGAAGACCGTCGCCGTCACCCAGGAGAAGGTCAGGGCCTTGAAGACCGACGGGCCGACCCAGTTCCCGTGCTCGTTGTAGATGACGCTCGAGGCGAAGTCGAGCGCTATCAGGAGCTGCACCACCAGGGCCATGACGACGGAGAGCGCCTGGGGCGGGTGCGGGAGGAAGAGCCCCCCGTACCAGGTGACGACCATGATGAGCTTGCCCATGACCGAGACGAACAGGGCCCAGACGAACCCGGTGCGGTCGTGGACCGTCCCCCGGACGGCCTCGTCGAGGGCAAAGAACGGCCAGAAGGCGGCCGCCAGAAGCAGGACGCGGCCCCACCGCCAGGGCGGCGCCAGGAGGTTCGTCCAGGACAGGGTGACATGCCGGCCGAGGAGCCCGTAGGCCAGGAGGAAGAGGCCCACGCCCAGGAGTGCGGAGGCGACCGGGCCCAGGCGTGCGCTCGGCGCGACGAGGGGCCCGACCTTGAACAGGCGTCCCGCCCCCTGGAGGAGAGGGAACAGCACCGCCGGCAGGACGAGAAGGTAGACCACGAGGTAGTCGACGGCCGCCTGTCCCAGGAAATCAGCGAACCCGAGGTAGCCCGGGACGACCGCGGCCGCGACGGCGGCCACGGCGAACAGCAGCGGCACCATCCGGGTCGCGCTGAAGAGGCGGGCGGCGGTCTCCTTCGCGGCCCTCTCGCCTTCGGTCATCGGCGGCTCGAGCGGGCCCTTCCCGGGAGGAGGCGGCTTCGGCGGCAGGCCGGCCGCCACCCGGGCGTCCTCGACCACGGCGACGGCCTGCGGGCGCCTGGGGGCGTACCCCAGGAGGCCCAGCGCTCCGGCGCCCAGGTAGAAGACCCCGAGCCACAGCAGGACCGCGCCGGCCGTCCCGAAGCCCCGCTCCGCCCCTATGCTCTCGATACGGGGCAGGTCGAGGTCCGGCGCGCCGGCCGCGGCGTAGAGCCACTCGATGGTCCGCCTCACCGCCGCCCTCGCCCGGACGATGGAGACGTGGGTCGCCCCCTTCACCTCGGCCACGAGGCGGGCCGTCCCGTCGGCGTGGCTGCCGTAGAGCGTTCCGAGCTCGGGCTCGTCCAGGCCCGTGCCGCGGCGCAGAGCCGCGAGGGCCGTCTCCTTGACCCCCGGCAGTTCGCCCTCACCCGTCAGGGCGAGGTAGTTCGCAGGCGCCGTCGGCGTTATGTCCGCGAAGACGGGCGAGAGGGCGACGACGGCGTCAGCGTCGACCTCAGGGTCCTCAAGGGCCACCCGCGTGACGACGAGGGTCCCCAGCGAGTGCCCCACGAGGAAGAGGGGCTCTTCGTCAAGGTGGCCGCGCCGGGCAAGGTCGGCGAGGACGTCCGAGAGCCACCCGGGGAGGCCCTCGACGTCGAGGAGAAGACGCGAGAACCCGTGGCCCGGCACGTCGACCGCGAAGACCTCGAAGCCCGCACGGGCCAGGCTGTAGCCCAGGTCACGCATGAACTCCTTGGAGGCCGCGAAGCCGTGGACGACCACCACCGTGCCGAGAGGAGCCTTTCGGCCTCCCGCGGCCGCCAGGTGAAGGGCAGGCGTCGCTCCGTCAGGGCCCAGGGCGAGCGTCTTCGCCGCCACGTCGGTCCGCGAGGCGTCGATGCTGAGCGCCGACAGGGCGTAGAGGAGAAGGCCCGAAAGGACGGCGACAACGGCCAGTGTCGCCAGGGAGTGCACGCCGATGCGCTTGGTTCTCAAGGCCAAGGTCAGGAAAGCCCCCTCCAGGCAAAACCTCCCTCACCAGGTTCGCGGGTATTCGACAGAATCCTGGCTCTCCGTTCGGCGTGGCCTTCGTCGGTAGGGCCTCAGGAAGGAGACATCCTGAGGGAAGCGAAAACTCCGATTTGTTGGAAATCAAAGGGTGGCTCCAGCAGCCGAGGCGGAGGTGCTGAGAAGTGGGCAAGGTGTGGCGGGCCCTCAAGGTCTTCTTCCTGTTGGTGCTGGTCGCGGCCGTGGCCCTCGTCGGGTGGGGCTGGCTGTTCGTCCGTTCGACCCTCCCGGCCTACAGCGCGACCCTCACGGTACCCGGCCTGGAGGGTGAGGTGGTGATTTACCGCGACGGATACGGCGTGCCGCACATCTACGCCGGCACGGTCCACGACCTCTTCTTCGCGCAGGGCTACGTGCAGGCCCAGGACCGGCTCTGGCAGATGGACCTGTCGAGGCGGGCCGTACAGGGACGCCTGGCCGAGATATTCGGGCCGGATTATGTCGACGCCGACCACTTCCTGCGCACCCTCGGCTTCTACCGGGCCGCAGAGGCGTCCCTGTCCGTCTACGACGCGGAGGTCCTGGCCGTCGCCGAGGCCTTCGCCGCCGGGGTCAACGCCTTCATCGAGCAGACGAGGTCCCGCGGCGGGGAGAAGGCGGCGCCGAGACTGCCCATCGAGTTCTCCATCCTGGGCTACGAGCCGGAACCCTGGACGGTGACGGACTCGGCCGCCATCGGCAAGTACATGGCCTGGGTCCTCGGCGGGAACATGGAGGCGGAGCTCTTCTACCTCGCGGCCCTGGCGAAGCTCGGACCGGAGAAAACGGCCGAACTGTTCCCGGTCTACCCCGAGGACGGACCGGTCACCTCGGTCGTCCCCTACGCCGGCTTCGGACCGGCGGAAGAGGCCGCCCGGGCCGGCGGCCGGTCGGAGGACGGTGAGGCGGCCCGCGCCGCGGCCCACGCGGCGGCCCGTGCGGCAGACTGGGCGGCGGCCTCTACCTCAGCGTCCCTTGCCCATCTCCCGGAAGTGGGCGGCGAGGAGACGGCCAGGGCTCTGGCCAGGCTGATGGACGTGGCCGACCGCGCCGGCCTGGGCCTCGGTCCGGCCGGCCGCTCCGGCCTCGGCTCGAACAACTGGGTCGTCTCGGGCGAGCGCACGGCCACCGGCAGGCCCCTCCTGGCCAACGACATGCACCTCGAGATAAGGGCCCCGTCCATCTGGTACCAGAACCACCTCGTCTGCCCGGGCGAGTTCAACGTGACCGGGGTCATCTTCCCGGGCGTCCCCGGGGTCATCGTCGGCCACAACGAACGGGTCGCCTGGGGCGTGACCAATGTCGGCCCCGACGTCCAGGACCTCTACATAGAGAAGCCCAACCCGGCCGACCCCTACGAGTTCGAGTACGACGGCCAGTGGGAGGCGGCGGTCGTCCTCGAGGAGCGGATCCGCGTCAAGGGTCTGGACGAGCCGGTGGTCCGCGAGGTCGTCATCACCCGGCACGGCCCGATCATCACCTCGGTCGTCGGCGGCGGGACTGAAGAGGAAGAGGGAGCCGAGGAGGACGGGGCCGCCGCACTCCCTCCGCTCGCTCTCAGGTGGACGGCTCTGGACAAGACGTGCGAGCTCGCGGCGGTGCTCGGCTTCGACAAGGCCGAGAACTGGGAGGACTTCAAGGCCGCGCTCGAGATGTTCAAGGTCCCGGCCCAGAACTTCGTCTTCGCCGACGTCGACGGCAACATCGCCTACAGGGCGAACGGCCTCATCCCCATCAGGTCGGAGGCCGCGGTCGAGGCCGGCTTCTCCGGCCTACTGCCCGTCCCCGGGTGGGACAGCGCCTACGAGTGGACGGGCTTCATCCCCTGGGAGCAGCTGCCGGCCCTGGAGAACCCGGCGGCCGGCGTCATCGTCACCGCCAACAACCGGGTCGCCCCGCCGGGATACCCGTACTTCATCTCCCACGCCTGGGCTCCGCCCTACCGGGCGGCCAGCATCTGGCGGGAGCTCCACGGCCGGGAGAACCTGACCGTCGAGGACATGCAGGTCATCCAGAACGACACCAAGAACCTCATGGCCTCACGGCTCTGGCCGGCCCTGGAGGCCCTGCTCGCCCCCAGGGCCGAGGAGATGAGTCCGACCGAGAAGGCCGCCTACGACGTCCTCGCCGCCTGGGCCTCGGACGACCCGCGCGACGACAACTCGGAGGCCGGCCCGACCATCTTCCACACCTTCTACTTCGCCGCCCTCGAGGCCACGTTCAAGGACGAACTCGGCGAGGACCTCTTCCCGCGCTACGTGGAGAGCGGCTCGCCGGTCAACACCTTCGACACCATGCTCCTGGCCGGGGAGTCGGACTGGTTCGACGACGTCTCGACCGCGGACCGCGTCGAGACCGCGTCAGACACCCTGCTGGCCGCCTTCCGGGCCGCCGTCGCGAAGCTCGAGGACGCCCTGGGCGGGCAGCCCGGCACGTGGGAGTGGGGCAAGGTCCACACCGTCACCTTCGACCACCCGATGGGGGGCGTGAGCTTCCTCCGCCCCTTCGTGAACCGCGGTCCTTTCCCGACCGACGGCAGCGGCATCACGGCGGAGGCCAAGGGCTACGACCTGGGTGAGTTCCCGTACGCGGTCCAGACGGCGGCCCCCTGGCGGTTCGTGGCCGACCTCTCCGACCTCGACCGCTGCTACGACATCCTGGCCATAGGCGTATCGGGCCGGCCCATGAGCCCGCACTACGACGACCAGATGAGGCTGTGGCTCGAGGGCGGCTACAAGGTCATGCACTTCGACCGCGAGGAGATAGAGTCGCTACGGGGAGTCGCGGTGACCGTGCTGAGCCCGGCAGCCGACGAAGGTGAAGGCGGCTAGGTAGCCGGGAGCGGCTAGCCGGGAGAGACTAGGAGGACAGCTCCCCCATCCGCCTGAGTCCTTCGTCGGGGCCTGAGACGACGAGCAGGTCGCCCTCCTCGATGACGTCGTCCGCGCCCGGGGAGGCGTTGACCTTGTCACCGCGCCTCATGAGGATGACGTTGACCCCGAACCGGGCCCTGAGGTTGAGCTGGCTCAAGGTGCGGCCGACGGCGAACTTCGGGGCCTTCATCTCGACGACACTGTAGTGCGGGACAAGCTCGAAGTGCTCGAGGATGTTGGGGTTCACGAGCCCCGTGGCGACCCGGAGCCCCATGTCCCGCTCAGGGAACACCACCTGGTCGGCGCCGACCTTGGCCAGGACCTTGCCGTGGATCTTGCTGGAGGCCCGGGCGACGACCCTCTTCACCCCCAGCTCCTTGAGCCTGACCGTGACCAGGGTGCTGGCCTCGATGTCGGCCCCCATGGCGACGACGACGGCGTCCAGACGCGCGAGACCGAGGTCCTCGAGGACGTTCTCCTGGGTGGCGTCGGCCTGGACGACGTGGGTGAAGACGTCGGCGAGGGCCTGGGTGCGGGCGGGGTCCTTGTCGACCCCGAGGACCTCGTGGCCGAGGGACTGCAGGGCCGTCCCGACGGCTTCGCCGAAGCGCCCGAGACCGATGATGGCGAACTGCTTCAAGACGTGCTCCCTCCCCGGGGAACTTATCACAAGGCGCTCCGGCTGTCACGGCCCTCGAGGGGCCGGGCCTGCGGGGTCGCGGGGCCGCCTCTACCCCACGATTATGCGCTCCTCCGGAAGATGCCAGGCCCTGCCGGTCGGTCTCTTCCGGGCGAGGGCCACCGCAACGGTGAAGGGGCCGACCCGTCCCACGAACATGAGGACGCTGACGAGCAGACGCCCGGCGGTGCTGAGCTCCGGGGTCAGGCCCATGGAGAGCCCGACCGTCCCGAAGGCCGAGACCGTCTCGAAGAGGACGGTGAGGAAGGGGGCGTCCTCTGTGGCCAGGAGAAGCGTTGTGGCCGTCAGGATGACGCCCAGGCCGATGGAGGCGATGACCCACGACTTCACCGTGACCTCCGGCGGAAGGTGGCGCCCGCCGACCTCGACGTCGTCGCGCCGCCGGAGGGCGGACCGGATGGTGGAGACGATGGCCACGAAGGTGGTCGTCTTGATGCCGCCACCGGTCGACCCGGGGGAGGCCCCGATGAACATGAGGGTCATCAGGATGAGGAGGGTCGAGGGGGCGAGATGGGCGATGGAGACCGTGTTGAAGCCGGCGGTCCTCGGGGTGACGGCCTGGAAGAGGGCGGCCAGGACCTTGCCGCCGGGAGACAGGGGCCCGAGTGTGGCCGGGTTCGAGTGCTCGAAGAGTAGGATGACGAGAGTGCCGCCGGCGATGAGGACCAGGCTGGTCACGAGGACGACCCGGGTGTGCAGGGACAGCCGACCGTTCCGCCCGCCCGGGCTGTTGCCGACCCCGGGCCCGAAGCGTCGGCGGGAGAGAACCTCCGACAGCACGTAGAAGCCCAGGCCTCCGGTGATGATGAGGGTCAGGAAGGTGAGGTTCACGACCACGTCTGTCGTGTAGCCGGCCAGACTCCGCCCGAAAAGGTCGAACCCCGCGTTGCAGAAGGCCGAGACGGAATGGAACACCCCCAGGTAAAGGGCCTCACCGAGGGGGTACTCCCGGCTCCAGACAGCGGTGAGGACCGCCGCCCCGGCGAGCTCGGCGGTGAAGGTCAGGAGGGCCACGTTCCGGGCCAGGTTCAACACACCGGAGAGGTGCGGCTGGCCGAGCGCCTCTCCGACGGTGAGGGTCTCGCTGAGCGAGATGCGCCGGCCCACCGCGTAGGCGAAGAGGGTCGTGACCGTCATGATGCCCAGGCCGCCGACCTGGATGAGGGTGAGCATGACCAGCTCCCCGAAGAGGGTGAAGGTCGAACCCGTGTCGACGACGACCAGTCCGGTGACACAGGTCGCCGAGGTGGCTTCGAAGAGAGCGTCGACCAGCGGCAGTCCCCTGCCGTCGACGGTGGCCGCCGGCAGGGTGAGGAGGACGGTTCCGAGACCTATGGCGGCCAGAAAGCCCGTGACAAGGAGGCGCGCCGGGTTGGGTATCCTCCTGGGCCGGGGCGGCCTGTTCAACCGTTCAACCATCTCGTTCACGCTCTGCGCTCGACCTCCCGAACCTACCGATGGCCCCACCGAAAGCCCCCGAACGAGCGCCCCGGACAAGACGAGTACAGGATATCAACATGACCCGTCGGCAAACCGAGGACGGTCGTGAGCCGGGAGAAGCGTCGTCGGCGGCGCCGTGACCAGCGCCGCCGACGGCATCCCCAGCAGCAGGGTCACGGGAGCAAGTTCGGCGCTTCCGCCCGCAGACCTGCCGTCCCGGGACGGGCCCGGCGCGGCCCCGCCGGCGGGGTCCGGGCCGGGCCGCCCCCGCCTCCCGGATGGGCGCACCTGGAAGGCAAGGTTCGCCCTGGGGAATGCTAACATGAACAGGTCCCGGTCCCGGGGAGCGGTCAGGACCGCGCCCCGCCGGGCGGGAGGAATCCCGGTTGTCCCTGGTCGACACGATACGCAGCCTCCTTCCCGAACTCTCCCGGGTCGGGTCGAGCGAGGCCGTCTTCGGTGACCCGCTGGAGGTCGGCGGGGTGGTCGTCATCCCCGTGGCCCGCGTCGGCGTCGGGTTCGTCGGGCTCGGCACCGCCGCGGAGAAGGCCCTCGGCGGCGGGGCCTGGCTCGAGCCTGCGGCGGTCATCGTCGTCAAGGACGACGACGTCGAGGTCCTCCCCATCGAGGTCCCCCGCGGCCGGCCCGGCGCCGGGCGCGGACCCCACGGGCCGCCCGACCTCGGTCTCGGCCCTGTCGGCGACGCCGTCGTCACCATCGCCGCAGAAATCCGACGGAGGCTACAGACGGCGCGCTCTGGAGCCAGCGGCACCGGGACCGGGGGTGACCTCACCGGCCGGACCCACCGCCGCTCGGGCCGCGGGGCTCCCCACCGCGGGGCCGCGGGATCGGGGGAGCCGCTCGGCGTTCCTGAAGAACAGGAAGAACATGAGCGTGCCGACCACGTAGCAGACCGAAGTCATGGTGAAGGCCAGGGTGAACCCTGACCTCGCCTGGAGGTAGCCCGAGACGATGGGCCCGAGGCCGCCCCGCCCGAGGCTCCCGAGTATGGCGTTGAGGCTCGTGAGGGTCGCCCGCTGCTCCTTCCTCACCTGCTCCATGCCGAAGGTCATCTGCAGGGGGCCCGACATGTTCATCAGGGCCTGGCGGACGTAGTAGGCGAGCACCACGGCCGGGAGGTTGAACGAGTAGGCGAGGAGGAGGAGGAAGGGTATGGAAGCGAGCTGGGTCCAGACGATGGTCCGGACCCGCCCGAACCTCCGGGCCAGGACGGGGGAGACGAGGGTCGCCAAAGCCGTCACCACCGACGAGAAGGCGAAGAGGACCCCGATGGCACCCGGGTTGAGGTCGAACCTGAGCTTGAAGAAGAGCTGGAAGAACACGACCATCGCCCCGGCCCCGAAAGAGATGAGGGCCCCGGGTCCGAGGAGCTTCATGAACAGGGTCAGCTCTTCCCATGAACTCGGCAGGGGCCTGGCGGCGCTCCCCCGGGGACCGTCCCCTCCGCCGCCCCTGACCGCACTCATCTTGAGGACGGGGAAGACGGCCAGCAGGTTGAAGCAGGCTCCGACCAGGTAGGCGACACGGAGCGGAGCCGTGGCCGCCGGGTCCGTCCCGAGAGCGGCGGCGGCCACCTCGGGCAGGGCCCCGGCCATGAGGCTCCCGGCGAAGCCCGCCCCCATCATGAGGGCCCTCTGCACCGAGAAGAGGAAGTCCCTCTCTTCCTTTCTCGAGATGGCCATCATCATCGGCCCGCCGATGACCCATGAGAGGGCCCCGCCCAGTCCGCTGGCCAAGGAAAAGGCCAGGAGGGCCGGGCGCGTCGAGGACAGGCCCAGGCCGAACCCGGACACGGCGGTCAGGATTGACCCCGCCACCAGGAAGCGGAGATAGCCGTGCCGGTCGGCGGCCATACCGATGGGAAGACCCAGGAAGAGGATGACGATGGACGGCACACCGTTGAGAAGGCCGATGAAGTCCTGCCCGTAGCCGAGACTGTGGACGTAGAGGTTGAAGGTCAGGTTGAAGGTGCTCCAGCTCACAGCGGTGAAGAGCGTGAAGGTAAGGAAGCGCCGGGCGTCCGGGCTGAAGGCCCGAATCATCCTGAGATAGTCCCTGATGACCTTCAACGAGCGCCTCTCCCCTCGCCGAGCGGGGAGGAATTCTACGGGAGGCGAAACATCCCTCCTTCACGTGTTGTGTGTCCTTCCGCTAGGAGCCGCCGGGCGGGCTCACACCGATGACCGTGTGGACCTCGACCACGAACCACCCCCCGCCGGGGTGGGGTTGGACCACATCCATGAGGTAGAGCCCGTTCGGGCCGGCATCCAGCTCCACGACGGCCAGACCCGACTCGGGCGAACCCTCTGTCAGGCGGTAGCGGCCCACCTCGGCGCCTCCCGCCAGGGCCGTAACGACCAGGACGTCGCCCACCATGCGCGCGGTCCAGAGCCGGCCCTCCGGCCCCGACAGTCCCATCAGGTTCAGGGTCTGGCAGGAGACCGCCCTGAGGACCGCTTCAGGCCACCCCGCCTCGAGGCGGGCCTGGCCGGGGCCCCCGGGTCCCGGCAGCCGGTGGAGCTTCACCGTAACCGTGCGGCCGTTGTCATAGTAGGTGAAGTCAGGTCCCCAGAGGTCCCGGGCAACGAGGACGGCCTCGGCCCCGTAGGCGTGGACGAGCGCCAGCAGGACAAGGGCCGCTCCGGCGGCCCGGAGCAGCCTCACCCCTCGAGAGCGTCGTGCCGAGGCCAAGGGCGGTCTCTCCTCCCAGGTCGGCCCGGTCGGTCTAGCCGGTCCCGCCGGCCGAAGGACGCTCGGTGTCGGCCGCCCAGCGGCGCTGGACGGCGCCGGTCCCCGGCCTGGCCGTCCCGGCGCGGAACCAGTTCAAGGGGTTCAGGTAGTCGAGCAGGGTGCGCCCTCTGGCCTTCTCCATGAGGTCCGCGAGGGCGTCCCTCTGGGCCATGACGGCTTCCCAGCCGGCTTCAATGTACGCGTCGACCGCATCGAGGTTGACCAGGCCCAGGCCCTCGACACGGGGCCTGATGAGGACGTCGGCCCCCTTGGCCTCGATGGCGCGTTTCTCGTGCTGCATGATCTCGAAGGTCCGGAGCAGGATGCCGAAGATGTTCCTCGAGGACAGCCCCTTGCCGAGCGCCCCGCTGAGGTCGACGGCGATGACGAGGTCGGCCCCCAACTCCCGGGGGACGTGGGTCGGGATGTTGTTGCAGACTCCTCCGTCCACGAGGAGCCGGCCGTCGACCTTGACCGGCGTGAAGAACCCGGGGACGGCACAGCTCGCTCGGAC
This sequence comes from uncultured Eubacteriales bacterium, assembly GCA_913063835.1. Classification (GTDB taxonomy): domain Bacteria; phylum Bacillota; class Sulfobacillia; order UBA995; family UBA9673; genus UBA9673. Next base: position 11,301 of record CAJXZV010000041.1, read on the forward strand.
CGCCCTGGCGACGGGTCCGCTCGTGATGACGACCTCACGGCCGGTCTCCAGGTCGGCCGCGACAGCGGCGTAGGGCAAGGCCAGGTCCTCTATGTTGCGGTCCCCTAGGTGCCTCCGCAGGATACGCTCCATGGGACCGCTGTCGAGCAGGCCCTCCCTAGGCACGACCGGCCGCACCAGGTCCCGCCATCTCGTCCTCTTCGCCAGCTCGGCCATCTTCTCCGGCGGAACCCCCGCGGCCACGAGAGCCCCCACCAGGCTCCCGCTGCTGGTCCCCGCCACGCAGTCGATAGGCACCCCGAGCTCCAGGAGCCCTTTCACGACACCGATATGGGCCAGGCCCTTGGCCACTCCCCCGCTGAGAGCCAGACCTATCCGCTTGCGCGCCATTCCTCGGTCCCTCCTCCCCTCCCGGCACGGCGTGCCGCGTGTCCGCCTGTATTCTACCCCCGCGGGTCCCGAGGACCCTCCCGTCTGGCTCAGGAGGACTACAGCGGCCGACCTCGTAAAGGCACATCGGGCGGCGGCTGGAGCGGAGCCGCGGCGCGCGGCCGCCGCGCCGGGGCGAAGAGATAAGGAGCGTGTCTGATGGGGTCCGTCCTCCTCACCGGTTTCGAGGCTTTCGGAGACGAAACGGTCAACCCGTCCGAGCGGGCCGCCCTCGCCCTCGACGGCTGTGAGGCCGTCCCCGGCTGCAGGGTGAGGTCGGTCATCCTCCCCGTGACCTGGGACAGGGGCCCGGCGAGGATCCTGAACGAACTGGACGCCCTCCCGGACGCGGCCGCCGTCGTCATGGTCGGACAGGCCGGGGGCCACGCCGGTATCGCCGTCGAGAGGGTGGCCGTCAACGTCTCGAACGGGAGGGACGAGACCGGCAGGACGAGGAAGGAGGAGCCGGTCGTGCCCGGAGGCCCGCCCGCCTACTTCTCCACCCTGCCGCTGGAGGAGATCGTCCGGGCGCTGGCCGAGGACGGCCTGCCCGCCTTCATCTCCAACTCCGCCGGGACCTATCTCTGCAACTGCGTCTTCTACGCAGTGATGCACCGGCTGGCGGCGGCCGCCGGCCGTCCCGACGGCCCTGCGAAGGCTCCGCCGGCAGGCTTCGTCCACGTCCCGTTCCTGCCCGAGCAGGCGGTGGGCAAGAGACCGCTTCCCCCCAGCATGTCCCTGCCGGACATAGAGCGGGCCCTGCGGGTCGTCATCAGGACCACCCTCGCCGCGGCCCGTACATAAAAAAAGACCGCACGCAAGCAGGCCTGTAAGCCGGATTCTGTCGAGGGCAATCATCTCTCTGGGACGGCGGTTCCCCGCCGCCTCTAGCAGCCAACCCGAGGAGTACGCGGGCCACGTCATCCTCCTCCTATTTGGCCTTGCTCCGGGTGGGGTTTGCCTGGCCGGACGGTCGCCCGCCCGCCGGTGGTCTCTTACACCACCTTTTCACCCTTACCCGTCTTCGAGACGGGCGGTATGTTTCTGTGGCACTTTCCTTCAGGTCGCCCTGACTGGGAGTTACCCAGCACCCTGCCCTGTGGAGTCCGGACTTTCCTCGAGTGCCGCCTTGCGGCGTTAGCACCCGCGATTGCCCGGCCTGCTCACGCGCATCATATCGATTTTCAAACATCAACGTGGCGAACTACATACTACACCTTTGCCCGCTTCCTGTCCAACCTGGTCGAACGCCGTACATGTGAGAGGCTCGAAGGCACTTTCGGCCTTTGAAAGACCTAACAACCCGACGGCATGAGGGTCCTCAGTTTTGGTGACAAATTCCAAATAGAAACGGCACCGCTGGTTCTTGAGGGTCGAGTGTCACCACATCGCCCCTCCACGCAACCAGGTTGTCACCTCGGGTACTTCAACCCCGACCCGGTGTTGACCACGACGACCTCCCGGCATCCCTCGAGCCAGCCTCTCGACGCCATCTCCCCGAGGGCGGCCACGGCGGCCGCTCCCTCCGGGCAGAGGTCGAGGCCCTCGGTCCGGCGCAGGTGGGCCGCCGTACGGATAATCTCCTCGTCAGGGACGGCCAGGGCACCGCCTCCCGTCTCACGCAGGGCCCTGAGGACGAGGAAGCCGGCCTTCGGCGCCGGGACCCGCAGGCCGGCGGCCACGGTCTCCGCCCCGGAGAAGGGCTCGGTCTCCTGGCGCCCCTCATCGAAGGCCTTCACCACCGGACAGCAGCCGGCGGCCTGGACGGCGAACAGACGTGGCGGCCGGCCCGCACCGGCGACCCCCGCCTCGGCCAGCTCCTGAGCGGCCTTCCAGATGCCGACAAGGGCCACTCCGCCTCCGACCGGACAGACGACGGCGTCGGGCCACCTCCCCCCGAAGGCCTCGAAGAGCTCGAGGCCGATGGTCTTCTTGCCCTCGACCCTGTAGGGCTCCTCGAAGGTGGTCGCCCTGTACCATCCTTGCCCGGCCTGCTCTCTCGCCAGGCGGGCCGCATCCGGAAGGAGGCCGGGCACGACGCGGACCCCGGCGCCGTAGCTCTCGCACTCCCGCCGGATGGCCTCAGGGGTGTCCTCGGGCATGACCGCGGTGAACTCGAGGCCCGCCCTGGCGGTGTAGGCGGCGAAGGCCGAGCCGGCGTTGCCGGCCGTCGGGAGGATGCACCCGCTGACCCCGAGCTCCACCATCTTCGAGACGGCGGCGGAGGCACCGCGCGCCTTGAACGTGGCCGTCGGGTTCCGCCCCTCGTCCTTGAGCCAGACCCGGGGCAGACCGAGCCTCCTCTCCAGGCCCGGGAGAGGCACCAGAGGCGTACGCCCCTCACCGAGACTGACGACACAGCGCGGGGAGGTGACCGGAAGGAGCTGGTGGTAACGCCACATGGAACCGCGTTCGGGCGAGGCAGACGGCGCCAGCTCGCCCCCGGGCTCACCGGGCGGCCACGCCAGGGAGCCCAGGGCGTAGCGGGCCAGGAGCGGGCCGCCGCACGACGGGCAGGACCCCGCGGGCCCGGCGGGGTCGGCCCGCTCGCCGCACCGCGAGCATTCGAGGTGCTCGAGGAGGGAGTAGCGGGAGCGGGAGGAGGCCCCGCTCTCTCCGCCGCCCAGCGCCCGGTCTATGGCCTGGTTGGCCAGCTCGTCGGAGCGCCTGTTCTCCCGGCGCGGGACGTGCTCGACATCGACCCGACGGAAGGCCCGGGCCGCCTGCCGGAAGGCCTCCAGCAGGGGGCGCAGGTCCTCGCTCCTCATGCGGTACTCACCTGAGACCTGTCTGGCCACGAGCTGGCTGTCGGTGCGGATGACGAGAAAGACCTCGCCCGGCGAGACCCCGTCCTGCCGGCAGACCTCGCCGGCCGCCTTCAGGGCCTCGCGAAGGGCGGCGTACTCGGCCGCGTTGTTGGTCGTCTCCCCAAGGAACACCGAAGCGGTCCGCCGCTCGCGGCCGCTCCCGTCGTAGACCACCACCCCGGCGCCGGCCGGGCCCGGGTTCCCCCTGCTGGCACCGTCCACATGGCAGACGAGGGTGTAGCTCAATCCTCTTCTTCCCCCACGTAGACCAGGAGTCTCCCGCAGCTCTCACAGTTCTCGACAGAGCCGCTCTTCACGCTTTGGGCCAGCCGGACCGGCACCTTGACGAGGCAGGCCCCACAGAGGCCGCTGGCCGTGTCGAGAGCGGCAACCCCGACTCCTCCCCTGGCCCGGCGGATCCTGTCGTACCTGGCCAACAGGTCGGGAGGAACCCGCCGGGCCGCCTCCTCACGCCTGGGCTCGAGCGCCCCCAGCTCCTCCTCGAGCCCGGCCACGAGCCTGTCGCGCTCGGCCTCCGCGGCGTCGAGAAGCTTCCGGGCCTCGCCCACCGCGCGCTCGGCCTCGGCCAGGAGAGGTTCGGCCTCTTCGAGCTCGACGATGGCCTGAAGGCCCGCCTCCTCATGGCGGTCGGCCTCCGCCTTGAGCTGCTCGACCCTTTTTCCCATCTGGTCGAGCTCCTTGGCGCTGGCCACCTCGCCGCCGTACATCTTCCTTTCCATCTCCGCCACCTGGGCCCGACGCTGGTCGGCCTCCTGTTCCTCCCACGCCGCCTTCCGCCGCAGTTTCGCAACCTTCTCCCGCACGGCCTCCTCGGCCCGCACGGCCTCCTCGACCCTGGCGCGCAGGGCCGCCACCTCGGGGTCGTCCTTCGCCCTGGCGATGGCGGTGCGGAGGCGGCCGATCTCCGCATCGATCCTCTGGAGCTCCAGGAGATTGCGGTAGTCGCTCCTCTGGTACGCGGTGTCCCCCATGCCGTCCCCCCTCACAAGGTCCCGTCGGACGGGGCCGGGACTTCTATGACCCGGAGCGGAATCCCTTGGGCCGCCAGGCGCCTTTCGAGGCGGCCGGCCACGACAGGGACGAAGGCCTTCTCCGTGGCCAGGTGACCGGGGTCGATAACGGCCAGGCCGAGACGCTTCGCCAGGACCGCCTGGTGGTAGGTCACATCCCCCGTCACGTACACCTCGGCGCCCGCCCGCGCCGCCTCCTCGATGTAGTCACCGCCCGCTCCCGGGCAGACGGCCACGCGACGGACGGGAGGACCCGGGGAACCGGGGTCCCCGCCGCGGACGCCAGAAGCCACCCTCGCTCCCCCGGGAGGGAGCCCGAGGCGGCGCTCCACCTCCGCCCTGAAAAGGTCGAAGGACACCGGCTCGGCGAGTTCCCCGACCCGGCCGAGTCCGGTCATGAGGGCCGGCCGGGTCACGGGCGGGTGGCTGGCAAGGGGGTAGACATCGTAGGCCGGCTCCTCGTAGGGGTGGGCCCCGAGCATGGCACTGATGACGGCCCGGAGCCGGTGCCGGGGAAGGATGGTCTCCACACGCTCCTCCTTCACCTCTTCCAGGACGCCGGCCGAGCCCACGGTGGGGCTGGCCCCCTCACGGGCCCGGAAGTAGCCGCGCCCCGGCGCGGCGAAGGCCGTGTCGCTGTAGTTGCCTATCCAGCCGGCGCCGGCTTCGGCCAGAGCCGCCCGCACCTTGGCCGAATGCTCCTCCGGGACGAACACGACCAGCTTGACGAAACCCTCGCCGGAGGCGGCGCGCAGAGGCCGCAGCCCGGCCGGGGAGAGGCCCAGGGTCTGGGCGAGGACGTGCGACAGCCCTTCGGGAGCCGAATCGAAGCTGGTATGGGCCGCATAGAGCGCCACCCTCCGCCGGACGAGCTCCAGGACGAGCTCTGCGACCGGGTCGCCGGCCACCAGCCGGCTCAGGGGCCGGAAGGGGACCGGGTGGTGCACGACCAGGAGGCCCCGTCCGTCCGGTAGGCGGGTGGTCGCCGCCGCGTCCCCGGCGGGACCGCCCAGGGCGTGGTCGGCGTCGAGGGCGACAGCCACCCAGCAGGGGCGGACCTGCGGGTCTCCGAGAAGGAGCCCGACGTTGTCCCAGGGTTCGGCCAGTCCCGGCGGGGCCATCTCCTCGATGACCCTGCACAGGCCGGCGACGGTCGGGGCGTGCGGGGGGCTCGGAGGACTCGTCGACCCCATGGACACCCTCTCCTCTCCGGGCATTGTTGCCCGTGTTATAATCATCCATGCCGCTGCGGCACTCCTGCCGGCAGGCGGCGGAAGGTTCGAGGCCTGCCCGCTAGGCGAGGCCACGAGCCGTGCGGCGGAGGGGTGAGGCTGTCTTGGGCAAGAGCCGCGGTTCCTATGAGCACGGCCACTCAGGGGTCCTCAACATCAGCTGGAGCGACGTGGCCCGGCTCTGCCGGGACCTCGTGGAGAAGATCGAGGAGAGCTTCCACCCCGACGTGGTCGTCGGCATCACCAAGGGCGGGGTGATTCCCGGGGCGATAATCGCCTCCATGCTGAGGCGCGACTTCTACCCCGTGCACGTCACCCGGCGGGAGCAGGACGAGGTCACCCGGCCCAAGCCGGCCCTCCTGGCCAAGATCCCCACCGACGTGGTCAAGGACCGGCTGGTCGTGGTGGTCGACGATATCGTCGCCTCCGGTGACACCTTGCGGGTGGCCGTCGACGAGTGCTGGGCCCAGGGCGCGGCGGAGGTGAAGACCGCGGCTCTCTTCCTCCACTCGACCAGCCACCGCCCGGACTGGTTCGGCCTCGAGACCGACGACCTCGTCATCCAGCCCTGGGACGCGCTGGTCTACTCCCAGGGACGCTGGAGCCTGAACGAGGATTACCGCACGAAGCTCGAGGAGATGGGCGTCTCGACCGATGACGCCGTGACCGCCGTCCTTCTCGAGACGACCTAGCGGTCGCTGAAGACCCCTCCCGCGGGTCCGGGGTCCGGTCGCCTCCGAAGGGTTGGGTCAGGACCCCTCCCACGGGGTATCCTACCGGGTGCGCTGGAGCCGACCAAGCCCCCGGGAGGGTGTCTCGTTGAACGGAACCGCCAGGAGGCCCGGGCGCCGCCGGGCCGCCCGGAGAGCGGCCGCCGTCTTCCTCCGCGGCGTGGCCACGGCAACTCTGGCCGCGGGCCTCTTCGCGAGCCTCATCTTCCTCTGCGTCAGCGCCACGCTGAAGACCACGGCCGCGAACCCGGACTTCATCCTCACCGTCATCCGCGACAGCGAGGTCCTGTCGACCGTCAGGCGAGACTTCCTGGACGGCCTCGTCGGGACCCTGGCCCCGACCGGCCCCGAACAGGAGGCCCTGAGACGGGCCCTCGACGAAGCCGTGCGCCTGGAGTGGCTCGACGCCCAGATGGAGCACCTGCTCCGGGGGCTCGCCGCCTACTTGGCCTCGGACGAGGATAAGCTCACCATCGAGCTCCCCGTCGTGGAGCTCAAGGTCTACCTCCTCGCCTCGGTCAGGCGGCACATGGGCGAGGAGGCCTACCTGAGGACGGCCCGGGGTCTCCAGGAGACACCCGACGTCGTCGACATCGGTCCCCTCTTCGACCTCGAGACACTAAAGGCCCTGCGCCCCTACTGGAAGGCCGCGCACGCGGCCCCCCTCGCGGCGGCCTCAGCCGCCATCCTCTTCTCGGGGCTCCTGTGGCTGGCGGCCGGAGGCCGGTCGAGGGGCGCCGGTGTCGTCGGAGGGGTGTGGACGGCGGCCGGGCTCCTGGTCATGGCGGCCGCCGCGGCCGTCGACCGGGCGGCCGGCACCCTGCTCCCGGCCTTCGTGCCCTCGGCCCTTCCCGAGCTCGGCTCGCTCCGCCTCCAGGACCTGGCCCTGAGCGCCCTGCAGGGCGTCAGGAGCGACCTGGCCGCGTGCGGGGTGGGGGCGCTGGTGGCCGGGATGTTCCTGCTGGCCGCGCCGCGCGCGGTGAAGGAGAGGCGGCCGGAGACCCCTCCCCGGGAGCGCCGGTGACGGCGGTGCAGGCGGCGCCTTGCACGCTCCGCCTGAGCATGAGGCCCACCTCCGGGTACTCCTGGACGAGCCGCCCGACCTCAGCCGGGGCGCAGTCGAGGCCCAGGAGGACGAGAGCGCGCAGGGTGGTGACGTGGGAGCGGAGGTACTCCTCCTTCGTCCGGCACGAGCCGGCCTCCGGATGCGCCGAGACCAGCTCCTCGTAGGACATGCGGGCGAGCGATGCGATG
>CAJXZV010000042.1 GCA_913063835.1 uncultured Eubacteriales bacterium
GGAGCAGGCGCGGCGCGGCGAACATGCTGGCCCTTTTGGGCCTTGAGGCCAGCGGCATGCCGCTGCCGGCGGTCTGGGAGGAGGACGGGGCCGTCGAGAAGACCCGCGAGCCAGCGGTTCAGAGGAAGGCTGTCGCTCAAAGAGAGGGTCTCCGACCGGTGCACATGCCGGTCCTGGACTCTGGCCGGCCTGTGGCCAAGGCCCTGAGGCGTCTTGTGGCCCCCCAGTGGCCGCTCTAGTGTGGACTTCCACGTGAAGGGGCTCCCAGCCGGCACCCGGCCCGGCGACGGCCGGCCTTGGCCGGCGATAGCTCGGACCGTGTGCCCGAGGACCGGAGAGCGGCCGCGGGCCTGCGAACCTGTGGCGAGGTTCTGAAAAACCAAGGCCGATGGGGCTCTGCCCACGTTTGCTTGACAGCAACCGCGAGTGATTCCGGTATTGCGTCATTTGGCTGCGTGTTATAATGTGAAGTGCGTGCGCCCGTAGCTCAGCGGTGGAGCAGCCGGCTCATAACCGGCGGGCCGCAGGTTCGAATCCTGCCGGGCGCACCATTTGACAGTAAGGCCCCATGGTCTAACGGCTAGGACACCACCCTTTCAAGGTGGCAATCCGGGTTCGATTCCCGGTGGGGTCACCATCATTGGTGGGCGGATAGCTCAGCGGGAGAGCGCTTGACTCACATTCAAGAGGTCCCGGGTTCGATCCCCGGTCCGCCCACCATCTTCTTTCTTGCTTTTTGCCCGCCTCGGATGAGCTTGCCTTCGCGTAGCTCTTCTCTTGCCGGTGAGGTCGATCGCCCGGCGGTAGTGGTCCACCACGGGGGACGCTCACTGTCATGTGGACGAGGGAGTGACCGCTTTGTCGTCAATCACCGTGGACATATGGAGCGTCCAACCTTCCCAGCTCTACATCAGCTCCGAGAAACTCAGGCGGGTTTGTGAACGGTTCGACCCCTACCGTCCGGAGGACCTCGAGCCTGTTCCGGTCAGGACTCTCGACGGCCGCCTGGTCTACACCGACGGCCACACGAGGGCTCTCGCCGCCCATCTCGCCGGCTGGAAGGCACTTCCGGCCGTCCTGGAGGAGGACGATCTGGACTGGGAGGCCTACCGCATCTGCGTCGAATGGTGCCGGTCCGAGGGCGTGTTCACCGTTGCCGACCTCGCCACGCGGGTCGTGGACCCGAGGGACTACGAGCGCCTCTGGCTCGACCGCTGCCGGAGGATGCACGAGGAGCTGGGGCGCCGCAGATGCCAAGGCCGACTTGGGACAAGCAGAGCAGGCCCTCCATGATGAGCCCCGGTCGGCCCGCCCTCCCTGCCCCACCTCCCAAGCGAAGCTCTATTTGTCTTCCGCCCGAGCCTCCTGCTTCTTCTTGGCGTCAGCCAGGATACATTTCAACACTCTGAGCTTGATGGGCGTGACCACGACGGCCGCCACGGCCAGGAGCATCCAGACCCAGAGCGGGACCTGGCTGAGCTCCATGCTTCTCACCCCCTCAAGACCAGTCTACGGCTGAAGAGCCGCCACGACGCCGCGAGGAAGAGAAGACTCACGCCCAGGCTGACGGCGGACAGACGGAGCACCTCGCTCCAGAGAGCGCCCGCGGGCGTGAAGACCTCGCGGTAGCCGAGGTAGGTCCAGTAGGTCGGCAGCCACCACAGGGTGAAGTGCCAACGCTCGGGGAGCACCGCCGTGAGGATGGGGCCTACCAGGAAGGGCAGGCTCCCGAACTTCACCGAGGCTATGCCCGAGATCTGGTTCTCGCTGATGGCCCCGATGTAGAAGCCGAAGATGACGGCCAGGAACGTGCCCGGCAGGGTCACCACGAGAACCTGCCAGAAGTCGAACGGCCCGGCGCCCATCGTGTAGAGGCTCCCGTAGACCAGCACCACCGAGAGCACGAACCCGAGGATGCTCCGGCCGGCCACGTACTCGAATCTGGACATGGGCGAGACGGCCACGGCGGAGAGGACGCCGGTCTCCTTGTCCTCGATGATGCTGAAACCGATCATCATCCCGCCGATCATCATGGCCGTCAGGGCCAGGAGTATGGCCAGGACCGGTTTCAGAGGCGAGGCCACCCGGCCGAGGTCCTCCCGGGCGACCTCGAGGCTTCCGGGCCCGAGGATGTCGGCCAGGACCAGCCCGGGCAGGACGGCCGTGTCGTGGGCCTCGTTGCCCTGCAGGATCACCCGGTAGGTGTCCCCGTCGGGCACGATTCCGGCCACGTCGTCCAGGGCCAGGACCCGCCTCTCCAGGGCCTCCCGGCTGGAGACGACCTCCACCCTCGCGTAGTCATCCAGCCGGCCTATCATCTCCGGACCGACCTCCTGGGTGACCACCAGGTTCAGAGAGGTCCCCCCCACGCCGGGGATGAAGGCCCTCATGACGAGAGCCACCAGGAAGGGGGCCACAAGACCGTAGACCAGTGTGAACTCTCTCAGGCTCGCCTTGATGTCGCGCCCCATGAGGGCGAGTACCCTCCTGGTCATCACACATCCCTCGCAATCAACCGCCGCCTGAAGGCCAGGACGGCCAGAGGCAGCACGACCACCAGGGTCAGCAGGATTTGGCCCACCGCCCCGGTGAGGACCGCCTCGGCTCCGGTCGGGAAGTAGGCCTCCCTGAGGGCGAAGATCATCGGGTAGGTCGGAAGCCATCTCAGCCACACTGGGGCGAAGCCGGGCAGGAAGTAGCTGACGGTCGGCAGGGCGAGGACCAGGTTCAAGAGCACCCCGGTGAAGAGGAACTGGCTTATGGTCTGGAACATGTTGGCCGCGACGAGGGTCACGAGGGTGACCACCACGGCCGACAGGAAGACCACCCCGAGGATGGCCGGCCAGTTCACGTCGAGGCCGACCGTGAACAGGGTGACTATGGTCGTCGACACCAGCCCGAGCAGACCCATGGCCACACTCTTGGCCAGGAGATACTCCGTGAGACCTCCGGGGGTCACGCGGTAGGCCCGCAGGGTCCCCTCGGTCTTCTCCGAGTAGAAGAGAGCCGCGGCCAGCAACAGCCCGATCATGCCCGCCTCGGTGAAGATGAGGATGGGCAGGAGAGAGAGGTTGAACGGCGGCCGCTCGGGGGCTGTTCCGGGCTGGAGGGTCTCGGTGGCGAAGGTCAAGGGGGCCTCCCCGCGCAGGGGCCCGAGCTGCTGCCGGAGAGAGGCCTCCAGCAGGCGGCGGACCTCGGGGTTCTCGTGGCCCTGGTAGGTCACGACAACCCTCTCGGGCGTCTCGCCACCCTCGACCCGGAGACCCAGGCGGTTGCCGTGGACGGCCATGGCCTCCTCGAAGGCCGCCTCCGTGTCGACCAAGATGATTTCGGCGTCGGCGGCGCCGCCGTCGACGGCGGCCTCGAAGAGCCGGCGCACCGACTGGACGGTCGTCTGGTCCCAGAGGACGACCGTGGGTTTGACGATGACGTCCTCGGGAACAACGAAGTTCACCAGGCCCACGTAGATGAGGGCCACGGCCACGACCACCGTCAGCATGTGGCCTCTGACGATGAGCCTCAGGTCCTTGGCCGTGAGCGTCAGGAACCGGTGGACCATCATTGTCACCTCGCTTCCGCTCCGGGCCTTCACTGGAGGGCCCGGCCCGTGACCTTGATGAAGACCTCCTCCAGGGTCGCCTCCTCGGAGTGGATCGTCTCCAGACGACCCAGGCGCACGAGCTCGGCCAGCCGCTCACGCTCGCGCTCGTCGGAGAGGGAGAGGACCTCCCTCTCCAGGCGCCCGTCGCGCCGGTGCTCGACCGTGACCAGCTTCTCGCCGTACCTGAGCTTGAGGTTCCTCGGCGTGTCCATGGCCACGATACGGCCTTCGTTGAGGAAGGCCACCCGGTCGCAGAGAGCATCGGCCACGTGCATGTTGTGGGTGGTCAGAAAGACGGTGGTTCCCTCGTCGCGCTTCTCACGGACGAGGTCGATCACCCACTGGGTGGTCGTGGGGTCGAGGCCTGCCGTGGGTTCGTCCAGGAACCATATCTCCGGCCTGTTCACCAGGGACCTGGCCAGGACGAGCTTCTGGCGCATGCCCTTGGAGTAGGCGGCGACCCGCTGGTGGGCGGCTTCCTCCAACCCGACCTTGCGCAGGAGGGACATGGGGTCGGCCGTCTCCCGGTCGTAGAGGCTGGCGAAGAACTGGAGGTTCTCCAGGCCGGTCAGCCTCAGGTAGATGTTGGGGTTCTCGAACGACACCCCGATGAGGTTGTAGAGGTCGTGCCCGGCGCGCCTCATGTCGCGGCCGGCGACCTCCACGCGGCCCTTCTGGACGGGAAGGAGTCCGGTGAGCACGTTCTGGGTCGTGGACTTGCCCGCCCCGTTGGGGCCGAGGAAGCCGAATATCTCGCCCTTCTCGACCTCGAAACTGATGCCGTCGACGGCGTTCCTCTCCCCGCCGTAGGAGTAGTAGAGCTCCTCCACCTTGATGACCATACGGCTCACTCCCTGTCGGTCTTGTCGCTCTCACCGGTCTCGTCGGCCCTGCCGGCGCCTCCGGATGCGGCTTCAGCCCGGGGTCTCAGGCCCCGGTGGAGGATGTCCAGCGTCTGCCGGAGGAGGGGTAGGGCCTGGGCGAGGGTCAGGCGGCCGTCGGCTAGGTCCTGGCCGAGCCTCGTGGTCACGGCCGAGAACATGTACGTGGCGGCGAGCGGGCTCACCTCCGGGTCGACGTCGCCCTTCTTCACGGCCCACTGCAGCCAGTCAAGGAAGACGTTGTCCCCTTTCGGACCCAGCCGCTCCATGACCCTGGACACGAGCTTCTTGTCGGTCTCCCGCAGCAGGTTCATGCCGATGGCGTAGAGCCGGGGATGGGTCTCGGCGAGCTTGAGCGAGGCTTCGGTTGCGGCCATCAGCCGGTCGTAGAGGGTTGCCTCGGGCCCGAGTTCGGATACGGCCTTGTCGATGGCCTCGAGCTTGATCCGAGCACCGAGCTCGAGGATGTAGAGATAGAGGTCGAACTTGCCGGCGAAGTACTGGTACATGGAGCCCTTGGCGATGCCGGCCCTGGCGACGATGCGGGAGAGGGAGGCCTTGTGGTAGGTGTGGGCGGCGAACTCCTCTATGGCCAGGTCGGTGATGAGCCGGCGCTTGTCTTCCGGAAGGTTGAAGAACGTCCGGGTCGGCACCTGACAGAGCCCCCCTCCCGGGTGACCGCCCAGTCATATGACCGGTCAGTCACACGATATGCCCGCGCCGGGCGGGTGTCAAGAGGGGAGAGGGACTTCCCGCGGCACAGACCGCGGGCGCCGACTACGCCGTGGCCGTGTCGGCGGCCCGTTCTTCCGTCGCGTCGTAGTCGGGGACGATGTCTTCCACCTCGCGCACGGTGCGCACGCTGTAGGCCGTGATCACGCTGGCCAGGCCGAGAAGCCCGGCGAAGATGAAGACCAGCGACATCCCGGCTCCGGGACCGGTTCCGACCAGACCACCGAAGACCGGGACGAGGGCTCCGCCCGGCCTCATCCCCGGCTCCAGCACGTGGTCGGCCAGCGGGCCGGCGATGAGCATGCCCAGCGGGCCGGCGACCTGGGCGATGAGGGCGCGCACGGAGAAGACGCGGCCCTGCACGTCCGGCGGCACCTTTCTCTGCCAGATGGCCTGGTTCGAGGCGCTGATGAGCGTGCCGAACGCAGCCGACAGGAACATGGCCGCGGCCCAGGTGGGAATGTTCCTTCCCAACCCGAAGAGGACCAGTCCCAGCAGGAAGCACCCGGCCCAGCCGGCCAGGACCCCGTGGATCTTCCGGCGGGGGCCGCCCCAGGCCGACAGCACAAGGCCGCCCACGATTCCTCCGACGGCCCCGGTGGACTGGACGGTCCCGAGGGCGAGGGCGTTGTCGCCCGTCCGGGCGAGGACGAGCGGCGCGGCCAGCGTGCCGCTAAGGTCCGACAGAAGATTGCCTACCGTGAAGAGCAGTTGGAGTCCCAGCAGGCTCGGCCGGGCCAGGATGTAGCGGAAGCCGTAGCCGGCCTCACGCCAGAGGCTGCCCCGGCCGCCATGGCCGGCGGCCGAAACCTCGGGTTGGGGGACGTGGACGAGGAGGAGGGCCCCAAGAGCAAGGGCCAGGGTCGCCAGGTCGACGGCCAGGATGCCTCCGACTCCGATGACGCCGATGAGGGCCCCGGCTCCGATGGGCGCGAAGACGCCCCCGACGGCTTGGGCCAGCGAAATCATGGCGCTGGCCCGGCTGTACTGGTCCTTGGGCACCATCAGGGTGGCCGCGGCCGAGTAGGCCGGGAAGTGGAACGATTGGAAGACGCCGACGAATGCGCCGCTCACGAAAAGGTGCCATACCTGGAGAAGGTCGGCCAGGTAGAGGGCTAGGATCGCCGCCGTGGCCACACCGGCGGCCATGTCGGCCAGCATCATGACCAGCTTGCGGTTCCACCGGTCGACCAGGGCGCCCGCCAGGGGGCTGAAGATGACCGTCGGGGCCATGACGAAGAAACCCAGGAGGGCCAGGGCCGTGGCCGTACCGGTCTCCCGCCAGGCCCAGATGGTCAGAGCGACCACGGTCATGTTGGTCCCAAGGATGGACAGGAACTGACCCAGAGCGACGACGGTGAACGCGGCCATCCCGGTGAGGCGGGCACGCGGACTCCCCGTGAGCGGCACCTCATCACCTCTTCTGCTGCTGGTTGCTGAATGTGCTGTGCCTGCTCTACCTGCGGCTCACTAGGTCTGAGCGTACCAGGTCGGGGAAGCAGGAACAATTGGACCAAGGTTCAGGGACCTCCAGGGACCCGCGGATTGCCGTCTGGGGGAGGCGGCAAGATACACCGGGAGGGACAGGGAGGCTTGGCGACATCCACGCGGAATGCAGCCTCGAGCGCATCCGATGAAGGACGAGGGAGGAAGGCCGTGCCTATGGAGAACATCGGAGAGGCTGTCCTGCGCCGCGCCCGCCCCGAGGACGCCGCCGACTTCGCGCGTTTGGCGATCGAGTCCTCACCGGGCTTCTTCCCCGCCCTGTTCGGCACCCATGCGGCCGCGGTCTTGCGGGAGTTCTTCCGCCACCGCGGGCATGTGCTCAGCCATGAGCACACCCTGGTCGCCGAGGTCGGAGGACGGGTGGCCGGCATGGCCCTTGCCTACGACTTCCGGCGCAGGGTCGTGCGTGAGCTCCGGACCGGGTTACTGGTGGCCACGCACCTCCCGCTGCGGATACTCAGGCTTGCGACCTTCCTCGTCAGGGCTCAACGCACTCTCGGCCGACTGCAGCGTGACGAATACTACCTCAGCAACATCGCCGTACATACGGATTTCCGAGGACGGGGGCTCGGAACCCGCCTTCTCCGAGAGGTCGAGTCTTCCGCGCGGCGGTCTGGATGCCGGAGAGTCGTGCTTGACGCGGAAAGGGATAACGAAAAGGCCATCCGCCTTTACACCCGCTTGGGATACTCCGTCATCGAACGACTGCCGGTCCTCAGACTGGCCGGGCGGAGTTTCGAGTTCCTCCGGATGTCGAGAGAGGTGGTTCGAGGAAGGGCTTAAGGTACCGTGAGGCGGAGAGGTCACCGGAAGGCGACGGCCGTTCCGGCCCTGCCACCGGGCACCGCCTCACCTCCGCGCACCCGCCGCATCAAGGAAAGGGCCGCGGCCACCGGCAGGACCGCATACAGGAAGAGATACTCATGCCCGAAGAGGTCGCGCAGCCCACCTGTGAGAGGCGGTCCCACGATGGCGGCTCCGGAGGAGAAGAAGTAGTAGAGCCCCGTGTAGGTGCCCGCCTCGGCGTCACTGGCCATCTCCACGACCATGGGATAGGAGTTCACGTTGATAAGAGCCCAGGCCATGCCGGCGACGAGGAAGAGCAATCGGACCACCTGTACGGACCGGACCGCGGCCGCCGCCGCGAACACGGCCAGCAGGAGCACGAGGCCGGTCATGATGGTGCGGCGTCGGCCGAAGCGGCCGGCGATGAAACCCGCCGGCACGGCGAAAAGCAGGAACGAGAGGGCCAAGAACCCGAGCGTGAAGGCGCCTGAGGCCGCGTCCGTGCCCAGGACATCGATGGCGTAGAGCGTGAAGAACGCCTCGACCCCTGTGAAAGCGACGAACCAGGCGAAGACGGCCAGCAAGAGATACAGCACCCGGCGCCGGGAAGGATGGCAGACGGAGCGCACCGCGTTCACGAACGACGTCTCCCGGGGCCGATGGGCGCCGAGGTGGCGCGGTTCCTTTATCCGCCGGTGGAGCGCGGCGACGACCGGGAAGACGAGCAGACCCGTCACGAGGAAGGGGAGGTGCGGGGCCATGCGGTGGAGCGGTGCGGCGATGAAGAACGCGACCAGGGCCCCCAGGCCGCCCATGAAGTTGATGACCCCGCTGGCCTGACTGCGGAGGGGCCGGGGAGTTATGTCCGGCATCAGGGCCACCGCCGGTGCGCGGAAGAACCCCATGGCCAGGTTCATCCCCAGAGCGGTGAAGAGGAGCATCCAGAGGGTGGTGTGGTGTGGGATGAGGATGAAGAAGACGGCCGCCACAGGGGCGGCGACGAGGATGTAGGGCATCCGCCGCCCCAATCGGGTCCAGGTGCGGTCGCTCTTGTACGCGACCCAGGGCTGGAGCGTGACGCCGATGATGTTGTCGGTGGTCATCAGGAGGCCGACCGTGGCGCCGCTACGGATGAAGCGCTCGTAAAAGACCGGGACGAAGGCGTTGTAGATCGACCAGGTGAGGCTTATGACCATGAAGCCCAGACCGAGGGTGAAGGTCCTGACGTAGTCCAGACGCAACGCTTCTTTCCCCCTCTCTACGCCTGCCTACGAGAGGGGTTCCGCCAGCTGAAGGGAGACCCTTTCTTGTCCCTGGTAGAAACCTGTGAAGAGAGGCCGACTCTTCGGCACGCACTCTACTTGACACCTCGAGGCGACAAATGCTGATGCAGGACTTGTTGCTGTAGAGTTGAGCTAGACCTACCCCGTGGAAACCTCGGCGGGAAGGGAATTCCCAAGTAAACGCGGAATGGTCCGTCGTACCTCAATTCCGCCAATTCGGAGGGTTTCGATATGCCTGCGCTATCCCATCTCAAGTACGACGAGGCTTGGTACGCGAAGCCCATGGGCAGGGTACCCGACATCTCTCTGGGGCAAATGCTGAGGCACTCGGCGCGGAAGTTCGGGAGCCGGACCGCGGCCATTTGTCTGGACTACCCGCTGACGTACGCCCAGCTCGACGAGCTTTCCGACCGCTTCGCCACCTTTCTTCACCAGCGGGGCATCGGGAAGGGAGACCGGGTTGCGACCTTGCTTCCCAACATCCTCCAGCACCTTGTGGTCTTCTTCGGCATTGTGAAGCTCGGGGCCATCTCTGTACCGTGCAACGTGATGGCCAAGGAGAGGGAGCTTGACTACTTCATTAAGGACTCCGGAGCCCGGGCCATCGTCGTTCTGGACATGTTCTACGACGTGGTCGACAAGGTGCGCCAGAAGCGTCCCTTCGAGACCGTGGTGGTATGCTCGCTTGGGGACTTCATGTCACCAGTGAAGAGAGTGCTTGGACGCCTCTTGGGGAGACTCAGGTCCTACCCGATCCCCTACGGCGGGGACCCAAGCCTCTTCCGGTTCCGTCAGGTCCTGAACGCCACAAAGGACGACTGGTGCCTCAAGGTGGACATCAACCCGCACGCTGACCCGCTCCTCATCCTCTACACCGCCGGCACCACCGGTGAACCGAAGGGTGTGGTCCTGACCCATCGGAACTTCATCTATAACATTGTCAACACGTCCTCGGCTGAGGACACCGGCCCGGACGACATAGCGCTCATCCTGTTCCCAATGTTTCACATCTCTGGCTACATCCTGTTCACCCTGCCGAGCCTCTATATCGGGGGCACGGCGGTGCTTCACCCGCGGTTTGACGCCAAGGAGTACCTTCGGCTCATTGACAAGTACAAGGTCACCCTGTTCGCTGCCCCCCCGACCGTTTACGTCGCTTTCCTCAACCACCCGGAGTTCTCCAAGTACGACGTGAGCAGCCTGAGGTTCGCGTACGGATGTGGCGCGCCGGTGCCCAGTCCGCTCCAGGAGGCATGGAACCGCGCTACGGGCCTCGACCTCATCAACGGCTACGGCCTCACCGAGACCACGGCGACAGCCGTCACGTCCCTCTCGCGGAAAAAGAACCTTGAGCCGTCCTGCATCGGTGTGCCGGTCGGGGGAGAAGTGGCCATCATCGACGAGGACGGCAAGATCGTCCCACGCGGCCAGCAGGGTGAGATTGCCTTCCGCGGTCCGCAGGTCATGAAGGAGTACTGGAACAAGCCGGAGGAAACGAAAAAGGTCTTCACCAAGGACGGTTGGTTCCGGACCGGGGATGCGGGCTACATGAGCGAGGAAGGGTTCACCTATTTCGTCGAGCGGATAAAAGACCTCATCATCGCCTCCGGCTACAACATCGCCCCGGCCGAGATTGAGGCCGTCATCCAGGAGCACCCCGCCGTGAAGGAGTCGGCGGTGGTCTCCGTTCCGGACGAATACCGGGGGGAGACGGTCAAGGCCTTTGTCGTTCTGAGGGAGCAGTTCAAGGGCAGATGTACCGAGGAGGAAATCATCGAGTTCTGTAGGGAACGCATGGCCGCCTACAAGTGCCCCCGCAAGGTCGAGTTCATCAGTGAACTCCCCAAGTCCCCAACCCAGAAGGTTCTTCGGAAGCTTCTTCGCGAGCGAGGCTAGACGGCAGGGACACGGGAACGCGGTCAGGTGGAAAGGAGACGCTGGCCAGTGGGCGGCAAGACCGAGTTCAGAAAAGAGGACGTCGTCGCGACGATAACTCTCAACCGACCCGAGCGCCACAACGCCATCGACGAGGAGATGGTGCTCAGCCTGCAGGCCCATCTCGATGACGTGCGCCAGGATGAGAGCATCCGGGTGGTGGTCCTGACTGGTGCTGGCGAGAAGGCCTTTTCGGCTGGCTTCGACATCAAGTTCATGAGGGGGCTCGGCCCCCTTGAGGTCCGCCGGGGTCTGCCACGCGTCCAGGCCCTTCTCCAGGAGCTCGAGGACTTCCCACGCCCTACGATAGCGGCGCTCAACGGTCTCACCGTAGGGGGCGGCCTGGTCCTGGCCGTGGCATGCGACTTCAGAATCGCCTCATCGCATGCCGTGTTGGGCGTCCCGGAGGTCCGGGTGGGCTTCTCGCCCCTGCTGGGAGCCGCCCGGCGCCTGGAGAGGGTCGTAGGATTGCCCAAGGCCAAGGAGATTGTCATGCTCGGTCAACTCTTCGACGCGCACGAGGCCGAGAGAATGGGCCTCGTGAACAAGGTGGTGCCTCCCGAGAGGCTGGGTGACGAGGTTGCGCACTGGGCACGCGCGCTGACGGAGGGCGCCCCGCTGGCCATGGCAGTGGCCAAGAAGACTCTGAACCTTGCCTCGCGGCTCGACCCGCAGGCCCTCAGCGGTCTAGAGGAGGAAAGCCACACCTTCCTTTGGGGGACCGAAGACCTGCGGGAAGGGATAGCCGCCTTCACCGAGAAGCGGGAGCCCCGGTTCAAGGGTTGCTGAGCAAGCGGCGCGAGTGGGGAAGCCTGAAACCTGGATGACCTGGGGACTTAGTCATCCGCCCGGCGCCGGGCATCCTCGATGAGATGCCGGTAGGTCTCAGTGCGCGCCCGCCTGAGCCTGTCGAACCGGGTGTCGGACTCGAAGTCCTTCCAGCACGAGGGGTTCATCCGGAGGGCCTGCCTGACCCAGTGAAGTGCGGCCACCCACTCTTCCTGCTCGCAATACAGGGCGGCCAGGTCGGAGGCGGCCTGGTGGTTGTCTGGATGGAACTCCAGGTCCTTCATGAAGCACTCCTGGGCCTGTAGGAGGTCGCCCTTCGCCCAGAAGGCGTAGCCCAAGGCCACATAGGCGTTGTAGGCGTCGGGCTGGACTTCCACGGCCTGCTTCAGGAGAGCGATCTTCCGGTCCGGGTCGTCCACCGCGTACGAAGCGACAATCTTCTGCATGGCCTCCTGCTGGCGGTAGGTCAGGTGGCGGAGTTCCTTCTCGAGCCGGGCGAGACGTTCCTCGACCGCGCGCTCGATGAGATCGGGAAGTTCTTTCGCGGCGAACCACCCGTAGAGCGCGAACCCCAGACCGGCCAGGGTGGCGATGGCTGCGACGACCGTGAGAAGATAGCCGGTGTCAGGCAGGCCGGATGGTCCCCAGACCCCGAGGATGACGGCTATCAGCACTACCGCGACGAAAGGTGCCCACCAATATCTCACGGGCCCACCTCCCCGCGGCCGTAGCCTCTGGTCCACCCGGAAAGGGCAACGGCCCCGAGTCTCTTCTACCCGCCTCACCTGTCTTCCTACCCTATGCCCTGACGGCAACCCTGGCCTCACGGTCGAGGCGATGACCGGGCGCGGCGGCGCTAGGCCCCGAGCCGCTCCGCCAGGGCCGAGAGGATCTCCCCCGCGGAACCCCTGATGACGACGTCGGCGTGCACGTCGGCCGGGGTCGGGTCGCGGTTTATGACGGCCAGGTGCGGGGTGAGCTCGGCCAGTGAGGCCGCCGGCCAGACCGTGAGGCTCGACCCGACGACGAGGAGGAGCCTCGAGGCGGCCGCCTTCCTCCAGGCCTCCTCGAAGACCGGGGGCATTGGGTCCCCGAAGAGCACGACGTCGGGCCGGAGATGGCCCCCGCAGCCGCACTCCGGTATCTCCCTTGAGGAGAGCTGCTCCAGGGCCTCGACGAGGGGCTGCCTCTGACCGCAGGACTGGCACCGCGCCGTTCGGAGGTGGCCGTGTATCTCGAGGACCCGACGTGACCCGGCTTTGTGGTGGAGCCCGTCTATGTTCTGGGTTATGACCAGCCTCACGTGGCCCGACTTCTCCAGGCGCGCCAGGGCGAGGTGGCCCCGGTTCGGCTCGGCCTTGAGTCCGGAGCCTCGGAGGGCCCCGAAACAGCGCCAGAAGTGGGCCGGCCGCGTCCGCAGGGTCTCGGCGGAGAGGTCCTCCATGGGGTCGACGTAGTTCCAAAGGCCCGTTCCCGGGCTGCGGAAGTCGGGTATGCCGCTCTCGGTGGAGATGCCGGCTCCGGTGAGGACCACCACGGGACGGTGCCTCTCCATGAGCTCGGCAAGCCTGTCGATGAGGGCCGACCGGTCGTCCGGGTCGTCCGGGCGGAGGGGGCGCCCGCCGGAGCCGGCCAAGCCGCGGCCGGCCTCCTTCCCGTCGCTCATGTTCATCCCTCCCGTCTCCCGAGGAGGCCCGCGACGCACTCTTCAGGTGCCGACCACCGTGACAGACACCTTCCTCGTGCGGGGCCCGTCGAACTCGGCGAGGAACACGCCCTGCCACCGTCCGAGGGCCAGCCTGCCGTCCACCACCGGTATCGTGGCCGAGGAGCCGACAAGGGTGGCCATGACGTGTGCCGGTGAGTTGCCCTCGAGATGGGCGTATCCGGCGTCATCCGGGGCGAGGACCTCCAGCCGCCGGAGGATGTCGGAGGCGACGGTGGGGTCCGCGTTCTCGTTGACGGTGACCCCGGCGGTCGTGTGGCGGATATAGACGACGCAGACTCCTGAGCGCACGCCGGAGGCCTGCACCTTCTCGACAACCTGCGGGGTGATATCGACGAACTGGCGTCTGGCCCTCGTCCTGACCTCGAACTCCACAGGGTTCACCATCCTCCGCCTTCAACGCCTTCCGGGCGGAATCCTTTCCCCGGCGCTGTTTGCGGGTCCGCTCCGACTGGACAGATATGACCTGCGGAGGAGGAAAGGTCACACGGGGGGCGAAGAAGTTCGCCTAGTCTCTGAAGATTCAAAACACACACTCCTTTCGCTCTTGATGTTCGGAACTCGGGAAGGAAGTCGCACATGGAAGCCAGGGAGTACTATCTGTCCCGACCCTGGACCCGCTTCTACCCGCAGCCGCCGCCCGACCCGTCGCGAATGCCCTGCCTGCCCCTGCCGGAGATCCTCCGCGAGCGGGCGGCGCGCCATGCCGGCCGCGTGGCCGTCAACTTCTACGGGACGCGGATGAAGTACCGCGACCTCTACGACCAGGTCCTGCGGCTGGCGGGGGGACTCGCCTCTCTGGGGGTCGAGAAGGGGGACCGGGTCGCCCTCTACCTCCTCAACACGCCGCAGTTCGTCATCTCCTACATGGCCGTCCTCCAGCTCGGGGCCGTCGTGACGCCCATCAGCCCCGTCTACACCAGCGTGGAAGTCAGGCACCAGCTCTCCGACAGCGGGGCCAGGGTGGTCATCTGCCAGGACATCCTCTATGACAACGTCGTCGGGACCGGGCTTGACCTCGACGCCGTGATCGTCACCGGCATCGGCGAGTACCTCCCGTGGGTCAAGAGGGCCCTCGGTCGGAGCCTCCTGGCCAAGGCCGCCCGCGACCTGGAGATTCCCGACGTCGAGATAACCCCGGGCAGGGGTGTCCACCGGTTCCAGGACCTTCTCTCGAGGCGGGCCGCGCCGCCGCCCGACGTCGGGATAGACCCCCATGAGGACCTGGCCGTCCTGCCTTACACCGGCGGCACCACCGGGCCCCCGAAGGGGGCCATGCTGACCCACGCCAACCTCCTCGCCACCCACCACCACACCATGGCCTTCTGGCCGGTGGTCGAGGAGGGCAAGGAGGTCATAATCGCCTTCCTTCCCTTCTACCACATCTATGGGCAGATCGTGGCCATGATAAACGGCCTCTTCCTCGGGGGTACCCTCGTCCTCTTCACCACGGTGGATCTCGACGACATCATCGACGCCGTGGACCTCCACCAGGCGACGATGCTCTTCGGCGTGCCGACCTTCTACGAGTACCTGAAGGAGCACCCGCGCACGGGGCGGGCGAACTGGAAGCGCCTGAAGCTCATAATCTCGGGGGCCGACACCCTCCACGAGACGACCGTCGAGGCCTGGGAGCAGCGGACCGGGACCCGCATCCTGGAGGGGTACGGCCTCACCGAGACCACGGCCGTCTCCCACGCCAACCCCCTGGGCCGCATCAAGGTCGGTTCCTTCGGCATCCCCGTCCCGAACGTCGAGGCGGCCATCGTGGACCCCGACACGAACGAGTTCCTCCCGGTGGGTGAGGTCGGGGAGCTCGTCCTGCGCGGCCCCAACATCATGAAGGGCTACTGGGGAAAGCCCGACGAGACGGCCCGGACGATGGTGGACATCGGCGGCGACGTGTGGTTCAAGACCGGAGACCTCGTCCGCATGGACGAGGAGGGCTACTTCTTCTTCTACGACCGCAAGAAGGACCTCATCAAGTACAAGGGCTACTCCGTCTTCGCCCGGGAGATCGAGGACTACCTCTACCAGCATCCGATGATAAAGGCCGCGGGGGTCATCGGCGTCCCCGACCCCAAGTCGGGCCACATCATCAAGGCCATCGTCGTCCTCGAGAAGGAGGCCCGCGGCAAGATGTCGGCCGAGGAGGTCATCGCGTACTGCCGCGAGGGGCTCGCCCACTACAAGGTCCCCAAGATGGTCGAGTTCCGCGGCGAGCTGCCGCACACGGACGTCGGGAAGGTCTCACGACGCGAGCTGCGCGAGGAACTGGAGGACATCGGATGAGTGCCCGGAGCGACGCCCACGGCCCCGCCCGGGAGGTTCACGGGCGGGCCGCCCTGCTCGAGGTGAGGGGGCTCACCAAGCGCTTCGGCGGCCTTGTGGCCGTGGACGGCGTCGACTTCTCCGTGGCCCCGCACGAGATGGTCGGGCTCATCGGGCCGAACGGTGCGGGCAAGAGCACGCTGGTGAAGCTCATCATGGGCATCCTGCGCCCCGACGCCGGGTCCATCCGGTTCAAGGGCCGGGAACTCCGGGGCCTGCCTCCGTGGGAGATCGTCAACCTCGGGGTCGCCGGCACCTTCCAGAACACCCGGCCCTTCAGGCGCCTTCCCATCATCGCCAACGTCATGGTCCCGTGCCTCGCCCCCCGCGCGCGGCGCCGCGGGGAGTGGGTCAAGCGCATCGAGGCCAAGGCGAGGGACGCGCTGGAGTTCGCCGGCATCTCCGACCTGGCCCTCGAACCGGCCTACCAGCTCTCGCACGGGGAGCTGAAGCGCCTGGAGATCGCCCGGGCCATCGCCACCGAGCCGGAGCTCCTCATCCTCGACGAGCCGTTCGGAGGGCTGAACCCGACGGAGTCGGACCTCCTGGCCAAGTCCATCCGCCGGCTCTACAAAGGCGGCCGCTTCGGGCGCCTGCACAGCGAGGGCATGGCCATGATCATCATCGACCACAAGCTGTCCTATCTCCTCCGCATCGTGGACCGGGTCCTGGTCATGCACTTCGGCCGCCTCATCGCGTCGGGGACCCCGGAGGAGATCGTCCGGCACCCGGAGGTCGTGGAGGCCTACCTCGGCCGGGAAGAGGAGGCTCGGGCCTAGTGCTTCTCGAGGTCAGGAATGTCACCGTCTGCTACGACACGGCCATGCTCCTCAACGATGTGAGCCTCGAGGTGGCCGAGGGCGAGCTCCTCGCCCTGGTGGGGCCGAACGGGGCGGGCAAGACGACCCTGCTCAGGACCATCGCCGGCCTCGTGCGGTGGGAAAGGGAGCTGAGACGGGGCACCAGGGCCGGGAACATCACCGTCGAGGGGGAGATCCTCTTCGACGGTGAGAGGATAGACCGCCTGCCCCCGCACGAGATCGCTGCCCGGGGCCTCGTCCTCTGCCCGGAGCGCCGACGGCCGTTCAGGGAGCTCAGCGTCCTCGACAACCTGCGCGCAGGCGCCTACCTCGTCCGCGACCGCCGGAAGGTCGCCGAGACGCTCGAGATGGTCTACGCGCTCTTTCCCGTTCTGAAGAGCCGGAGCGGCCAGGTCTCAGGCACCCTCTCCGGCGGGGAACAGCAGATGCTGGCCATCGGCCGCGCTCTCATGACCCGGCCGAGGCTTCTCTGCATCGACGAGCCGTCCACGGGGCTGGCCCCGCGGGTATGCCGGGAGCTCTTCGCCAAAATCAAGGAGATCTCCGAGAGCGGCATCACCGTTCTCCTCGTCGAGCAGGACGTGCGCCTCGCCTTCTCCCTCTCGACACGGAACTACATCCTCTCCCACAGCCGGGTCGTGGCCGAGGGGACCAGCGAGGAGCTTCTGAAGGACGAGAAGGTCAGACGGTCGTACCTGGGGCTGGCCGCGAGCGCCGGCGGTTAATCCTCCGGCGGCCCCGGCGGGCGCCGGGCCCGCCGCGGCAGGCTCTCGGGCCGTCAGGCGCCCCACCGGCGCGTGCCCGGCCCGCAGGGCCTCCCGGCGGACGTGCGGTCGGTCGGGCGTTCCGCGCGCGCCGGTCGGGGAGTTGGAGGAAAGAGACGTGGTTGGAGACATCCTGGTCAACACGCTGATGAACACCGGCGTCTACGCCATGCTGGCCGTGGGCTTCTCCCTGATGTTCGGGGTGGCGCGTCTCATCAACCTGGCCCACACGGCCTTCTACATGCTGGCCGGCTACTCCATCTTCTTCTTCATCACCCGCATGGGCCTGCCGTGGCTGGCGTCGGTCCTTCTTTCCATCCTCATCGTCGTCGTCGTGGCCGTCGTCGTGGCCACCTGTGCCTCCACCGTCACCATCACGACGGCCGCCGCGCCGAAAATCCCGCCGATGATATAACTCACGACCGGGTTCTTGCGAACCAGGGCGCCGGCATACTCAGGAACCCATTTCATGCGTCCATCTCCATCAGAATGCGGGTCACAAACCCGGTGTTGTCCCGACCGAAGATGCGATCGATCAACCGCGTACGCAGCAACGCGGTAATCCGGCGGAACATGTAG
>CAJXZV010000043.1 GCA_913063835.1 uncultured Eubacteriales bacterium
CCGGCGCGGCCTTGGTCGGCCTCAAAGTGCTGAACGCCTCCGGTTCGGGGTCGCTCAGCACCATCGCCGCCGCGGTCGACTGGTGCATCACCAACAAGGACACCTACGGCATCGAGATCATCAGCATGTCCCTCGGCTCGAGCGGGAGCTCTGACGGGACCGACAGCCTGAGCGAGGCCGTGAACCGGGCCGCGGCGGAAGGCATCACCTGCGTGGTGGCCGCGGGCAACAGCGGCCCGGCCACCTACACCATCGGGTCACCGGGCGCCGCCGCGGACGCGATAACCGTGGGGGCCATGGCCGACTGCGGCGAAGAAGGCTTTTCTCTGGCCTCGTTCTCCAGCCGCGGCCCGACCGCCGACGGCCGCATCAAGCCGGACATCGTCTCGCCCGGTGTGGACATAACGGCTCCCGACGCCGGGACCACGAGCGGCTACGTGGCCATGGACGGCACGAGCATGGCCACCCCGTTCGTCGCCGGGACGGTGGCCCTGATGCTCGACGCCGACCCGTCCCTCACTCCCGCCGAGGTGAAGAGCCTGCTTCTGAACACGGCCGTCGACTGGGGCGACGCCGGTAAGGACATCGACTACGGGGCCGGGCGCCTGGACGGCTACGAGGCCGTCCGGCAGGCGGGCGGCTTCTCCGGCACAGGTCCGGCGGTCCCCGACCACCAGGTGATGGAGGCCTCGCTGACCGGCAAGGGGGACACCGACTGGTACGACCTTGAGGTGACCACCACCGACTATCCTGTGGCCCTGACCCTGATAATGGACGACTGGTCGGGCTCCTCCGACCCCGACTTCGACCTCTACCTCTACGACCCGTCGGGGGCCGAGGTCGACAGGAGCACGGGCACCTCGAGGCAGGAGACCATCGGCGTGAACCCCACCACCACAGGCACCTACCAGGTGAAGGTCTACTCCTACGCCGGAAGCGGCCCCTACACGCTCGACGTGAGCGCCGGGCTCGGCGCGGCCCCGCCTCCGCCGGACCAGCCGCCGGTGGTGAGCGTGGTCGAGCCGGCCGAAGGGGCCTCAGTCTCGGGCGTCTACACCGTGAAGGTGGAGGCCACAGATGACAACAACGTCGACAAGGTCGAGGTGAGGATAGACTCGGAGGCCTGGACCGACATCACCCAGAACTTCGACGGGACCTACTACACCTACGAGTGGGACACCACGGCCTACCCCGACGGCGAGCATACGGTGACAGCCCGGGCCACCGATGACGCCGGCCAGACGGCCACCGACTCCAACTCCTGCACGGTGGCCAACGAGACCCCGGCGGCCGTCCACGAACTGAACCTGGGCGGCTCGGTGACTTCGGCTGAACCTGACGCCTACCTCTACTTCGACGTCCTGACCGTGGGGTACGTCTACCTGACCTTGTCCTGGGACACCTCGGCCGACCTCGACTTCTACGTCTACGCCCCGGACGGGACCTACATCGGCCGGGCCTACACCCTCAACAACCCGGAGGAGATGCGGGTCTGGACCGAGGACTACGGCACGGGCACCTACACGGTGCGGGTGAACCTGTACAGCGGCCCGGACACCAGCTTCAACCTCAAGGTCGAGGGATATGAGCTCAAGGAGTGGACGGGGACCGTCTCGAGCGCCGGCCCCGACTCCTGGCACTACGTGACATGCGACTTCACCGGCTACTCCCTCTTCCGCCTGAGCTGGGGCACGAGCGCCGACCTCGACTTCTACGTCTACGACCCGCATGGCGACTACGTCGACCGGGCCTACACCCTGAACAACCCGGAGACCCTCTGGGTGACCATCGACGAGACCGGTGACTGGCAGGTGAGGGTGAACCTGTACTCCGGCGGCACCACCTCTTACACCCTCCAGGTCTACGTGCCAGAGGACAACCTGACGCCGTAGGTCCGACCGCACAACCGCGCGGTCCAGCCCCGCCGCCGAGGATGCGCGGTGGTGAAGCGGGTGGACCCTGCAGGCGTACAGGTTGAGGGCAGAGGCCCCCGGCGGCGCCGACGGCGCCGTCGGGGGCCTTTCAGGGCCGGGACGGAGACGGTATAATGGGCTGGAAACCCCGCCCACACCCCGGGCGTGGGCCCGCTCCTCCAGCCGGCGGGAGGCCCCGAGGAGCGCCCCGCTTACCGAGACCGTGAAGGTGGACCGATGACCCCATGAGAGAGAACACGCAAGCCGAGGACGTCAACGTGATTGAAGCCAGGGACCTAGTCGTGAGCTACGGGGACCGCCGCGCCCTGCAGGGGGTGTCGGTCTCGGCCGGCCAGGGCGAGGTCTTGGGGCTTCTCGGCCCCAACGGCGCCGGCAAGTCCACCTTCGTGAGGGCCTGCCTCGGCCTCCTCCGTCCGGCCGCGGGGACCATCCGGGTCCTGGGGCTCGACCCCGTGGCCCACGGGGAGACGGTGAGGCGCCAGATAGGGTTCGTCCTGGAGAAGACCGGTCTCTCCGAGGCCCTCGACTGCCGCGCCAATCTGAGGTTCCAGGGAGAGGTATACCGGGTCGAGCCCGGGCGTCTGCGGGCGCGCATAGAGGAGCTCCTGGAGCGGTTCGGCCTGGCCGACCGCGCGCGCGACCCGGTGGCCTCACTGTCCAAGGGCCTCAAGCAGCGGCTGGCGCTGGCCCGAGCCCTCCTCCACGAGCCGAGGCTCATCCTCCTGGACGAGCCCACCTCCGGCCTGGACCCGGCCGCCGCCCGCGAGGTGCGCGGGCTGATCGCCTCCGTCGTCACCGACAACGCCACCACCGTCCTCCTCACCACCCACAACATGGTGGAGGCCGAACGGCTCTGCGACACCGTGGTCATCCTGCGCCAGGGACGGGTCGTGCGGCGGCTCGACGCCCGGGAGCTGGCCGGCGTGGCCGGCGTCCGGGTGCGGTGCCGCCCGATCAGCGCGGCCCGGGCGGAGGCGATAGCCCAGCTGACCGGAGCGGCGGAGGTGCGCCGGACGGAGAAGGTCACCGAGTTCGTCTTCGACCCGACCGTAGAGCCGGAAGAGGCGCGGCGGGGCGTGGCCGACGCCGGCGGCCACGTGCTGGAGGTCGTCAGAGGAGCCGGAGGTCTCGAAGAGGCCTATCTCAGCGCCACCGGGAGGAGCAACCCATGAGAGACGTGCTGCTCGTCTGCCGAAAGGAACTCGCGGAGGTCTTTTCAAGCCATGCCGGCCGCCGGGCCCACCTTCTGACCATGGCCGGGCAGGTCGGCGTCTTCGGTATCCTCATCCCCTATTTCATGGCCCCGCTGTGGCTCAACGAGACCCCGGCCCTGTCCTTCATCTTCCTCCTCCTGCCTCTGGCCCTGTCGTCGAGCCAGTCGGCCATGGTCTTCGCCGGGGAGAGAGAGAGGGGCACGCTGGAGGCGCTCCTGGCCACGCCCCTCTCGGTGCCGGCACTCTTCTTCGGCAAGGCTCTGGCCGTCCTCGTCCAGGTCTACGGCATCATCGTCTGCTCGACCGCTCTGAGCGTGGCCACCCTCAACCTGTGGGTCCGGGTGCACGGCCTCGGGGGGACGTTCATGTACTCCGGTCCGGCCCTGTTCGCCCTGCTCGGCCTTTCCCTGGCCCTGGCCGCCCTAGCCACCTCCGCGGGGGTCATCATCTCCCTCAGGGCCTCGAGCGTCCGCACGGCCCAGATGACGACCACCCTCCTGTCGGTCTTCTGCCTGCTCCCGCTGATGGCCGGATGGGTCACCATCCGGTTCGCCTGGAACGTGGTCCTTCCGGCGACCCTGGCCCTCCTCGCGGCCGCCGCGGCGGTGACGGGCCTGGCCCTCGTCAGGTTCGCCCGGGCGGCCAGCATCAGCGTACAGCGATAGGGAAGTCAAACCCCCCGCGCCCTTCTCAGTGGTTGGTCGCATGCGGCGCCGTGCCCTGTCCCGTAGAGGGAACCTGACGCCCCAGCCCTAAAAGAAGCGAGGTCCGTGCAGGGTTCTGCACGGACCTCGAAATCCTGGTGTCCGGAGGGGGACTTGAACCCCCACGGGTTGCCCCATACGCCCCTCAAACGTACGCGTCTGCCAGTTCCGCCATCCGGACACGCACAATATGGAGGGCTCGGTTCCTAAGAGAACCTCACGCCCGATGCTTTCAGGTGGTGCCGAAGGTGGGATTTGAACCCACACAGGCGCAAGGCCTACGGCGCCCTGAACACCGCGTGTCTGCCAGTTCCACCACTTCGGCCCGAACTCCGGCCTACACTATAGCATACAATAGCCGGCTCATCAAGACGACCCGGACTCGAGCACGGGACCGTAGAGTCTCCGGTAGGTCTTCAGCGACGCTAGGACGCGCCTCACGTAGTCCCGCGTCTCGGCCAGGGCGAGCTTTGCCACCGGGTAGTCCTCGGTCACCTCGGCCCCCGGCCACGGGCTGACGGTGGAGTGCGGTCCCGGTCGGAGTTCGTAGCCGTCCTTCTTCACCCACTCCCTGACCTGCCCGCGGCCGGCGTTGTAGGCGGCCACGACCAGCACCAGGTTGCTCCCGAACTCCTTGCGGAGTTCAGCCAGGTACCACGTCCCGATCATCAGGTTCGTGGCCGGGTCCTTGAGCATATCGGGTTCGAAGTGAGCGAAGCCCAGGTTCTCCGCCGCCCAACGTCCCGTGTCCGGCATGATCTGCATCAGGCCCACAGCGCCCTTGGGCGAGACGGCGCCGGGCTTGAAGCCGCTCTCGGTGCGGACGATGGCCGCCACGAAGAGCGGGTCGAGCCCGTTCCGGTCGGCGTAGGTGATGATCTCTTCCCGGTACGAGAACGGATAGACGTACCTCAGGACGGCCTGACGTCCGGCTAAAGAGGCGACGACGAGCATCAGGAAGACCAGTCCGGCTGTCCGCCACGACCCGGGTATTCTGCCGGCGAGACGCCGCGCGCTCCTGAACATGCTGGAGGGTATTGTATGGAACGGCCGCCTGCAAGATGCCCCGACCAGGTCAGCCGGGGCACTTTTCTCGGCTCCCCACCTGTTCCAAGACCCGCTTCCACTCCCTGACGACCTGGGCGCGGGTCCATCTCATCGAGCCGGTGTTGTCGATGATCACATCGGCGTACCGCTTCTTCTTCTCAAGCGGTATCTGGGCGTTGATGCGGTTCAGGGCCTGCTCGACCCCGAAGTGGTCGCGGGCCATGAGACGCTGGATCTGCGTCTTCTGGTCCACGACGACCAGCCAGACCTCGTCCACCATGTCCACCATCCCGGCCTCGATGAGGAGAGGAGCGTCGATGACCACGCCGGGAGGAGCGTCCTCACCCAACCGGGCGTACTCCTCGAGCCTGCGGCCGATGGCCTCGAGGATGCGCGGGTGGGTTATCTCGTTCAGGCGCCGGACGGCCTCCGGGTCGGCGAAGACCTTGTCCCCGAGCCGTCGCCTGTCGATGGTCCCGTCCTCGTTGAGGATGTCCTCCCCGAAGGCCTCCACCAGCTCGCGCCAGGCTTCCGTGCCGGGCCGGATAACTTCCTTGGCCACGAGGTCGGCGTCGATCACCGGAGCACCCAACTCCTTCAGCACCCGGGAGACCGTGCTCTTACCGCTGGCGATGCCGCCCGTGAGCCCTATTACGAGCAGGGCCCGACCCCCCTGCCGCGACCGAACGTACTTGATGCTTGATGCATCTAGCAAGGCTCTTACCGAGCCTTCAACGTTTGCCTCATTCTACAACCACCCCCTCACCCGGTCAACCGACGGAAAAGGCCAGGGCCGGGTCCTGTCGAATGGTCAACCCCACACGGCGTTCGGCAAACAGGAGAGGAGCTGGCTTGAGTGGTAGAGCTCATCATCGCCCTCGTCGTCGGTGCCGTGGCCCTGGCCGCAGGTCTGGTGGCGGCGGCCGTCGGGCTGGCCGTCGGGCTGGCCGCCCTGGTGGTCACGGCCGTCATCGTCGTCCTTCTGGCCGTCCCGTTCTCGCTGGTCCTGGGACCGATCCTGGTGAGTCTCCTGCCCATCTTCATCCTCGGCGCCCTGCTGTGGACCGTTCTCCGAGCCCTCGCCGGACCACGGCGGCAGGCCCGTCGGTAGGGGCACCGGACCGGGCTTCCGGGACGGGACGTCCGCGGAAGAATCCAAAACGGCCGCCCGACAAACAGGTGGCCGTTTTGCCCTGCTCTCCCGACGTATGGCGCTGTCCCGACCTTGAGAGCCGGCACCCGTAGCCGGACGGCCCCGCACGGGGTCTTACGTGCCGGCTTCTCCCCCCGAACCGAGGGAGTCGGCGTCGACCCTCTTCCCCGACAGCTTCTCGAGCGTCGAGGCCCGCAGGTCCTTCTCTGACGACACCTGGAGGAGCCACTTGCCGCCGCCGAGAGGCCTTATCTCTATCTCCCCCGTCACCCCGTGCCTCTTGATCAGACGGTTGGCACTGCGGCGCAGGACGTCCTTCGAGTCGAAGACCATCGCGAAGGACTGCAAAGAACCGACCCCCCTTCCCTCCTGAAGGACCTCCTGACCGGCCGGTCGGAGCCTTCAGCCTGACATGATTGTATCTCTTCAGGCGCCCCCAAGTCAAACATTTGTTCGGGAACGGGCCGGTTCCTCGCCGAGCCGCTGGCACCGCGGGCAGAAGTACGTGCCTCTCCCGCCGACGACCGTCCGGGCTATCTCGGTTCCGCACCGCGGGCACGCCTCACCCGCCCGCCCGTAGACCCTCAGCCGCCCGGCATAGGAGCCCTCCCGCCCTTCGCCGTCCACGTAGTCACGGACAGAGGTCCCGCGCAGCTCGATGGCCTCTCGGATGACCTCGCACATGGCCCTGTGGAGCACCCGGGCCTCCGCCTCGGACAGGGACGAGGCCCGCCTCAGCGGGTGGATTCCGGCCCGGAAGAGACACTCGTCGGTGTAGATGTTCCCGAGACCCGACACGAAAGACTGGTCCAGGAGGAGAGGTTTGATGCGGGCCTTGCGCGAGGCCAGCATCTCCCGGAAGGTCGGCCAGTCCAGCCCGCCTTGGCACGGCTCCGGGCCGAGGCGGGCCAGGGTCTGCAGAGCGCGGCGGAGGGCGCGGTCGGCGACGTCGCCGCCGGTGAAGTAGAGGCGCCCGAAGTGCCGCGTGTCGACGTAGCGGAGCTCATGGCCGTCGTCGAGGCTGAAGACGACGTGGGTGTGCCTCCGCCGGGTGGGTCCGAGGTCGGCCCGAGGAGCGCACCAGAGGAGCTGGCCCGCCATCTTGAGGTGGACGATGATGTCTCCACCGCCGGGCGCGGGGCCGTCCCGCGCCTCTTCGCCCCCGCACGGCGAGGACGCGCGGGCCCTCTTCGGATACTCCAGGTGCATGATGAGGAACTTCCCCCGGCGGTCGAGTCCCTTTATGCGGGCGCCGGTGACGGCTTCGGCGAACTCTTCGGGGCCCGTGCCGACGACGAACTTGGGGCTCAAGACCCGGACCCCGGTGATGGTGCGGCCGACCACGCGGGGAGCGAGGGTCCGCCTGATGGTCTCGACTTCAGGAAGCTCTGGCATCCGACGAACCCGTGTGCCTCCTCATCTCGCACCAGTTCGGTCCGAGCTTCATGTCCACCTTGAGCGGGACGTCCAGGCTGACGACGCCCTCCATGCGGTCGCGCACCATCGCGGCCAGAACGTCCACCTCGACCTCAGGGACCTCGAAGACGAGTTCGTCGTGGACCTGGAGGATCATCCTCGCCCGCAGTCCGCGGCGGCGCATCTCGCGCCAGATGCGGACCATGGCCATCTTGATGATGTCCGCCGCCGTCCCCTGGATGGGCGTGTTCCGGGCGGCCCTTTCCGCGAACTGCCGCTTGGTGCGGTTGGAGCTGTCAAGTTCGGGCAGGTACCGCCTGCGGTTGAAGAGGGTCGTGACGTAGCCGCATCTCCGCGCCTCGGCCACGACCCGTTCGACGTAGGCGCGGACACCGGTGTAGCGGTCGAGGTAGCTCCGGATGTAGGCCGCCGCCTCCTCCCGGGAAATCCCCAGGCTGCGCGAGAGCCCGAACTCCGTCTGGCCGTAGATGATGCCGAAGTTGACCGCCTTGGCCCTGGACCTCAGCTCCGGGGTCACCTCGTCCATCGGGACCCCGAAGACCTCCGAGGCCGTCCGCTGGTGGATGTCCTCACCGCGCCGAAAAGCCTCCACCAGGGCCGGGTCGCCGGAGAGGTGGGCCATGACCCTCAGCTCGATCTGCGAGTAGTCGCCGGCCAGGAGCAGACAGCCCTCGGCGGGAACGAAGACCCTCCTGATGCGCCGCCCGACCTCCTCCCGGACGGGGATGTTCTGGAGGTTGGGCTCGGCGGAGGAGAGCCGCCCCGTGGCCGTCACCGTCTGCTTGAACACGGTGTGGAGCCGCCCCGTGACAGGGTTGATGAGCGGGGCCATGCCGTCGGTGTAGGTGCCCTTGAGCTTGACCAGATGACGGTGCTCCAGGATCTTGGCCACAATCTCGTGCGAGCCCGCCAGCTCCTCGAGGACCTCGGCCTTCGTGGAGTAGGCTCCGGTCGCGGTCCTGCGCCCGGCCGGCAGGCCCAGTTTGTCGAAGAGGATCCGCCCCAACTGGCGGGGGCTGTTTATGTTGAACTCCTCGCCCGCCAGGCCGTAGATCTCCGAGGCGAGCTCGTCGATGCGGCGGCCCAGCTCGCGCGACATGTCCTTGAGGGCCTCAGCGTCCACCCCGACACCGCAGAACTCCATGGAGGCCAGGACCTCCTCCAGAGGCATCTCCATCTCCTCGAGGAGGCCGTCGAGGTCCTTGTCCTCCAGCTCGGCCCTCATCGGGTCGGCGAGGGCCAGCGTGATGTCGGCCTCGAGGCAGAGCCTCTCCGCCGCCCAGTCGAGTCCGGGAGCCGGCGGAGTCCAGCCTTCCGGAGGCTCCGGCGAGAGGACGACATCCTCCCCGACGAACTCCCGGGCCAGAGACTCGAGCCCGTAGCTGGACCGTGAGGGGTCGAGCAGATAGGCACCTATCTCCGTGTCGAGGGCAAGGCCGCCCACCGGGGGACCGGCCGCATCCGCCCCGACCGGCGCCCACCGCCCGGGCCACTCCTGGCGCGAGGCCAGCCAGACCAGGAAAGGCTTCACCCCGTGGGCGACCTTCGCCGGCTCGGCCGCCGTCAGCACCGGTCCCAGGAACTCGGCGAAGTCCCTGAAGCTGACGGCCGGGCTCCCGGCCGCCTGTGGGCCGTCTCCCGCGCAGCCGGTGAAGAGGTCGGACCCGGCCCCGCCGGCGGCCGGACGGCCGCGGGAAGGGCCGGCGAGGACCGGCACGTAGATGGTCTCGGGCAGGCCGTCCGCGGCGACGGCCACCCCCTTGAGCCAGGCCTCCAGCGGCCGCTCGCCGTCCAGCCGCACGGCCAGCGCGATGCGCCCCGCGCGGGAGAGGACGGAGGCGGCCCGGGCCAGCTCCTCCCGGGTGCAGACGAGCCGGCGCCCCCGGACCAGGGAGCTCCGGCCGGGGGAGAGCCTCCCCCGGGCGGCGGCCTTCTCGGCCAGGCCGAGGCGGCGGAGCAGTGACCTCAGCTCGAGCCTTCTCAGGAAGTCGGCCAGGCGGTCCTCGTCCCACCCCGTGAAACGGAAGTCCTCGAGCCGCGGCGGCTTCTCGAAGGGGACATCATGCCTGATGGTGGCCAGGTCGCGGCACATCCGGGCGTCGTCGGCGTGCTCCTCCAGCGCCCTTCTGAGCCTCTCGGAGCCGACCTCCGCGGCGTGGGCCAGGACGTCGTCCAGGGTCCCGAACCGTTTCAGAAGGGCGACGGCCGTCTTGGGGCCGACGCCCGGCACGCCGGGGAGGTTGTCCGACTGGTCGCCTGAGAGGCCCTTGAGGTCAGGAAGCCTCTCCGGAGGAACCCCGTACTTCTCCTCCACCGCCCGGGAGTCGAAGGTGACCGTCTCGCTGATGCCGCGCACGGTGATGACGGCCCTCACCCCGGGCCGCACGAGCTGGAGCGCATCCCGGTCGCCGGTGACGATGACCGCCTCGACGCCTTCTCTCCGGGCCAGGTCGGTCAGGGCCGCAAGGACGTCGTCACCCTCGTAGCCCTCGACCTCGACCACGGCCGCCCGGAGGGCCTGGAGGAACTCCTTTATGAGGGGAATCTGGGGCTTCAGCTTGTCCGGGGTCGGCTTGCGCTGGGCCTTGTACTCCGCGTACTCCTCCAGGCGGAACTCGGGTCGGCCCTTGTCGAAGGCCACCGCGACGAAGTCGGGCTTCTCCTCCTCGATGATCCTGAGGAGCATCTGGGCGAACCCCAGCACGGCGTTCGTCGGCTGTCCCTCGGCGGTGGCGAGGGTGTCCGGCAGGGCGAAGAACGCCCGGTAGGCCAGGCTGTGCCCGTCGATGAACAAGGCTTTCGGAACCGCGACCACCTCCGGGGCCTGCCGGTCTTCTCCGGACCCGGACCGACGGGTCGGACAGGTGCCGCGGCTATTATTCACCGCACGGCCTGCATCACCTGTCAGGCATGGTCGCCGTGACCCGCTCCACCTTGCTGGCCAGCCAGTCGCCGCTGGAACACCTGTAAAAGAGGAGGTCCGGGTCATGCCACGGTTGCCGTCCTCTCCTGTTGATCACACCGCTTCTTCTGGACTGCTGCTTCACGCGGTAGTGTTGGTGTTTGACGACGGCCGATGCCGTGGCCAAGCTGATAAGGAAACCCGCTGGGAAAGCGAGCGGGGGAGGCGCTGAGCCTCCCCCGTCCTTGCGCAGTGGCTTTCCGGCAAGGCGCTAGCCCACCGGCTTGAAATGCTCTATGTCGAGGATGGAACCCACCCGCTCGGCGGGTGGCCGGAACACAGCCTCGACCTCGAGGCCGATGTGGACATCCCCCGGTTCCACGTCGCCCAGCCGGTGAATGAGACCGCCGGCCGTCCCGGCGATACGCACGAAGGCGTAGATGACGGGCGGCTCCAGGGGCCGGCCGTCCAGGTCGCGGTGGGCGACGGTGAAGGTCTCCACTACCCCGCGCGCGGCGACGTCCCGCGGCTCATCAGTCTTCGCGAAGCAGCGTTCACAGTAGAGGCGGGGTGGCAGATAGTCGATGTTGCAGTCGGGGCAGGTCGAGGCTGCCAGGCAGCCGCGCTCCTTGATGGCGCGCAGGTACGCCTCGCCCGCCACGCCCGCCGTGTAGACGTACTCGACCGGGATGGTGCCCGGCCAGGTCCGGACATCCTCCGGGTTGGTCAGTTTCTCGCGCATCAGCCCACCCCCCCTATATCGGCTTCCAGTACTTGATGTCAGTGATAGCCCCTTCACGCTCCTCGGGGCTCTTCCACACCGCCTGCACCCGCATCCCGACACGGACATCCTCCGGCCGGACCTCGCCCAGGAGGTGGAGGATTCCCATGCCCGGGGATGCCCCGTCAACGTTGATGACCGCGGGCAACTGCGGGTCCTTGAGTCGGACCATGTCCCACCGGACATGGCAGATCGAGAAGGTGTTTACCGTGCCCGTGTCCTTAACGAAAACCCACTCGCTGGTGGGGACGAAGCATTCCTCGCAGAACATCCGGGGCGGCAACAGGATGCGCCCGCACGCGTTGCAACGCCGGGCGATGAGCCGGCCCTCCTTGAGTTCGCGCAGGTAGCGGCCAATGGCCACCCCGGCGTCCCACCTGTACTCGGCCTTCGGCTTGTGATGGACCGTGAGCACCCGCCCCGTCTCGAAGTCCTTCGAACTGAGCGCGGTGCCCGGCCACTCCTTGATTCTGACGGTCATGGTGCTCCCCCCTCTCCTAGCGCCCCAGAATGATGACCGCGCCCACCTGCATCAGGTCACCCCAGGCCTGCGCGAGGCCGCGCTTAGGCGTCCCGGGCACCTGCCGCTTACCGGCCTCGCCGCGGAGCTGCCAGAAGATCTCGCACACCTTCATGAGGCCGGCGGCGGCGATGGGGTTCCCAACGCCCAGGAGGCCGCCCGACGGGCAGACCGGCAGGTCGCCGTCGCGCTGGGTAACCCCGTCGGCGGTGAGGCGGGGTGCCTCGCCGCGCTCGCAGAGCAACAACCCCTCGAGGTGGTGAAGCTCCTTATAGTCGAACGGGTCGTACGGCTCGACGATGTTGATCTCCTTGCGCGGTTCCTTGATGCCCGCCATGTCGTACGCCATGCGGGCGGCGTACTCCACGTAGCGGGGGTAGTAAAGGTCGCGGTTGGTCCAGTAGGCGGTATCGAGGTGCCAGCCGACGCCCTCGACCCACACCGGCTTATCGGTCACCCGCTTGGCGACATGCTCGGCGCACATGACCACGGCGGCCGCGCCGTCGCTGGCCGGCGAGACGTCCAGCCGGTTGACCGGCCAGGCCATGATCTCGGAATTGAGTACATCCTCCACGGTGAGTTCCTCGCCTAGCTGGGCGCAGGGGTGGTCCATAGCGTTCCGCTTGTTCTTGACCGCCACCAGGGCGATCTCTTCCTTGGTTATCCCATGGACGGTCATGTAACGGTTCATCTCGATGGCGAAGATCCAAAGGAGGTTCGGCCCCAAGGGGCGCTCGGTGGTGTGGTCGAAGATTGTGAGGAAGGCTCCCTGCGGATGGGGATGGCAGGAGGACATCTTCTCCTCGCAGACCACCAACACCGTGTCGAACTGGCCGGAAGCAATGTGGTACCAGCCTTGGATAGGGGCGAAGACTCCGGTCGCACCACCCACGAAGTTGCGCATGGTGGGCTTGCGCCACCCGCCCGAACCGTCGGCTAGATACTCGCCTTTCATGTGGACGCCGTCGAAGGCGTCGGGGGCGGAGCCGATGACCACCGCGTCCACGTCCTTGAGGGTCATACCGGCCGAGTCCAGGGCCATTCTGGCGGCCTGCCAGGCTAGCTCCCGACCGGTCTCCTGGGCCCGCCTGACGAACTTGGTCATGCCCGCACCCACTACAGCTACTTTACCCACCGTTCTCCCTCCCCTCATGACCTCTCCAGGATGATGACACAACCAGTGGTGGTGGGCAGATTGCGCCAGCTCTGAGCCAGCCCGCGTTCGACCTCGGCCAGCTGTATCGGGCCAGCCTGGCCCCGGAGCTGCAGAACCACCTCGTAGACCCGGTGGAGGCCGGTGGCCTCGAGCAAGTGGCCGACACCCAGGCTGCCGCCGGAGACGTTGACCGGGAACTCCCCGGAAGGCAGGGTCACCCCCTCCTCGAGGAGCGTACCGGCCTCCCCGGGGCGACAGAGGCGCAAGGCCTCCAGATGCTCGAGTTCCTTGTAGGAGAATGAGTCGTCTATCTCAGCGAAGTCGAGGTCCTGGAACGGGTTGGTGATGCCGGCCATTCGGTAGGCCTGCTCGGCCGCCAGGCGGGCGTAGACCGCTTCACCCCATTGCCGGGAATCCACCGCCGACGCACCAGTGCACCACCCATAGCCAGTGATCCAGACCGGCTCTCCGGCGAGGTCGTCGACCACGCTCTCGGCGGCCACCACCATGACGAAGCCGCCGTCGGCGGGCCGGGCGATGTCGAGTTCCCCCAAGGGTGTGAAGGCGGGCGGCGCCCCCAGGACGTCCTCCAGCGAGACTTCGGCTCCGTAGACCGCCCGGGGGTTGAGGAGCGCGTTGGTCAGGTTCTTCCGCACGACCAGCGCGCACTGCTCCCGGGTGTTGCCGCTCACGTGGAGGAAACGGTTCATCTCCAGTCCCGCCAGGTGGTAGGGGTGGGCCCCCAGAGGCCGGTGGTAGATGGGGTCGAAGGCGAAGTTGTGGATGTGATGGGGTGTGCGGATGTCCGAGTGTTTGCTGTGGCCCTCGACAACCACGATCCTGGCCCGTCCGGTGCGGATCAGCATCGCGGCGCAGGCCAAGGCGTGGATGCCGTCACCGGTGACAGTGTGAACCGGCCGTAGCGCGCCCCCCAGCTGGTCGGGCACGTACTCGTCGAAGATGCTGGTCCCTTCCCAGAAGTCTTCCGACACGCAGATGAAGCTGTCCACATCCTTGCGAGGGTTGACTCCGGCGTCGGCGTAGGCTCTCACCGCCGCCTCGTACATCATCTCCTTGTAGGAGAGCCCGGGGGTTGTCGATCTCACAT
This sequence comes from uncultured Eubacteriales bacterium, assembly GCA_913063835.1. Taxonomy (GTDB): domain Bacteria; phylum Bacillota; class Sulfobacillia; order UBA995; family UBA9673; genus UBA9673. Next base: position 13,957 of record CAJXZV010000043.1, read on the forward strand.
CAGAGTAGCCAACCCCCACGATGGCGACCCTCTCCGGCACTTCTCGCCACCTCCCGATTACCTGTTACCTGCCGATGACCGGCCGAGATTCTAGGTCCAACGCCGGTAGGCTTGAAGATAATTCCCCCACGTGGCGAGCAATTCCTCTGGGGGATTCTGAACCAACTGAATAGTCGGTCAGCGGCGGGCCAGTGTGCGTGCCGGAACGGCACGACTCATCGGAGAGAGGGTTTCCGCCCCCGGCGTCAGGTTGAACGGCGGGTCCGGCCGGGTTGGAACCTCATAGACTCCGGACCACATACTTGCCCGGCAGTTGGACGGAACCTGCAGACGGAGGAGGAGTCATCCCAACGCCTCAGTGAGGAGCAACCGCGAGAATATGAGGCAACACGCCCGGCGTGAGCCCGCGGCGCGGGGACGGAGGTCCGGGCGGCGGCCGGCCTCACCCTATCCCTGCTCGATGCTGTATTCCACGCTGACGGTCACCTGGATCTCCACCATCCCCGGCTCGACCGGCGGCGGGACATCGGCGCCGTACCCTTCGCGCACGGACACGTAAAGGTCGACCGTACGGCCGAAATCGGGGTGGAGTTCCATGTCCTTCACCGCGCCGACGCGCACACCGGCCGCCGCGGCCAGGGCCTCGGCCTTGGCCCGGGCGTCACGTACGGCCTCAGCGACGGCCTCCAGGTACAGGGCCTCGGAGTCGGCAAGGCTGAAGCTCAGCCCCGAGATGGTGTTGGCGCCGGCCTCGACGGCCCGGTCGATGAGTTCGCCCACCTTGTCGAGCTCGCTCCAGCTCAGCCTCACCTGGTTGGAGGCCCGGTACCCGATGATGTGCCCCTTTCCCCCTTCGCTGTAGTCGTACTGCGGCCAGAGGTGCATGTGGGCGGTCTGGATGTTGTCGCGGGGGACGCCGGCGCTGACGAGGGCGGCCACGACGCGGTCCATCACCGAGGCACAGCGGCTCGACGCCTCACCAGCTTCGGAGGCCTGGACCTCGACGCCGAGGGTCAGGCTCACCGTGTCCGGCGGGGCCTTGACCGTCGCCCGGCCGGTCACCGATATGGTCCCACCGCTCCCGCCGGCGCCGGAGACGTCATCCTCCCCGCCGGCGGCCAGGGCGCCGTCCCCCGGCAGACCGCGCCCCAGGGCGATCCCTGAAGCCAGGAGCGCGACGGCGAGGACCGAGGCGCCGACGGCGGTCCACGTCTTGCGGACACTGCTGTCCACTGCTCATCCCTCCCTCGAGTCTCTGCTGTCGGCCGTTCTACATCCCTGCCCGTCGTCTCCGCGTCCGCACGACGACGACGCCGAGCCACACGAGGAGGCCCAGCACTGCCAAGGGGGCCAGGAGCCCGGCCAGGAAGACCAGGAGGGCCTGGGCCGCGTTCCAGAGCCAGAGGAGGCTCTGCATGAAGGCGGCCGCGATGCGCTCCCAGAGCCCCGCCCCGGGGCCGGGGGTCTCCTTCGGAGGCACCAGTTCGAGGTGGACCGTGGACATGGCCACCTGCTCGTCGAAAGACCGGAGGGTCCTCTCGTACCGCTCTATCTCGGTCCGGACCCGGGCCAGCTCGTTCTCGAGGACGAGGATGTCGCTCAGCGACTCCGCGCGGCCGAGAAGGGCCAGGAGCCTCTGCTCCTGCTGTCGGAGGTTGTTGACCCGGGCGGAGATGTCGATGTACCGGGAGGTTATGTCCTGGCGCGAGACCTGTTCCGACAGGAGCCTCCCCAGCGAGCGGAGCTGGGCGAGGGTCTCGGCGAGGCGCTCTGTCGGGACCCTCAGGACCATGCTCGCCGAGCGCCCCCCGGACCCGTCGTCCCAGTAGGTCAGGGACTCCACGAAGCCCCCGGCGCTCTCCACGGCGGCCACCGCCCGGTCCTTTGCCGCGGCCACGTCCTCGCAGGCCAGAGACAGGTGGGCCGTCAGGATTATCTGCCGGCCCGGCGCGGCATCGAGACCCAGGGCGCCGAAGTCGCCGGCGCCCAGGCCGTCATCCGCACCCGAAGGGCTCGCGGTCCCCTCCAGACCGTCGGCCGACTTCGTGCCGCCGTGCTCGTCCGGCGCCGCGACCGACCCCATCCCCGGGGGCTCCGCCCCCGGTCCGGACGCGGTGTAGCCGCCCTCCGGGAACCGCCCGACGTCGCCCTTGCCCCGCAGTCCCAGGAGTTCGAAGCCCGGCACGTCGGCCCCGAGGTAGAAGGCGAAGCTCCCCGCCCACAGGACCAGGACGACCACCGCGGCCGCGGCGGCGACCACCCGGAAGGGACGACCTCTCAGGCCCGCGATGAGGCCCTCCCAGAACGCAGTCGGGCTCCCCGTCAGGGAGCGGCCGGGACGGACGGCACCCCTGGAGACCGCCGCGGCCGCGGCCCCGACCTTCCGGAGCAGGGCCGAATGGAAGCCCTCGGGGAGCTCCTCCCGCGGGAGGTCCCGCACAAGCGCCGCCGTGGCCCGGAGGGCCTCCAGCTCGGACCTGCACGCCGCACAGGAGTCGAGGTGCTCCGTGAGGGAAAGCCTGGTCCTCGGGTCGAGTTCACCGTCCAGATAGGCCGAGAGAAGGCTTCCGGCCCGCCTGCAGCTCATCGGAGACATCAGCCATCGACTCCTCTCGTCGGCCCGGTCCCGTGCCCGGCGGCCCGCCCGCCGGGAGCCTCGAGTCCGGACCGCCGGTCCCGCTCGCGGCTGGACCGCGGGCTCCGGCCAACGCTGTAGACGCCGGCGGCGGGGAGAAGTTCCCGGGCGGTCAGACGTTCTCTGAGAGCCGCCCGGCCCCGATTGATCCGTGACTTCACCGTCCCCAGGGAACACCCAAGGGCCTCGGCGATCTCCCCGTAGGTCAGGCCCTCGAAGTCGCGGAGGAGGACGGCCAGTCTCTGCTCGAGCGGGAGCCCGGTGACGGCGTCCCGTATCTCGGCCCGGACCTCCTCGCGGAGGACCAGCCTCTCAGGTTCCAGACTGGAGTCGGCCACGGTCCGGCGGAGAGAGCCCGACCCGGTCTCGACCGCATCGTCCAGGGAAAGGGTCTCCGGAGACCGCCTCCTCCGGCGGAGCTGGTCGAGGCAGGTGTTGGAGGCCACCCGGTAGAGCCAGGTCGAGAACGACGCCTCGCCCTTGAAACGCGGGAGGAACCGGTAGGCCTTGAGGAACACCTCCTGCGCCAGGTCGAACGCTGTCTCCCGGTCGCCGCACATCCGCACGGCCAGGTTGTACACCCTGCTCTCGTAAGGTTCGACCAGCTCGGCGAACGCGTCGCCGTCCCCGGCGACCGCCCGAGCGATGAGGTCCGCTTCCCTGGCCTTGTCATCCAAGGGTCTGACCACCTCCGTGAGCCGGAGCGCGACCCCGCCGGCACCCCGGCCGAGAGAGGACATCAGGAACCATTGATGTTGACGACCGGCGGAGGGATGTTGTTCCCGGTCTAGCGGGTGACGACGAGGACGGCCTCACGGGTCACGGCCACGGCCGCACGCCCGGCGAGAAGGTCCCTGAGCTCCTCGATACTGACGTAGCTGGTGTCGCCGACGATGACGGCCTGAACCTCGACCCCGCGGAGAAGGACCACACGGCGCTCCGCATCCCAGTGGACAGGCATGC
>CAJXZV010000044.1 GCA_913063835.1 uncultured Eubacteriales bacterium
CGGATAAAAAACTGGTCTTCTCAGATATCTTTCTTCTTTGACTCCTGTTATTCCTCCGTCGAGAGTTCCGGGGCCTGGGGGTCTCACCGGGAATCGCCATCGCTCCGGCCTTCGTCTATCTCAGACGCACACCGGAGCCGCCTGCCGATGCCGCGGTTGCCCGCGGCGACGGCGGGGCCGCCGGCCCCTATGCGCCGCCCGCGGCCGGACCTGGGTCCGTCCGGGGGGCGTCCAGGACGGAGCGGGAACTCCAACGCCTTGACGCCGCTTTGGAGACGGCCAGGCGGGAGCTCGAGGAAATCAAGGCCAAGGCGGCAGGGGCGGTCGGAGCCCACGAGGCCTCGATTTTCGAGGCCCAGCTTCTCATGTTGACCGACCCCGAACTGCTGGGTCGTGCGAGGAAGGCCATCGAGACCGAGTCGCTCACCGCCGAGGAGGCTCTCGAGCGCTCGGGAAGGGAGCTCGCCGCCGTGCTCGAGGACCTGCCCGACGATTACCTCCGGGCCCGGGCGGCCGACCTCAAAGACGTGGTCGGACGGGTCCTGGCGGCCCTTGGAGACCGCCGCCGGGTCCATCCTCTGGCCGCCCTGGAGCGGCCGGTCGTGGTAGTGAGTGACGAGCTGCTTCCTACGGACACCGTGCTGATGGACCGGAAGAACGTGGCGGGCCTGGTGACCGAGGCCGGGACGCCCACTTCTCACGTGGCCATCCTGGCCCGGACGATGGGCGTGCCGGCCGTCGTGGGCGCGCGTGGTGTCGCCGGCTCGGTCAGAAGCGGTGAGATTCTGATTGCCGACGGCACGAGCGGGACCGTCGTGGCCGGGGCCGGTCCGGACGAGGTCCGCCGGTGGCGGAGCCGGGAGCACGCGCGGCGGGCATCGGAGAAGTCCCTCCGCTCTCAGGCCGGACTGCCCGCCGTGACCCTAGACGGCCACCGGGTGCGCCTCGAGGCCAACATCGGTGTGCCGGCCGACCTCGAAGCCGCGTTGGCCTTCGGAGCCGAGGGGGTGGGGCTCTTCCGGACGGAGTTCCTCTTCATGGGGCGGGACTCGCTCCCAAGCGAGGACGAGCAGTTCGAGGTCTACCGGGATTGTCTGACCGCCATGGCCGGGCGGCCCCTGGTGGTCCGCACGCTCGATGCGGGGGGCGACAAGCCGCTTCCCATCCCCGGGCTCGAGGCCGGACCGAACCCCTTCCTGGGCGTCAGAGGTCTACGGCTCTCCCTCGACAGGCAGGACATGTTCCTTGTTCAGCTCCGGGCCCTCTTGCGGGCGGCCGCGGCCGCGCCCCCCGGCCAGACCCAGTTGCGGGTCATGTTCCCCATGGTCGCCGACCCGGGGGAGGTCGACGCTGCTCGTCGGCTTCTGGCTCTGGCGGCCGAGCAGCTCGACAGGCAGGGCGTCGCCCGTAGCCCGGTGGCGGTCGGCGTGATGGTCGAGGTGCCCGCTGCGGCGGTCCTGGCCGACCTCCTCATGGAGCAGGTCGATTTCGTGAGCCTCGGGACCAACGACCTGGCGCAGTACGTGATGGCCGCCGACCGGACGAACTCCAGGGTGGCCCATCTGGTTGACGCTCTCCACCCCGCCGTGCTGCGCCTGGTCAAGGCCGTGGTCGACGCCGGGCGGCGGGCCTGCAAACCGGTCGCCGTCTGCGGTGACCTGGCCGGGGATGCCGAGGCTGTCCCGATTCTGGTCGGGCTCGGAGTGGAGGAGCTGAGCATGGCGCCTCCGCTCCTGCCCAGGGTGAAGGCGGCCGTGAGGGCCCTCTCACGGGCCCGGGCCGAGGAGCTGGCCCGGCGTGCTCTCAGGTGTCGAACGGCGGCCGAGGTGCGGGACATCGTGGCGGCCGAGGCGGGCCCGGCGGTCCGGGACTGAAGGGTTGAAGAGACCCCGGCCGGGTCAAGAGTCAGGGGAGACAGGGGGAGACGTCTTTCTTGGAAAAGCGAATCAAGGTGCAGACCGGAGTGGGCCTGCACGCGCGGCCGGCGGCGCGGCTCGTCGCCGAGGCTGCCAAGCACTCCTGCCGGGTCACGGTGGAATACGGGGGGCGCGTGGCCGACGCCAAGAGCATCCTGCAGGTGCTGGCCCTTGGGGTGAAGGACGGGGAAGAGATTCTTGTGCGGGTCGAAGGGGACGGCGACGCCGAAGTTCTCGAGGCGCTGGCGGCCTGCCTGGACGACTCTGCCGGGACCGAGGGGAACGGCCGGTGTTGCTCTTCCTGAGAACGACCTGGGACAGCGTGCTTCACGACCCGACGCCTTCCCGCGGCCGCTGGGTCGGCCCCGCGCCCAGTGCTAAGGGCCCGGTGTAGGAACAGGGGGCCGTGAGCCAGAATGTTCCCGAAGAGCCGGGCCCCGGCTGGAACGTGCGGTTGAAGCCAGGTCCTTGAGCCGCCGTCTGCGGGGCCCGAGGACCAGAGAGAGGACGGGACCCTCATGGCCCACACCCGGTTCTACTGCGGCGTCGACGGTGGGGCCACCAAGACCTGGGCCGTGGTCGGCGACGCCCGGGGCCGGCTGGTCGGTTTCGGGACGGGCGGACCGGCCAACTACCACCTGGTCGGCCTCGAGGCGGCGATGCAGGCCGTCAGGCGTGCGGTCGACGGGGCCCTCTCCCAGGCCGGGCTGGAGCTCGGGGCGCTGGCCCGGGCCTGCTTCTGTCTTGCTGCCGACGACTCGCCTGAGGACCACGAGAGGATAGGCCGGGCCCTGGCCGCGATGCTTCCCGAGAGCCTGCCCTTCACCTGGGACAACGACTCCTGGGCCGGCCTCCGGGGAGGCACGGACAAGCCCTGGGGGGCGGTGGTCATCGGCGGCACCAGCACCAACTCGGCCGCCAAGGCCCCCGACGGGTCCAGGGCCATCCTGCGGGGTCTGGGCCGCCAGAGCGGCAACCCGGGCGGCTCGGCCGACATCGCCATCGAGGCCGTCTTCTGGGCCCTGCGCATGGACGAGGGCTCGGCCCCCAAGACCCGCCTCCACGGCGAGATCCTGAAGGCCCTCGGCCTTCCCGACTACGACACCCTCATCAAGGAGCACCGGGAGGGCGGTCTCGCCTTCTCCTACCGGGCCATGGGTGTGGTGACCCCGCTCGTGTTCCGGCTGGCCGGCGAGGGCGACGAGCGGGCCCAGGACGTGCTCATCCGCGTGGGCCGCTGGATGGGCGAACAGACCGGAGCGGTGATGAGACGGGTCGGCATCGACGGCCTGGAGGCCGACGTGGTCCTGGCCGGCAGTGTCTTCAGGGGCGAGAACCCCCTGCTCATCGACTCTCTCACTCTGCATCTGCACCGCTTCGCCCCGCGGGCCAGGACGCGCCTGCCCCTCTACCACCCGGTCATCGGGGCCTACCTCCTGGCCCTCGAGGCCGACGGCCTGGAGGCCACGCCTGCCCTCTACGAGAAGATAGAGGAGACAAGGGATATCCTGCCCGAGCCCGGCCCGGTAACGCCGGGCGGGCTGGAGTGACCCCGGGCGCACGGAGCCGGGAGGTAGGGGAAGATGACTCGCCCGGGAGGGACCTCCTGAGCCCTCCGGAAGAGCCGTGAGTCTGCCGTTCAGGTCTTGCTCTTCGGGTCCTCCTTGATGACGATGATGTAGGTCGCGCCTCCGGTCACCTCGCCGCCCACCTTCTGCTCAAAATCCAGGCGATAGACCTCGCCGGGTCGGGCTCCGGCGACGGCTCCCACTCTGAACTCCAGGCGGGCCAGCTTCCCCGGGGGCAGAGCGGGAGTCGCCAGGAGGAGGTCGCGACCGGGCCGGAGCAGGGGCGGGCCCTTGACCCGGCGCCATGTGCGCTCAGGAAGGGCCACCTCGGCCTGAAGCCCGGCCCTGCTGGCCGGGAGCCCCGCCGACTGCAGCCTGGCCGACGGGACCGGCCGCTCCGGCAGGCGCACCTCTGGCCGGCGGAGACCCTTGCCCTCCACGAGACCGGCCCCGGGCCGGGAGGGCGGCTTACCGGGGCGCGGCCCCGCGATCGCGGGGTCGACACCCATCTCCTCGAGTTCCTCAGGGCCGACCCCTCTGAGGCTCACCCGCACCTCGATGGGGGCCCGGGCCCGGGTCAAGTTGGCCGCCGTGAAACGAAGCATCTTCGCTGGTTCGGGTTCGGAAGGTCGAGGCTGGGGGGCTGGAGCGGGGGGCAGCTCGATGATCCACATGTTCTTCCAGATGATGTTGTTGTCACGGCGGACGTCGAAGGGCCAGACGATGGGGTCGAGGGTGGCCGGGTCGTGATAGTCGTCGCCCGTGTCGAGGATGGCGAAGAGGCAGCAGTGCTCCGGTTCGAGCGGCCCCGGGGTCCACGACACCGGGCCGACGATGACCTCCGTGCCCGGACCGGCCGGCGCGTTCAGGGGGGCGGTACCGATGAGGTGCCAGTCCCAGTGGGGCACGCCGCCGGTGGGGTCGGACCAGTAGACCCGGACCTGGGCGCCGGAGGCGGCCAGGGTGTCGGCGTTGCGCACCCGCACCCAGAGCTGGTTGGGCTGTCCCCGGACCGGGTTCTCGTGGGTGGTGCCGCCGGAGTTGTTGCACCAGAGGTCGGGGCTCAGCCAGAAGGCCCCGCAGGGCGGGAAGGGGTTGCGGTCGTCGGCCGTGCAGTCCCTGGCCCAGACGTCGCCCTTGCCGCTTATCGGCACCACCCGCCAATAGGTGATGTCCGTTCCGTAGACGGCCGGGACGGTGAGCGGCGGGTGGAGGTACTCCCCGAGCGAGCCCCACTTGCTCTGCACCAGGGCCGGCTGTCCGGACGCGTCGAGCGACCAGATGCGGCCGGTGTGGGTTATCTCCCCGGTGCTGTCGCGGTAGCAGACCACGTCACCCACCCTGAGGTTCGGTGGGAAGACCTGGGTGCCGTTGTCGTCTAGGATGTTCTGCACGTCGGCCCCGGACGAGATCCAGCACTGGCGCGGGTTGAAGGTGAAGCCCCAGCAGTTGTACTTGTGCGACGGGAGGAGGGTCTCGGTCGTGTGGTCCAGGTGCGTGTACTCCACCGGGGTTATCCCGGGGTAGTCGGCCAGGCAGGACGCCTGCAGGGAGGCCTTCTGCGCGTCGGACATCTCTCCGTAGACCTGGTCCTTGTGCCAATGGTTTATCAAGGTCCCGGCCGCGGTGACGAGGGTGCGGTGGCTCACTCCTGCTCACCTGCCTTCCCGAGTTCGCGGGTGATCCTCTCGAGGTCGTCGGGGTCGAGCAGAGTCCGGAATCTCGCCGGCTCGAGCCGCGCTGCGACCCTGCCCGTCAGGTGCTCGCCCAGCCGCCCGGCGAGCTGTCCCACGAGCGGGTCCTGACGGAAGACCGGGTCGCGCAGCACGGCGGCCGCCGCGCGGGCCGTCTCCGGGCGGGCCCCGGTCAGCTCCAGGGCGTAGAGGTAGGCCCCGATGACCACCGGGTCCCGGGGTCTGCCTGCCTCCAGGTGAGCCTTGAGGCGTTCGAGCACGGCCGGCGCCAGGGCGGCCTTGCCCTTGAAGGCCTGGAGGGCCTTGATGCTCTCGTAGGCCTTGCGCAGCACGTAGGCCGAGCTGGCCGCGTAGGCCTCGAGGAGGGTCTCCCGGTCCTCCAAGAGAGCCAAGAGCCTGCTTCTTTCCATGTTCTCCCTCCCGTCCCCGTCCGGTCGCCGGGCCGGCCAGGCCTGCCGGCCCCGGGCCGTGAGGGGGCATCGCATGCTGACGACACACTTCGACCCCCGGTACCCATGACCTGCCGGAGACGGGGATATATGGTATATGTGGACTACTCACTGGCCCTCGACTCCTCGGGCGAGGAAGCCCGTTCATGCGTTGGCAGGGTTCTACTGCTTTTCCGTCAAAGGCAGGGCCGTCGCGTCGGTGCCGACCAACCGCGCGGCGTGAGGCGGGGCGTGGGGCGTGCAGATGCGAGGCCGGCCCGTGAGGCACGGGTTCGCGGTGGGTCGAGGGAGGGGAGACCCATGTACCTGATCATCGACTGTGAGACCACCGGACTTCCGAGGCGTCGGTCAGCGCCTGTCACCGATACAGACAACTGGCCGCACGTGGTGCAGGTCGCGTGGATGCTCTACGACGAGTCGGAAGAGCTCAAGGAACGCGGTTCTCACCTTGTCAGACCGAACGGGTTCAAGATTCCGCTGGAAGCGCAGCGAGTCCATGGGATTACGACTGAGCGGGCGGAGGCAGAGGGGATGCCCCTCTCGTTCGTGCTCAAGGAACTGAGCGTTGCGGCCGCTAGGTGCAAGGTCGTTGTGGCCCATAACTTCGACTTCGACGCTAAGGTCATATCTGCGGAGTACGTTCGTCTCGGCCTTGGTCCGCCGTTTAAAGGCAAAACGCGGGTCTGCACCATGAAGGGCAGCACGAACTTCTGTCGGATACCCGGCCCGTACGGCTACAAGTGGCCGACACTGCCGGAACTCCACCACGCTCTCTTCGGGTGCAGGTGCGAAGAGACTCACGACGCGGCCTTGGATGTGGCGGCATGCGCCAAGTGCTTCTTCGAGCTCAAGAGGCGCGGAGTGTTGGTCTTGGACCAGAGGATCGCCTAGCATCCGACCTTGTTCGAAGGGGCGTTCTGCAAGAGCCAACCCGCCTACCCTACGCTCTTAGGTGGATTTGTCATGGTTGCCCTACTCTTGTGTCGACTTGGTGCAGGAATTGGCGATTATTCCAGAAGTATATGGGGAACACCATCCTTTGGCGAGGGAAGCGTCCGGTAGGAGGTCGGTGCGTCGGTGGGAGCCTCCCTGGCCATTGTGCTGGTCGTGGCGTCGACCGCGGTCGTCGTCGTGTCGCTGTTGGTCCGGAGAAGAAAAGCGGAGACCCTTCGCCCCACTGCGTCTGAACCCCGCCTGTCCGCACAGGCCTCTCCGAAGGCCGAGTCAGCCGTGGGTCTCGAACCCGAGCCGCCCGGGATGGCCGTCAGCGTCCAGCCTACGGTCCTTCCCGAGAAGCCCAGGCCGATGGGGGAATCGGCTCAGGGGGAACCCCTCACCCCTGTAGTACCGGAGGATGATGCGGACCACCTTCGCCTCTCCGAGCAGCCGGATAGGTCTTCCCTCGGAAGAGAAGAGGCCCCGGGGGCTATGCCCGCTCCCCAGCCATCACCTTCTTCTGGCGAAGCTGACACCTCTCCGGCGCCAGGCGAACAGTCGAGTTCGGTTGTACCTGACGGGCACTCCGTACGCCGCAGGATACCTCCCGAGAAGCGGGGAGGTAGGTCGCGCATCTCCGAGGCTCAATCAGCCCAGACTTCGCCGACGGCCCCGCGCCCTGGACCGGCGGCCCGACCGGCTGTGGGCCCACCACGCGCTGAACTGGTCTGTCGCTGGGAGGGAGCGGGGTGGGTCATCGGGGTGGAGGTCATCGAGCTCGATGACTCCTCTCTCGAGTGGGTGCCGGTCATCGACGGCATCCCCTTGGAAGAGAGGTCGGGGTTCTATCAGCTCCCATCCCTGGACTCTCCGGTGAGACTACTCTCCCGTTCCCGCGTGGACTCGGCGGAGGGGCCCGGCCCTGAAGTCTGGTCCGGAGATTTCTCGAAGGAACTGTTGGTCTTCAAACTCGACGCCGATGCCCGGGAGGGTCGCCGGGTGCACTGTCCCGGCAGAGGCCTGTGTCTGGTGGTTGCGCCTTCTGACTGGAAGCCGCTCGGTCGTCCGGGGCCGGTGGCTCCCGAGCCGGTGTTGCCTGACGGCACCTACACGGCCCATTACTTCGACCTCGACGCGGAAGACGGCCACGTGGCCTTCAGACGCCCGGACGGTCACGAAAGCCGCCTCGCCCGGCACAGGCTGCATGTCCGGCTCGAGGGAGCAGTTCTTCCGGACTCGAGCGCACGGATGGGGCCCTTCTTCGGGCCGACGCCGCCGGTGCTTTCCGCCGCCACACCCGAAGTCTGGGACGAAGTCGCGACGATTGTCGTCGGTGAGGAGGGGCCCGGCAGGAAGCGGTGGCGCACCCACTTCCACCCGTCTCCAGGTTCGCTCAGCCAGGAGATGCCTCCTGAGCTCGTGTCGAAGGGCGCAGGATGGTTCTTCGTGAGGTTCTACTCCTACACTGATGACCTCATCGACAGTCTGGACTTCCGGTTCGCATCTGGTCTGCAGCTCATGCACCGACCGCAGGTGCGCCTGCTTCCCGGCACCGAAGGCCACGAGGAAGTCCGCTTCATCCTCTCGGCTGACGGGGGTTGGAGGGTGACGCCGATGTGGCCCCGGCTGTGCCGCGCTGACGTCGACCAGAGCTCCTCCGAGATTGCGTTGGTCATCCCCGCGGCGCCTGAAGCTGACGAAACCAGGTGGCAGGTCGACCCGCCGGGCGGTCGGCCCGTTCCACTTGTCATCCGCCTCGACAGAGTCTGGTGGTCTCTCGTGGACGACGGTGAGGAACCCCGGTGGTCGGACAGGCCGTTGAGAGTCCTACGGGATTGGTTCCGTCCTGTCTCCCGGAAGCGGCTCCTGCTGAAGCTCCCGAGAGGGCTGAGCGTGAGGCTCGGCTTTGATGCTTCCATGGCCCGCGAATTCGGGCCGGCGGGGTCTGACGGCCAGCCCCTGGCGGTCCATCTGCGCGACTTCGCGGATTGCCCGGAGCTGAGCAGACCTTCCCCGGCGAGCTTCCGTGTTTGGGTGTCGCGGGAGAGTGCGGTGTGTCTGTCTCTCCCTGCGCTCACGCTGCGGTGTCGGATTTGTGACCATCCCGGTACCTCTCGACAGGATATGGTCCGGCATGTCGGGTCACACCTCGAAGACCTCTTCCCGCGGCTTTCGTGGGAGGAGATTCTTGAGGCCTTTCCCGACCGGGGCTACCCGAAAGCCCTGTACAGATGCAGCTATTGTGGACACATCGAGTTTGACGAGCAGACCATCAGCTCGGACAATCCCACCTCGGCGATACTGGCGCACCTTGACAACTGTCCTTATGCGGAGAGGGACGGCGGCAAGGTGGTAGTGCGTTTTGAGCCCATCGATGACGTCGAGCGCATGCGGGAGATACTGCCCCGTCTCCGACAGGAGAACCTGCCGGACATCAGGAGGTGCCGTTTCTGTCCGCGGGACAGCGAACCGTGGGAGGACCCCAGTAGAGAGGCGATGACCGCACATTTGATGGAGCGGCACTGGGACGAGCTGTGGACCTACCGGGAGGAGTAGCATGGCTTTGAAGCACACAGGAGAAGGAAGCCGGAGCCGTCCGGCGGCCTTCGGCGATGTCGTGGACCCCGTAGGATTGAGCCGCCAGATCCGCGAGCGCTACCTCAGCTACCTTGAGACAACCTTCTACTTCCGCGACCCGGATTTCCGGAAGTCGTTTCAGGAATGCCTTCGGTCTGGGGCCCTGACCAAGGGGCCGTTCTTGGAGGGGACCCCGGCCTTCGAGCGCACCGTGACCCCCAGGGAGCTCATTCCGGAACTGCTCGGGTTTGAACCGGAGCCGGCTTTCGTGAAAGCCCTGCACGCGGACAGAAAGCTTTTCTGGCACCAGGAGCAGGCAATCCGCCTGGTCTCCTCCGGCAAGAACGTCATCGTGGCCACCGGGACCGGGAGCGGCAAGACCGAGGCCTTTCTCTACTCCATCCTGCTCAGCCTGTACCGGGAGCACCGCGCCCGCAGGCTGGGCCCGGGTGTGAGAGCTCTGGTTCTCTACCCGATGAACGCCCTCGCGTACGACCAGAGGGAGCGCCTCGGAGCCATCGCCGCGGCTCTCGAGCGGGAAGGGGCTTCCTTCCGGTTCACCTTCGGGCAGTATATCGGAGCGACGCCGGAGAACGAGCGGGACACCAACCGGTCTGCGCGACAGTGGATCGCCCAAAGGCAGCCGGGCGAACTCGTAACCAGAGACGAGATGCGTTCCTCACCGCCGCACATCCTCCTGACGAACTACTCGATGCTCGAGTACCTGCTCCTGCGTCCCTTCGATTCGCCGCTCTTCCAGCGGAGCCAGAAGACCTGGACCTTCCTCGTCCTGGACGAGGCCCACCAGTACCGCGGGTCCAAGGGACATGAGATGGCCATGCTCCTGCGCAGGCTGAAGGCCAGGCTCCGCCCGCGCGGGCTCGCGCAAGGTCCGCCCTTCAGGTGCATAGCCACCAGCGCCACGCTCGCTTCTGGCGAGGATGACGTCAAAACGGTCGTGGGCTTCGCGAGCGAGCTCTTTGGTGAGCCTTTCGGGCCGGAAAGTCTGGTGTTGGGACGCACGGTTCCCATCGAGCCGGAAGCTAGAGCCGAGCTTCCTGCGGATGCCTACCCTGAGCTGGCCCGAGCTCTGGCCGGTGATGACGAGGAGGTGGTCTCCCTTGCGGCTGCCCGCCTGGGGTTGGACCTTTACCCGGGGCAGCCGCTCAATGATAGGCTAGCCCGCATCCTTCGCGCCGACCGGCGGGCGGAGCGGTTGAGGCTAACTCTCTCTTCCGGAATCCATCTGGCCGAGGATGTGGCCCGTGAGGTCTTCCCTGAGTTGGGGCAGGAAGAGGCCAACGAGGCTCTCGCCCGTCTGGCCCAGCTGTTGACCCGGGTGCGCGACCCGGCGACCGAGGCCCCCATGCTGTCGGCCAGATACCACTACTTCCTGCGGTCTCTGGAGGGGGCCTTCGTCTCGTTCCACCCTTCGAAGACTGTCCAGCTGACCCGGACCGGCGTCACCGACGGCCGCATATTCTTCGAAGCCGCGCTCTGCCGGCAGTGCGGACAGCACTACCTCGTGGGCCGCTTACAGGGAGGGTATCTGCGGGAGGCGAACCGCGACCCGAGCGACCCTCACGCCTCGGCCATCTTCTTCAGGCCCGTCGGGCCGCGCGAGGTTGAAGAGAGCCTCGATGACCGCCGCCGACGTCTTTTCATCCTCTGCACCGTATGCGGAGCGATGCAGCCCTATGGCCGAGCTCGGAAGAGCGGATGCGGCCACGACCATCACCTGATCGTCGAGCAGCAGGATGAGAGCAAGGAAGCGTTCGATCAGATTCCCAGGTGCTCTGCCTGCGGCTACAGGGCTCCGGACCCGGTCAGGGAGGTCGTGCACGGGAGCGACGGCCCCAACGCCGTCATCGCCACGACCCTGTGCGAGTCTCTTCCGAAGGAGCGCCGCAGGGTGCTGGCCTTCGCCGACAGCAGACAGGAAGCCGCGTTCTTCGCCTGGTACCTGGAGGACTCCTACCGGAAACTGCGCACGCGGAACCTGATTCTCCGGGCCCTCCGGCGCTTGGGGCGGTATGCAGAGGACGGGGTTTCTCTCAGTGACCTCGCCGGTGCCCTTTCTCGCCTTTATGAGGAGCACTCTGTCTATCCGTCGTCATGGAGCCTGTTGCAACTTGCGAAGCAGGCTTGGATTGACATCTACAGGGAGTTCCTGACCGAGGAAGCGCGAATATCGCTGGAAGGTGTGGGCCTGGTGCGGTGGTTCAACGCCTGGCTGGACCGGCACCCGGTTCCCCCTTGTCTTCTTTCCCCTCCGTGGAACCTCACCGAGAATCAGGCCCGAGCGATTCTCGGCCTCATGATGGACATGGCCAGAGCCGACGGAGCCTTCGACCTTCGGGCCGGGAAGGAAGTGGACATAAGATGGGACGACTTCGGCTTCCAGCGGCCCCAGACAAGGCTGCGGCTGGGAAAGAAGGCAAAGCAGAAGGGAGTGGTCAGTTGGGACGCTCCGACAGGGCGCCGGGCGAGGTTCCTGGCCGAGGTCCTTATGAAGCGTTGCGGCATGGACCGGGCGTCCGCCCGGGAGGCCGCAGTGGACACTCTGCGCCAAATCTGGGACCACCTTGCGGTCGTGGATGCACAGCAAGCTGCAACCGAGCCCAACTACCGGCCTCTTCTGGCGCAGGTCGCTGACGGCCGCCGGTTCAACCCCGAGTGGTGGCGTATCCGTCCGGCAGCCGACGGTGAGCTGTTTTCCTGTGAGACCTGCGGCCACACCCAGGTGGACACGGTGGGGACCTGCAGCCGTTACGGCTGTTACGGCACACTCATCCCGTGGTCCCTATCGAAGGCTGAACGCAACCACTACAGGGACCTCTACGAAACGCTCGGCTCCGAGAGACTCCGGGTGGAGGAGCATACGGCCCAGCTGAGTCGTGAGAAGGCCAAGGAATTCCAGGAGGACTTCAAGGACGGACACATAGACCTCTTGAGTTCCTCCACGACGTTCGAGCTCGGAGTCGATCTCGGAGACCTCGATGTCGTCTTTCTCAGGAACGTTCCTCCGGAGCCGTTCAACTACGTTCAGAGGGTGGGCCGGGCCGGGCGGCGCAGCGGCTACCCCGGAATCGCTGTCACCTACTGCCGCCGCGCCTCGCATGACCTCTACCATTTCGCACAACCGGAGAGAATGCTCAAGGGCGAGACACGGTTCGTGGGGCTGACCCTCCGGAACACCAAGATAGCCGAGCGTCACCTTGTGGCTGTCGTCCTCGGCCACTTCTTCCGGCGCAACCCGGACCGCTTCCATTGTGTGGCCGATTTCTGCAACACACTGGCCCGACCGCGCATTCTGGACGAGATAGCCGAGCACATCGACCGCTACGCGCTGGACATAGAGAAGGAGCTCGAGGCGGTCTTCCCCGACCATCTGCTGGAGTCGCTCGGTGTGAAGGACCGTGGTTGGCCGAAGCTTCTGCTCGAGTCGGGCAGAGAAGACAGACGCTTGGCCGACGCTGTGGCTGCGGTGTCGGCCGACTTCAACGCCATCGAGAAGCTCAAGGAAGATTGCAAGAAGGCCGATGACTTCCGCCGGGCCACCTGGGCCAAACACAGGAGCGAGACAATCCAGCGCGAGGACGTGATAGGGTTCCTTTCGCGGCATGCGGTCATACCCAAATACGGCTTCCCCGTCGACGTCGTGGAGCTCGACCTCCAGAAAGCCCAGACCGGCTCTGAGGCCACTACGGTGACACTGGAGCGCGACCTCTCTATAGCCATATCGGAGTACGCCTTGGGATGCGAGGTCGTGGCGAACAAGAAGACTTGGAAATCCATCGCCGTCAAGCGGGTGCCGGCGCGAGAGCTCGACAGGTGGTTGTACCGCGAGTGCAGGGTGCATCAGACCTTCACTGCCTGCCCTGTACAACACCCGGCTCCGCAGCTCGAGTGCGGTTGTTCGGTCCCCCCGCGACTCTTGGTTGTCCCGAGGTTCGGCTTCATCGGGCGCGGCCCGGAGACGCCCCGCAGACGGCCCGGAAGGGTCTTTTCGGCCCGCCCGCGTTTTCTTGGCCTCGTGTCGCCGGCAGGGGACGAGCAGCAGATGTACGGGCCAGTGCGGGTGCATCGCGCGTGCCCTGGAGAGATGCTTGTGGTCTGCGAGGGTCTCAAAGGGGAGGCGTTCCGCATCTGCCTCGAGTGCGGATGGGGGTCCCCAGAGCTTCCGCGTCTTCGCAAGAACCGTCGCGGCGAAAGCGAAGCGAGAGAGCATCACAGTTGTGTTCACAAGAACCCTCGCGGCGGCGAATGCGAGGGAATCGTCGAGCGCGTGTCTTTGGGGCATCACTTCATAACGGACGTCCTCAGGATTGTGTTCCCCGCCCGCCTGAAGGACCGTCTGCCAGGCCCCACCGGCAGCGACGGCCAAGCGGGGTTCGCCCTTTCGCTGGCCTACGCACTACTGCAGGGGACGGCGTCCTCTCTCCAGGTCCCGCCCACGGACATAAACGTCACTCTCCAGCACGGCCCCCTCGACGAGTTGCCGGCTATAGTGCTCTATGACGACGTGCCCGGAGGAGCTGGGTTGGTCAGCAGGCTGGAAGAGCCGAGGATGCTCCGGATGTGCCTGGAGGCGGCCTTGGACAGAGTGTCCGGTCGATGCGGCTGCAGTGAGGACACATCGTGCTACGGTTGCTTGAGAAGCTTCCGCAACCAGTTCGCGCATCAGCAGATGCAGAGGGGGCCCGTGCGGACCTACCTGGAGGCTCTTCTCGCGGAGCTGCCGTAGCAGGCCCTTCAGGTAGTCTTTCAGTCCGTCAGGTCCGGTCGGGGTAGGCCGTGCGCGGCGACCCACTTGAGAAGCTCTCGAACCTCCTCCCCCGGGTGGGCTGGCTGCCTGGGTTCGGCCGCGGCGGACTCCGCTTCGGGCGCCGCCTGCGCGGCAGTGTAGGGCGGGTGTACCCGTGTTCGTAGAATCTCGCCTTGGGGAAGATGTGATGTAGGTTGAGGGTGCTCGACTTCCCAAGCAGATTGGCGGACAGCGCCTGGCCGGTCCCCCAGTCCCGGGCTCCGCAGACCCGGGTGAGGAGGTAGAGCATCGGGTAGATACGGGCTCCCAGGCTCCAGGCGTCGAAGTCCTCGGGGCGGACCTCGAGGTTCACATGCACACGTCTAATCATGCCATTGTTGCGTGTGAGCATTTGCCCGTTTTGACCTGGAAGCTTAGGCAGAGGCGCGGCCAGACAAGGAAGGAGAGGGGGGCGGCGCGGTTACACTAGCCTTCGGCCCTGCGGTTTCGCCGCCGGACCCGTGCGCACCGGCCGGCACGGCCCGCACGAGGCCGACAGCCGAACCCAGCTTCCGAGGAGTTGGCCTTCCGTGTTCGGAGAAAGGTCAGGTTTCCGCTCCAGGTTCCGGTTCAGCTCCAGGAAGAACCGGGCCCGGGCCGCTTTCCTTCTGGCCGTCCTGGCCGTCACCGTCCTCGCCGGGGCCTCGTGGTCGGCCGTCCGGACCCGGAACGCCCCCGCGGCCAAGCCGGCCCCGGGCCACGGCATCTTCCGCACCCTCACCGGCGCCGACGCCTTCGCCGCCGGCAGCTTCGACCGGGTCACACTCGACGGGGACGGCGCCCTCGTCCTCGACCCCGACGCCGGGCTCCGCTCGGGCCACGACCGCGCGGGCCGGTACAACGGGGGGAGCTTCCTCTACGGGACCTATGTCTCTCCCGTCTGGGAGACCGGCGTGCCGGTCGATTCCGTCGTCGCCTCCTGGTCCGCCGAGACTCCCGCCGGCACCTGGCTCGAGGTGGAGGCCCGGGCCCGGCAGGCCGACGGTTGGACCAAGTACTACAGCATGGGGGTCTGGGCGTCCGGCACCGAGGCGGTGAGGCGGCACAACAGCGGCCCCCAGGAGGACGCCGACGGCCTTGTCGACACCGACGACCTCAGGCTGAAGCGTAAGGCCTCGGCCGTCCAGCTCAGGGTCACCCTCTTCACGACCGACCCCGGGCTCACGCCGCGACTGCGGCGGCTGTCGGTGACGGCCACGGGTGACGGCCCCGGTCCCGGCACGGCCTCGCCCTCGCCTCTCCTGCGCCCCTGGGGCACGGACCTTCCCGTCCCGGAGAGGCGCCAGAACGACTTCCCCGGGGGAGGCGGGTGGTGCAGTCCGACATCCGTCTCGATGATCATGGCCTATTGGGCCGCCCGGACCGGCAACGAGACCTGGGACCGGCCGGTCCCGGAGGTGGCCGCCGGCGTCAGGGACCACGAGTACGGCGGCACGGGGAACTGGGTCTTCAACACCGCCTACGCCGCCGGCCTGGGCCTCGACGCCTACGTGACCCGCTTCGACTCCCTGACGGACCTCGAGTGGTGGATAGCGGCCGGCGTGCCCGTGGCCGTGAACATCGAGTTCGAGGAGGGCGGGCTCGACGGGGCGCCGATGCCCTCGAGCGACGGACACATCATCGTCATCCGCGGGTTCGACCGCCGGGGAAACCCCATCGTCAACGACCCCGCGGCCCGGGCCGACCAGGAAGAGGACGTCCGCATCGTCTACGACCGCGCCCAGCTCGAGCGGGCCTGGCAGGGACGGCCCCGCGGCACGACCTACATCATCCACCCCCCCGGCTACCCGACGCCGTAGGTACAGGTGACGCCTCCCCGGGACCGGCCGTCAGACCCGTCGGGCCGGCCCTCCCCGGATGACCGCCCCGTTTCCCGGGCCCGGTCGGCGCGCCTGCCGGGCAGGGCCGCCCGGGCAGGAACGGTCTGGCTCTGCAGAGAAAGGGTGGCCGATGCGGCGGGAACCGGAAACCGGAACCGGGGTGTGGGACATGGCGACACTCGAGCTGTACATGGAGATAGGCGGGGACGGCGGATGCCATCTGTTCACCTTCGACCCTCCCGGCCTGCTCGCCTGGGGACCGAGTCGCGAGGACGCCCTGGCGGCCGCACCGGCCGAGGCGGCCAAGTTGCGCAGGCTCCTCGCCGGTAACGGGCTTCTGGGCCTGCTCAGGGAGGTGTGGGATGAGGGGGAGACCCCGGAGCTCAAGGTCGTGGAGACCGTGACCGGCCGGCACCGTGTGGGCCACGGGGGCACGAGAGCGACCTTCGCCAGGGATCTCGTCCCGGTGCGTGAGGACGAAATCCCGGGCTTCCTGGAGGTGTTGGCCGCCCTACGCACGACCTTGTGGTCTCTCAAGGACCGCATCCCGCCGGAAGCCTACTCGTTCCGCTCGCTTCCCCACCGCATGACCATCGGCGAACAGCTCAGGCATATCGCCGGCTGCGACAGGTGGTATCTCACCCGCTTCTGGGACGACCTGCCGCGCCTGCCGCGTTCGCGTGACGTCTGGCACAAGCTCGAGCTCAACCGGGAGCTGGCCCTGTCAAGGCTGGGCGGCATGACCGCCGACGACCGGGCCCGCACGCGGAAAATCGACCACCAGGTCTGGTCGGCCCGCAAGTTGTTCCGGCGGTTCGCCTACCACGAGAAGTTCCACCGCGACACCATCGAGCGGGACCTGACGTTGTTCGCGGAAGGCTTGAAAGACTGACTCTGCGCTCAGCCTTCCTCCCCGTCCGCCTTGTCCGCCTCCTCAGGCCCGGAGGGCTCCTCAGGCCCGTCCGTCGGCCCGTCCGTCACAGGGAGGTAGAAGGTGACGGTCGTGCCCTCCCCGAGCCTGCTCCGGAGTTCGATGCGGCCGCCGTGGAGCTCCACCAGGCGCTTCGACAGGGGCAGGCCGAGGCCCACCCCCTCGAACTTGCGCTCGTAGAGCGTCTCGCACTGGTAGAACTGGTCGAAGACGTGGGCTTGGTCCTCCTCGCTGATGCCGATGCCCGTGTCGCTCACGGCCACGGCCACCTCCCCACCGGCATGCCGGGCCCGGACCTCTATGGAGCCGCCCGATGGAGTGAACTTGATGGCGTTGGAGAGGAGGTTGTAGAGGACCTGCTTGATGCGGAGCGGGTCCGCCCAGAGCGTGGGGAGGTCCGGGGACGTGTCCACGGTCAGCCGGAGCCCGGCCGCCTCGGCCTGGGGCCGGACGATGGACACGGTGGCCTCGATGAGGTCCTCGATGCGGACCTGCTGTTTGGCGAGGAGCGTCATGTCCTGCTCCACCCGGCAGAGGTCCAGGATGTCGCTTAAGAGCTGGTGCAGGTGGCGCGAGCTCTTGAGGACGATGTCCACGTACTCCTTCTGGGTCTCGTTGAGCGGCCCGTATATCTCGTCCCGCAGCATCTCCGAGAAGCCGATGATGGAGTTCAGCGGGGTGCGGAGCTCATGGCTCATGTTGGCCAGGAACCGGGTCTTCAGGCGGTTGGCCGCCCTGAGCTCCACCACGGCGTTGCGGCGCCGATGACCCGGCCGGCGGAGTTGCGGATGGGGTCTGAGGCC
>CAJXZV010000045.1 GCA_913063835.1 uncultured Eubacteriales bacterium
CCTCAGGGCCGCCTGCGTATGATGGGCTCCGGCCGGTGGGCTCCGGACCCGCCGGCCGCCGGGGGTGGACCGCATCGCCTGACCGAAAGCCCGTCTTCGCCTGCGTGAGCGCCCTCAACGAGGAGAGGACCGTGCTCGGGGTCCTCCGCGAGGCCCTGCGCTGTCCCGGCGTCGAGGGGGTCTTCCTCGTCGTGAACGGGTCGACGGACCGGACAGCCGAGTTCGCCCGGCGGGCGGCGGCCTCCGACCCCCGCATCAAGGTCAGGGAGGAGCCGGAGCCGCTGGGTCACGACGTCGGCCGGAGTGTCGCCGCCGAGTGGGCCCTGGCCGAGGGAGCTGGAGGACTCCTGTTCGTCGACGCGGACTTCGTCGTTCCGGCCGGCGACCTGGCTCCCTTCGTCCGGGCGCTGGGACACGGAGTCGATGTCGCCCTCAACGGTCTCACGAGACTTCTCGAGGGCTGGCCGTCCCGGGGGCCGGTGGCCTCGGCCCAGACGGCCCTGAACGCCTTCCTGGGCCGTCCCGACCTCGGTCTCGACGGCCTCGTGGCGGTGCCACACGCCCTCTCGCGCAGGGCGGTGGAGACCGTCGGTCCGGCCGCACTCTCCGTTCCGCCTCTGGCCCACGCCTTGGCCGTCATGAGCGGTCTCGAGGTGAGGGTGGTCCACACGGTGGACGTCATCACGCCCAACCGTCCCTCTGAGGACCGCCCGCGGGCCCGCCGCCGGGAGGAGATGGTCGAGCTCATCCTCGGAGACCACATCGAGGCCGTCGCCGCGCTCATCGCCCGGCGGGGTCCGCGTGGGGGGTTCCCCGGCCACGGACGGCGGAGGCCGTGACCGGGCCTTCGAGGGGCACGGTGTCGCATACAGTCGAGGACCCACGGGGCCAGAGCCGCCGAAACCGGGCGGCCGGGAAAGTGAGCTCCGCCCCGGTCCGGTCGGCGATGAGAACCAGCTCTCGGGTGCGGGTCGCCCGTCTTCCGCCGGGTGACGGCGACCACGCCGGACAGGCCCTGATGTGCCTTCCGGAGACGGGAGGGACGTGGCGTAGGAGGAAACGGTGCCCAGCGCGTAGTAGACCGTAGGTGGGACGGCCAGGCGATGCTCTTCATCCGCGAGCAGCCGTTTCCCTCAGCCCGTGCCGTCCCGGCAGACTTTGCACGAGAGGGGATGGCCCTATCCGAGACCGTGCGGCGGGCGCGACTCTTGATCTTGACCGCGTCCACTACCCCGTTAGGACCCTGGGCCCCGGGACCCGGGTCGCCCTCTGGGTCCGGGGTTGCGAACTCGGATGCCCGGGCTGTCTCAGTCCGGAACTGGCCCGACGAGGGTCGGGTCCGGGTGTGCCTGTGCGCCAGGTGGCCGAAGGTCTGGCTCCGCTCGCGGGCCGGGTCGACGGTGTGACCTTCACCGGGGGAGAACCCTTCGGCCAGGCGGCGGCCGTGGCCCAGCTCATCCGAGAGCTGAGAGTCCTCGGTCTCGGGGACGTCCTGGTCTACAGCGGCTACACTCTCGAGGAACTCCGCCGGCAAGGACCGGCCGCTCTCGAACTCCTCGGTCTTGTTGACATCCTCATCGATGGCCGCTTCCGAGAGGACCAGCCCACCCGGAAGCTCTGGCGCGGGTCAGCCAACCAACGCATGCACCTCCTCAGCGGCCTCGCCCGGGAACGGTACGGCCACCTGGTGGAGGCCGAGTATCCCGAGCGGCGCCGGTTCGAGGTGGGGCTCGACGACGAGGGCCGGCTCTTTCTCGTCGGCATCCCCGAGCGAGGCGACGTCGAACGTTTCCAAGCTGCGTGCCGGCGGCGTGGAGTGGTTCTAAGAGAGGGGTCCTGAATGTCGGATTCTATCGCCATCCTCCCTCGGTGGGCCGATGAACTTCTGCGGTTTCTGCCGTCCGTGTCGGGTTTCGTCCTCCACGGAAACATCCAGGACTACCACGCTTACCCGATACCGGGCGAGTCACCGTCCGAGCCGCTGTGGCATTTCATGGACATCGAGGCCTTTCTCGACCGCCTTCTCCGTAACCAGGGGTACGAGATCGTAACCTTCTACGACTTCGTCGACGGTTTCCGTTCGAGTGCCCTGGACCGGTTCCGGCGGCTGGTTTCGAGGCCGGCGTCGGCGCGGCCGGCAGCCGGCAGGGACGGCACGGCTCAAGCCTCCCCCGCAGGGCCCGAGAGGAGTAGGGTCGCGGCCGGAAGCCGGACTCCGGCCGGCACGGACTGCTGGGCGGTCGGGCCGAACCAGGCCATCGTCCACATCCGCTCGGCCCTCGGGCAGTCGGACTCGGGTGTCGCCGTCGTTATCAACCTGGCCTCACGCCTGCTCGAAAACCCCGACACGCTGAACGAGGAAGAGCGGGAGGTCTTCTCAAGGCTCTGGAAGGCCGTCCGCGAAGCCCGCCCGGTGCTTTGTGGAGACCAGCTCGTACGGAACGTGGTCGTCCTGCTGGCCGACAAGGCCAACGACCTTCCGGCCTGGTTCTACCTTGACAACCCGTTTGTCAAGGTCATCGAAGTCGAGCGGCCGGCGGCGACGGTCCGTCACTGCTACATCGACCGCTACCTCGACGACTTTCACGGGGCCGCCGAGCTCCAGGGCGAGGAGCGGGACAAGGTCAAACGGGCCTTCGTCGATCTCACCGAGGGAATGAGGAGCGCCGACCTGGAGGCTCTTCGCCTTCTGAGCCGGCGCGCCCAGGCATCGGTGGCCGATGTCCGTGGACTGGTCGATTTCTATCGCTTCGGCGTGAGAGAGAGCCCTTGGGACGCGGTCAGCAGCCGGCTCGCCGGGGCCGAGGCCGAGCTTCGGGCCAGAGTCAAGGGTCAGGACCGCGCCATCCGGCAGACCCTGGACATCCTCAAGCGGGCCCGGGTGGGTCTGGCCGGCGTCCAGCAGTCGGCGAGGTCGACGCGACCCAAGGGTGTGCTGTTCTTTGCCGGGCCGAGCGGGGTGGGGAAGACGGAACTCGCCAAGGGCCTCGCCCATCTCCTCTTCAGCGACGAGCACGCCTGCCTCCGGTTCGACATGAGCGAGTACCAGCACGAGCATACCGACCAGCGCCTCTTAGGTGCCCCTCCGGGCTACATCGGTTACGAGTCGGGGGGTCAACTGACCGAGGCCGTCCGGCGGCGTCCTTTCTCCGTGATCCTTTTCGATGAAATCGATAAAGCACACCCAAGCCTCTTCGACAAGTTCCTCCAAATCATCGACGACGGGCGTATCACCGATGGTCAGGGGGAGACGGTCTACTTCACGGAGAGTGTCCTCATCTTCACCAGCAATCTCGGGGAATTCGCCTACGAAGGAGAGCCGCCCGATTACGAAGTGTTGGTCAGGAACACGATGGATTACATCAAGGCCTTCTTCACCCAGGCCCCGCCCAGTGGGCTCGGCCGCCCGGAACTCCTTAACCGTTTCGGCGAGAACTTCGTCGTCTTTGACTATATCCGGCCGCCCGTGGCGGCCGAGATCATGGACAAGATGGTCGGGAACATCGCGAAAGGACTCGCCGCCGCCCGCGGCCTCGAGCTGGTTCTGGCTCCCGAGGCTCGCGCCGAGCTTCTCCGGCGTTCCCTCGAGAAACTGGAGTTCGGCGGTCGGGGTATCGGCAACGTCCTCGAAAGGGACCTCGTGAACCCGCTCGCGCGCTACGTTTTCGACCACGACCTCTCGGGACCCGGGGCCTTAGTCGTCGAGCGGCTGACCGAGGCCGAGGACGGCACCGTGACCCTGACAGGCCGGGTCGAGCGGAACGAAACGAATGTCACCGAGGGAGGAGCTGGACGGTGAGCAGGGTCACCTACGCCGACGTTCGCCTGGCTCTGGCCGAGCTGCGGCGGCTCGAGGAGGAGCGCCTCCGCCGCGAGGAGGAGGCCCGCCGGAAGGCCATCCTGGATGAGCTCCAGCGGCTCCGCGAGCGGCTTGCGACGCTGACCTCGGAGACAGCCGAGCTTGCCAGGCACGTGGAGAAGCTCAGCGCCGAGGCCACCGGTCACCCGGTCGCGGCTCCGGCTCTCGGGACCTTCGACCAGCGGCTGCGCGCGCTCCGGGACCTCATCGCCGGATTCCCGAACCCTGAGGACGGGGCCGACTCGGCCGCCCTCGGCCGGACACGTGAACAGGCCCAGCGAATCCTATCCGTGGCCGAGAGCCAGCTCAAGACCCTGAAGTCCTTGCTGCCGACCGTCGAGGAAGACGTGGCCGAGGCCCGGAGGCTGTCCTTCGAAGCCCGCGTCTTCGCCCGTACCGAGGGGGAGACCCCTGCCCCCTCCGAACCCGCCGGTGAGCCTGAAGAGCGGCGAGCCTCCTCGGAGAAGGCTCCGCCCGCCTCGGCCGAGGCCCTGCTTGCACTCGCCAGGGAAGCGGCCGCCGTCCGCGAAGCACTGGCCGAGCTCGACGCCGACCTTCCCCCTGAAATGCGACCGGAGGTTGAGGAACTGGCGAGGGAGGTGGCGACTCTCACCGCCCTGCGGGACAGGCCGGTGTACGCCGCCGGTCAACTCGGTGAGCTGGGCCGGAAACTCGCAGGATACGCCCGGCGGGCGGCTCAGCGCCGGCAGGAGCGGGACCGCGTCAGAGCGACTCTGGCCAGCAGGCTTGAGGAGCTCAGGACCCTTGCGGCGACGGGGTCCCAAGCGACGGACACCCGGGAGTTCGAGGCGGTTCTCGCCGAGGGGGTTCGTCTGTCGGAAACCGGGTGGCCGGAGCCGCTGGCCGTCGAGCGGTGGCTCGAGCGGGCGGAGTCGCTCGTCAGCCTGACCCGCTCGCGACTGGAGAAAGAGGCGCAACGCCGCCGCGTTCTCGACCTGGTGCGGGACGCGCTCGCGGAGCTGGGCTACGAGGCTCTGGCCGACCCGGCCCCGGCCAGGTCGGCGGCTGACGCTCCTCTCGAACAGGTCTTCCTATCCCCGCACGGCGGCGGCGTCTCCGTCTCTGTGGCCGGCGACGGTGCCCTCCTCTCCGAGGTGGTGAGGTTCGTCGAACCGGGGTCCGAGACGGCGGAACCCACTCCCCTTGAGAGCGAGCACCTGGACCGCCAAACGAAGAACTGGTGCCATGATTACTCGGTGCTGATCGCCCGACTGCAAGAACAGGGCGTCGTCAGCCTTACGGAACGGTGGAGGGACGAGAGTGGAGCCGACCACCCGAGGGCCATGGCGCGCCCGAAGAAGCCGAGGCGGAAGGCGAAGACCGCTCCACGCCGGAGGCGACGTGGAGCCGGACCGGCAACGGCTCCGGGGAGATCGCGCTCATGAGAGCTCCTGTGGCCGGTGAGGGGCCTGACGCCGACCTCAAGGTCCGGGTGGTCGCCGTGACCCACCGGGGCCTCGTCCGCCAGAGCAACGAGGACGCTTTCATGATTGCGGGCCTGGTCTGCCAAGCGCCGGGCGGCTCGCTCCCCGTTCCCGTTCTCACGACAAAGGACCTGAAGTCAGGTTCGGTGGTCGGGCCCGGGCTGGCCCTGGCCGTGGCCGACGGACTCGGCGGTCACCAGGCCGGCGAGGTCGCCAGCCGCGTGGCTCTGGAGTGTCTCAGCAAGGCTGAGGGCCGGCTTCAAGCCGCGACGGCCGCCGAAGCCACGGCCTTGTGGACCGAGGCCTTGGAACGGGCCCACCGGTCCGTCCTGGCCCAGGCGGCCGCGCACCCCGAGCAGGCCGGGATGGGGGCGACTCTGGCCGGGGTGCACCTTAACGCCGCGTGGGGGGCGGTGACCTTCCACGCCGGGGACAGCCGCGTTTATCGCTTCCGGCAAGGCATCTTGAAGGCCCTGACCGTGGACCACTCCCAAGCCGAGATGAGCCGGCTCGACGGCCCGTTCGGCACGGAAGCCCCCCGGAGAACCTCGGGGGTCTTGAAGTGCGTCGGGTCGGGCCGGGAGGCCCTGGAGCCGACCGTGGAGCACATCGCGCCGGCCCTGCACCCGGCTGATAGGTATCTCCTCGCGACCGATGGTCTCTCGGACATGGTCAGCCACGACGCAATCGAAGCCATCCTCGCCGCCCGTCCGGATCCGTGCCGGGCGATTGACACTCTGCTCGACGCGGCCCTCGCGGGCGGGGGTCAAGATAACGTGACCATTATCCTCGCCGACATCGTCGCCGCCCCCAACGCGGCGGCTGGGAAGCGCGGAGAGGAAGACGGGTGATGGCCCGCGAGGTCGTCCGGTGCCCGAGGTGCGGACACATCAACCCGGCTTGGCGGAACACCTGCGAGCGGGAGGGTTGCCCGACTTCGCTCATGGGGGTGCCTTCCTATCCTGAGGAAGCACCGCCCGATGCCGAGGAAGCGCCCTCCGGGGAGGCTTCCTCGGGCCCCAGACCCTCATCCGGGTCCGGGGAGAAGGCACAGGGCGTCGGCCCAACCGTCGTCCGGGCCTCCAGGGTGGGTGAGACCGTGGGTATCGAGGCGGAGGGCCAGCTTGTCCTGGTGCACCTCTCCACGGGCGCCCGCCTTCGCGTCACGGGCGACTCCCTGCTCGGGCGGGAGGGAACGGTGGGGCTCGAGTTCTTTGTTTCGTTTCGCACCGTATCCAGACGCCACGCTCATCTGCGGCGGACCGGGCCGGGCCGGTGGACCGTGACCGACGCGAAAAGCACGCACGGCACCTATGTGAACGGGGAGCGCCTGTCACCCGGTGTCCCCAAGGAGCTTAGGAGCGGGGATATTCTGAAGCTGGCTGACCAGAGTTTCGTCGTCAACCTCACCTAGGGAGGAGGTCGGCCGTATCCACGGAGGTACCGCTCTTTCTCTTCGGGGGAGTACCCGGCCGGTCGGCCCGCATGGCGGTCCTGGTCTCAGGCCGGCCTGTAAGCCAACCACGACCATGTCTGGTCGGAGCGTGATTCCCGGACGCACCGACGGGAACCTGCCTGGAAGGAGGTAGGCCGTTGATGACTGAGAAGCCCGAGGACCGGCCGCCGGGGTCCGATTCGGCGTCCACCGCCGAGCTTCCGGCCGGTTCCGGCCCGGCGCCTACCACCGAGCTTCCGGCCGGTTCCGGTCCGGCGTCCACCGCCGAGCTTCCGGCCGAGCCGCCGACTCCGGGAGCGCCGGGACCGGCCGGCCAGGAGTTTCCGCTCGCCGCCGGAGAGGTCATCGAAGGCTCTAACGGGCGGTATCGGCTCCTTGAGCCCCACGGCCGGGGCGGGCAGTCCTGGGTCTACCTGGCCGAGGCTTTGAGCGGCCGGCATCCTCCAGGAACGAGGCTGGCCCTGAAGCTCTACCGGGAGACCGTGGCCCCGGACCAAAGAGTCATGGAGGTCATCGCCGCTCTCGAGCACCCGGGACTGTTGCGCGTGATCGACTACGGGTGGAGACAGGGTCGTTTCTACGAGGTCATGCCCTGGGCCGAGGGCGGGAGCCTCCTCGACCTCGTCGAGACCGGTGGACCGCTCGGAGCCGAAGAGTTGCGGTCCGTTGTCAGGCTTGTCAACGACGTCCTCGAGTACTGCCACGCCCATGAGGTCATCCACGGCGACATCAAGCCGGCTAATCTCTTTTTCCTCGACTCGGCCCGCACACGCCTGGTCGTGGGCGATTTCGGCGTGGCCGCGCGTCTTCGCCCGGGGGAGAGTCTCGTCCCTCTGGAGCGGTTCACCCCCGGTTTTCTCGGCCCCGAGGCCTACGGCGGCGATGTCGGTCGGGAGAGCGACTACCACGCCCTCGGTGTGACCCTCATCTGGCTGGCGACCGGCAGGTCCCCGTGGGAGGGCCGAGAGGGAACGGAGGAGGGAAGGCGACGGATACGACAGCAGATTCTGAGCGGCACGCTCCCGGTCCCCGACGCCCTGCCGGAGCGTTTCCGGACCCTTATCGAGGGTCTCCTCGTCAAGGAAAGGGGAAGGAGGTGGGGGAACTCGGAGGTCCGGCGCTGGCTCGCCGGCCAGAACGTTCCCGTCGCCGAGCGCGGCATGGCCCACCCCCGTGTGGCGGCACCCGCTCCCGCAGGGGCCCGCTCCTTCCTCTTCGAGGGGCGTATCTACACCGATCCGGTGGAGCTGGCCGAGGCCTTCGCTCACAACTGGGAGGAGGCCAAGAAACGGCTCTACCGGGGCCACGTGCGGCGCTGGGCCGAGACTTTCGACCTTGACCTCGCCAATCGCTGCCAGGACCTCGAGGAGAGCGAGACCGACCAGGACCGGGGCGTCTTCCGGATGATTTATCACCTCCACCCCGGAGCGCCCTTCGCGTACCGTGGCGAGGTCCAGAGCAGCCCGGAGGCGGTCGGGGCCGCCTTGGGCCGGGCTCTCGAGGCCCAGGACCAGGCGGCCGTCGAGCGGATTGCGGAGGCCGCGGCGAAGGGACTCCTGGCGGAGTGGCTCCGCGGCCGCGGCCGGGAGGAACTCGCCGCGGCGGTCGACGAGTTGGCGGCGGGGCTTGACGGAGACCGGCAGTTCGCTCTCTTCCGCCTACACTACGTTCTCTGTCCGGAGCGTCCTTACCGGTCGGCCGGCTCCGAGCTCGCCACACCTCTCGACCTGGCTCTCTTCCTGGCCGGGGACTGGGCCGGCCGCGCGCACCTGGCCTGGGACACCGGCCTCCTGGCGTGGCTCACCGAGAGAGGGCGGGGACGCGAGGTCGCCGACTGGCGGGCTGCTTCCGGCAACTACGAGGGCGACCACGAGCGGGGCATGGCCGTCTTCCTTGCTCTCGTCTGCCCGGAGACAGCCTCCGAGCCCCGGGTCATCGAGGCGTACCGGGCCAGGGTCGAGGCCCGCCTGGAGCGCGTGAGGGAACTTCTCGAAACATATGACTACCAGGGGAACAAGGCTCAGGAACTCGAGGGCGAAGGCCGAGAACTCGCCGCGAGCGACGAGGTGGACGCCTCCGACTACCGGACGATTGTCGAGCTTCATGGGCGGGCCCAGCGGTGGCTGGAGAGGTGGGCACGGCTCCGACGGGATTCGCCAGAGTGGGGCGAGGGCATCTTCCCCTCCGGCGAGGCGGACCGCATGGTGGCCGCGGCGACCGCAACGCTCGACCAGGCCATGGACCGTCTCGAGGCCTTGGTCCGGTTCCTCCGGGAGCAGGGCGGGGGCTTTCCGTGGCGCACCCTCGCCGAGCTCCGGCAGGCGGCCGCCAGGGCAGAGACGGTCAAGGAGAAGCTGACCGTTCTCGGTCGGATCGAGGCGGAGGTTGAAGCTGAGGCCGACAGGCGGGCCGGACAGCTTGAGGCCCTTGCGGCGCGCCCTGATTACACGGGTGATAATCCCGTAGGCAGTCTAATAGCATTCCCTTCTGCTTTTATTATTGCTTGGAACTTAGGTTTGAGGTTTGGTTTCCTCATAGGGGTTCTGAGTTTTCTGCCGATGAATTTCGCAATCCGTCTTCTTATCAATCTTCTTAGTTCGGTCTCCGCGAACCGTTCAAGGGAGAGGGCACGGGAGCGCAGCGAGCTCAGTCTGGCCGCGTGCTGCCAGGCCCTTCACGACATAGAGCGCCTCGCGGCGGAAATCAGACTCTCTCGGGAGGCCTTTGACGACCTCAGGAGATTGCGGCAACTCTAAGGCGCCGTGTCCGCCGGATTGTCCTGGGTTCCCGTCCGGTCCTCCGGTGAATCCCGCAGCGCTCATGCCGGTCTTCCGGACATCTCTCCGGAGAGGCCCGGCCTCCGTCGTCTCCAACCGCCTCCCTTCTCCCCGAGAACCGGGTATGAGGGTTCCTGGCAAACCCGCCTCTGGCCGAGTCGGTGCTCTAGGGCCGGCTCGCCGGACCTGGGCGCGCTAGGGGAGAGGCCCTTCTCCTCCCTGCCGGAGTGATGACCACGGCGTAACACATGCTGCGGACGGGACAGACTAGTTTGCAGCTAGCCCGGGAGGTGGACGAGGTGACCGTCCGGATCACCGAGGAGTGCGTGTACTGCGGCAGCTGCGAGCCGACCTGTCCAAACGACGCCATCAGCCCCGGCGACGACTACTACGTGGTCGACCCGGAACGATGCACGGAGTGCCTCGGCTTCTACGAAGAGCCCCAGTGCATGGAGGTCTGCCCGACCGACGCCATCGTCCCCGACCCCGACCGGCGTGAGGACAAGGACGAGCTCCTCGCCCGGTACCGGGCCCTGCACCCCGACCGTCCACCCGAGAACCTCGAGGCCTGGACCCCGCCTTCCTGACCGCCGGGAGGGCCGCCTTTCGGCCGGCGGGAGGCCCGCTTCACATCTGACGGGAGGAGCCCGACCCGCGCCGGTGAAGATTCTGACACCGTCCGGGGAAGGGAGGCGGCATCCGGTGTCACGTGGTGCTGCGGTTGAATCCGCGGAAGGGGAGGTCCGGACTGAGTCCGGGCGGGTCGAGGCGCTGGACGGGGTCGAGCTGTTCTGGCGTGAGTGGGGCCCACCGGGGAGCGCACCAGGAGGGCGGCAGCAGGCGGTCATCCTGTTCGTGCACGGGGCGGGGGAGCACTCCGGCCGCTACGAGGATTTCGGCCGCTACTTCGCCTCGCGCGGCGTGCCCGTCGTGGCCTACGACCACAGGGGCCTCGGGCGGTCCGGCGGTCCGCGGGGGCATGTCGACCGGTTCAGCGACTACATCTCCGACCTGATGCTCTTGCGGGACTTCGCGTCCGGCCGCTACCCCGGGGCCGGGGTCATCCTGGTGGGACACAGCATGGGAGGGCTCATCTCGCTGGCCGCCGCCGAGGCCTATCCGGAGGCCTTCGCCGCGGTCGTCGTCTCAGGCCCGTGCTTGGGGCTAGCGGTGAAGGTGCCCGGGTGGAAGGCCTTTCTCGGCAGGGCCATGGCCCGCGTCTTCCCCCGTCTGACGATGGCCAACGAGATCGACCCCGGGGTCCTGGCCCGGAATCCCGAGGTCGGGCGGAGGTACATGTCCGACCCGCACGTCTGCAGGGTGGTGAGCGCCGGGTGGTTCGTGGAGCTCCTGCGGGCCATGGAGGAGACGAACGGCGGGGCCGACCGGATCAAGGCTCCGGTGTTCATCCTGCAGGGGACCGCCGACAAGCTGGTGGACCCGTCCGCCTCGCGGGCCTTCTTCGAGCGCCTGGCCGACGTGCCGAAGGAGTTCCGCTTCCTGGAAGGCTTCTACCACGAACTTTTCCAGGAAGACGAGCGGCACGAAGTGTTCAGTTTTATCGAGGACTGGTTGGTGACGAGGGGTTTGATAAAGCCAAAAGCAGAGGTCGCTGTGTAAGATAGCTTACAGAACACAATGGCGTTCAGTGGTACAATCCTCCCTGCCGACGCGGCCTGAAGGTCGCGTTTTTCATGGCAGGCCGAAGCAGAAGGAGGGTTTGCCACGTGGGAACGCTCTTCATCGTCACCGGTCTGATCCTCGCCGCCATCCTGCTGCTCGTCTTCATCTGGCCGACGAAGCAGGGTGACGACCAGGAGGTCAAGAGCGGACCGGCCAAGCTCTAGACGGCCGACGCCCGGAAGGTAGGGCGGGGAAAGCGGCCCGGAGCCCTCAGGGCTCCGGGCCCGTCTCTCTTCCGGGGCGTTTCAGAGCCGCGCTCACCAGGACGTCGTAGAGGAAGTGGGCCGTCATCGGGAGGACGAGGCCTTCGGCCCAGCGGTAGGCGAGGCCCAGCGCCATCCCGAGGAGCAGGGCGGTCAGCCCGTAGGCCCAGAGCTCCCGCCTCAGGCCGCAGTGCGCAAGGGCGAAGAGGGCCGCAGCCGGCACCAAACCGACGAGGTTCTGGAGGACCCCCCGGAAGAAGAGCTCCTCGGCGAAGCCGGCCATGAGACTCACGAGCACCAGGGCGGTGAGGTTCGCAGAGCCGAAGAGCTGTCTGGCCACGGGGTCGACGGCCTCGCGGAAGCCCCTCCAGACGGCTCTCAGGCCGAGGACCGTGCCGGCCAGGACGGCGGCCAGCGCAGTCCCCAGGAGGACCTGGCCGGCGCATGTCTCCGCGCCCGGGCCGCTGCCCGGCCCCGGGGGGATGAGGGCGAAGACGCTCCCCCCGCGGAAAAGACGCCACAGGACCCACGCCCCCGCGACGAGAAACCCCTCCACCACCGCCCCGTAGAGGACGAGGGCTGACGAGGAAGGACCGAAGGCCCTCCCTCCCCCGGGAGCGTCCGCCCTCAGCAGCGCACCGTTCATGCCTTAGCCGTCACCCCGTCCGCCGGGAGGAAGGACCTTCCCGGCGATAAGTGGAAACCCACCACCCGATAGGAGGTGATAAACCCGTGTCACTCCAGAAGAGACTGACCTGGCTCGTAGTGTTCCTTACGGGCGTGGGTGTCGTGCTGGCCATACTCTTCGCCGCGAACCCCGGCCGGGCCTGGGTGGCGGTCGTCGCCGCCGGGGCGGTGGCCTATTTCGTCGGCCAGAGGGTGGCGCACGCCCGCTACTGCGCCGTTCTCCGGACGGCGGCCGACAGGCTCGGTCTGGACTACCTCGCCACCAGGGAGGACGAGGAGTCGTCGGGTCTTTTGGCGAACATGCGCCGCACATCCGAGTCCGACGTCTTCCGCTGGAAGGTCGACGGCAAGCTCCCCGCTCTCGCCGGCACCTTCCAGGGATTCCCGGTCGTCGTCCGCGTCCCGGTCGGGGTGGACTTCGACGCCTGGGCTCCCGACAGCACGCGGATAGGCGTCTACCACGACGTCAGGATGACCGGCTTCACCGTCTGTGACAGGTCGAGGCTGAAGAAGACCCCGAAGGGGCGTCAGGCCGTCCTGGGCGACGAGGCCTTCGACTCCAGGTTCCTCGTGCTGGCCCACCGCCGGGAGGAGGCCGAGACGGTGCTGACGCCTGAGGTCAGGGCCCTCTTGCTCGAGGCCGGCGGTGTCGGCTTCCGGGGGGTGGAGGTGAACCGCTACGGCGTGTTCCTCCACGAGGAGGGCAAGGTCTCCAGCCCTGAGCTCCTCGAGGAGCGCCTGAGGCTCGCCGTCAAGGTGGCCGAGGCGGCGCGGGAGTTGGCCCCGGCCAAGCGGCGCTAGAGCTCGACGACCGCGAAGTAGGGCGAGGCGGTGTCGAAGGTGAGAAGTTTTCGCCGGAGGGGTTCACCCACTCCGGCGATTATCTTCAGGACCTCGGTCACCTCGAGGGCGGCCACGACGGCCGGGGTCGGGGAAGGCGTTCCGACGACGCTCTCCACACCCTGTGCCGCGGCCTCGGCGCGCGGTCCGTAGAGGGCCTCGAGCCCGGGGTCGTCCGGGAAGACGCAGGTGACGTGTCCCGAGAACCCCCCGACGGCCCCGTGCACCAGAGGCACCCCCAGCGACCGTGCGGCGTCCTCGAGGGCGAAGCGGGCCGGGATGCTGTCGAGGCAGTCGACGAGGACGGCCGCCCCGCAGAAGATGCGGCTGAAGGTTTCGGCGTCGCCCCTGAGCCTGAAGGTGATCACCGTCGTCGCCGAGTTGACAGCCCCGAGACGCGCCGCGGCCGCGTCCACCTTCGCCCGGCCGAGGTTCTCCTCGTCGGCGAGGAGCTGGCGGTTCAGGTTGTCGTCGCTGGTCACGTCGGGGTCGACGAGGACGAGCTCGCCCACCCCGGCTCGAGCGAGGAGCTCCGAGACCAGTCCGCCCAGGCCTCCCAGGCCGGCCACGCCGACCCTAGCCCGGAGGAGCCGGGCCTGTCCGTCCAGCCCCAGGGAGTCGACATTGCGGAGGTAGCGGCGGGGGACGACTCCCCGCGCCAGGAGGGCGAGCTCCAGGTCGCGCCTCGCCGCCGGGCCGCCGCTCCCCCCTTCAGCCGCCGCGGCCTTCAGGGCCTCCTCGGACACCAGCCGCAGCGTCCCCGCGCGGCCCGTTCTGACCTCGACCGAGTCCCGGACGAGGCGGTCGAGAAGGTCCTGAGGGACGGAACATGGCATAGAACCCAACTCCCCTGCGGACATAATACGCCCCGTGAGCACCAGGACCGGCGGTCAGCATCCCGGAGGCCCGATAGCCTCCAAGACGGGGCGACTCCAGCAGCCCGGTCGCGGCGGCGCCGGGGCCCGGTCGCGTTCCGGGCAAGGCGCAAGGCAAGGCCAGCGGAGCACCTTCAGGTTCGACGCCGCCATCGGGGCGCTCCTTCTCGTCCCCTTCGTGATGGTCCTCGGCAACTCCATCCTCATCCCGGTCCTGCCGGCCATGAGGCAGGCCATGAACCTTTCCCCGGCCCAGACGGGGCTCATCATAACCGCCTTCTCCGTCCCCGCCGGGGTGCTCATCCCGTTCGCCGGCTTCCTGGCGGACCGCTACGGCCGCAAGGCGGTCATGGTCCCCAGCCTCGTGACCTACGGAGTGGGGGGCGCCATCGCCATCGCCGCGGCCGTGTTCCTCGAGGAGAGGGCCTACGGGCTCCTCATGGTCGGGCGGGTCGTCCAGGGGCTCGGGGCCGCCGGGACGGCCAACATAGCCATGGCCCTGGCGGGCGACCTCTACGCGGGGACCGCCCGGGGTCAGGCCCTGGGCCTGCTCGAAGCCTCCAATGGGTTCGGGAAGGTCGTGAGCCCCGTGCTCGGGGCCGCCCTAGGGCTCGCCTCCTGGTTCTTCCCCTTCGTCCTCTTCACCGCGCTGGCCCTGCCCGTGGCGGCTGCCGTGGGCCTGCTGGCCCGCGACGCCAAGCCCGAGGGCCGACTGCCTGCCGGGCGCTACCTCGCCTCCATCCTGGGGGTGTTCCGGGAGAAGGGCGTCTCCCTGGGGGCGGCCCTGGCCTCGGGGATGGTCGTGCTCTTCCTGCTCTTCGGGGTGCTCTTCTTCCTTTCGGAGACCCTTGAGACCCGGTTCGGTCTCACCGGCGTCTTGAAGGGGTTCGTCCTGGCCCTGCCCGTGCTCGCCAGCGCGGTCACGGCCTACGTCACCGGCACCTACCTCCAGAGGCTCGGCCGGCGGTGGCTGGTCGTGGGCGGGCTCTCCCTCATCACCCTGGTGCTGGCCAGCCTGGCCGTCGTCGACAACCCCTACTACCTCTACGGGGCCATCTTCCTCATCGGCGTGGGGAGCGGTTCGGCTCTGGCCACCTTGAACGTCCTGGTCACGGGTTCCGTCCCCCTCCGCCAGAGGGGGATGATCACCTCGGACTACGGAGCCGTCCGGTTCTTCGGCGTGGCCCTGGGGCCGCCTGTCTTCGGGCTCCTCATGGGCCTCGGCCGGACCGTCCTCTTCCTGTCGGCCGCCGCCCTGGCGGCGCTGGTGTCCGCGGGGGCCTTCTTCCTCATCGACGAGAAGAGGCTGAGCAAAAAGCCAGCCCGCTGACCAGCGGGCGCCGTGCGGCCGCTCCTCACCGCCCCCCTTGCCGCGGCATAGGCTGGATTGCCCCGCCCGGAGAGACGTCCGTCAGAGACGGCCGCCGGCCGGGGCCGCGTCGACCCGTCCACACTGGCAGAGGAAGGGGGGGGAATCTTGTCGGAGATTCTCGGCCTCAAGGCCTTGAACGGGGTGGTCCAGGCCCCGCTCGAGGGCCGCCGGCCGAAGCCGCGGGAGTGCGGCCTGACCATGGTCATCGACAAGGGCCTGGGACTTTCCGAGACCACCGACCTCATGGCCATGGGGGCCGACTACGTCGACATCGTCAAGATAAGCTTCGGCACGGCCGCCCTCTACCCGCTCGAGACCCTGCACGCGAAGATCCGCATCATCCGCTCGCACGGGGTCACCGTCTGTCCCGGAGGGACGCTCCTCGAGGTCGCTCTCATGCAGAACCGCCTGTCACAGTTCCTCGGCCGCATCGCCAGTCTCGGCTTCAACGCCGTGGAGGTCTCCGACGGGACCATCCAGATGAGTGCGGCCCGACGCGGGGCGGTCATCACCGCCGTGCTGGATGCCGGGTTCGACGTCATCACCGAGGTCGGCAAGAAGGACCCGACCCAGCACCTCCCGCCGGAGGAGGTCGTGGACCGGGTCAGGTTCGACCTTGACTACGGGGCCAAGCTGGTCATCCTGGAGGCGCGGGAATCGGGCAAGGGCGTGGGCATCTTCGCCGGCGACGGTTCGGTGAAGGAGGCGGAACTGGAGTCCATCCTCGGGGGGCTTGACGACCCGAGCGTGGTGATGTGGGAGGCCCCGCTGAAGAACCAGCAGGCCTACCTGATCCTGCGGCTCGGGGTCAACGTCAACCTCGGCAATGTGCCGCCCGGTGACATCTATGCCCTCGAGGCCCTGCGCCTCGGACTCCGGGCCGACACGCTCAAGGTGACCGTGCCCAGCGAGACACCCTACGCGCTCGAAGGGGGGGACAGGGTATGACACTCTTCGGTCGGCGGGTCACCCTCGACTGGTGGTCCGTCATCCTGGCGGCGGTCGTGGTCCTCTTCATCGTCGTCGGGTGGGTGAGGGTGCCCTGGTAGGCGGAAGGCTCCTCAGAGGCAGAACAACCGCCGGAAGGAGGTCTGACTCGACATGACGGCACCGTCGTCCCCGGCCCATCCTTCGCCGGGCCCCCTCCCTGAGGGTGCGGTGGCTTCCGGCTCGCTCGCCCGTGAAACGGCGTCGGCCGGGGACATCCTGCGTAAGGGCCTGATCTACGTGCCGGGCGTCCTCCTGCTCCTTGCCGTGGGGTACCTGGGGAAGGTCGTCGCCGAGTACGTGCCGCACACCGCGTACGTCATCTGGGCCATCGCCATCGGGATGGTCATCAGGAACACCATTCCCATCCCGAAGGTCTTCCTCCCCGGCATTGGGTCCTACGAGCTTTGGCTGAAGACCGGTATTGTGCTCATGGGGGCGAAGTTCGCCTTCCAGAACATCCTGGCCGTCGGCGGGACGGGACTGGCCATGGTCGTCCTGGAGATAGCCCTCTCCATCGTCGTCGCGGCCTATCTCGCCAGGAAGTTCGGGCTGAGCGACAAGCTCGGAAGCCTCATCGGGGTGGGCGTCGGCATATGCGGCGTCTCGGCCGTCATCGGGGCCACCGGGGCCATCAAGGCCAGGCAGGAAGATGCGAGCTACGCCATTGCCACCATTCTCATCTTCGGGGCCGTGATGGTGTTCCTCTACCCGTTCATCGGACGCATCGTGGGGATGAGCGACATCCACTTCGGCTATTGGGCAGGTCTGGCCGTCGACAACACGGCCGAGTGCCTCGCGACAGGGTTCGCCTACTCCGAGGGGGCCGGCAGGGTGGCCACCGTGGTGAAGCTCTGCCGCAACGCCCTGATGGGCCTTGTCATCCTGTTCATGGCCCTCACCTACGCCCGCCGCGGGATGACGGCCGAGGTGACGGACAAGGCGAGGTTCCTCTGGGACCGCTTCCCGAAGTTCGTCCTCGGCTTCCTGGCCCTCTCGCTGGCGGCGACCTTCGGGCTCCTCGCCCAGGAGTCCGTCAAGGCCATGGCCGACTTCTCGAAGTGGCTCTTCCTCCTCACCTTCGCCGGGGTCGGCCTCTCCACGGAGTTCTCCCGGATGAAGGCCGGCCTCAAGCCGTTCGCGGTGGGGTTCGTCGTCGAGGCCTTGGTCTCGGTGATGACCATCGGCATGATCTACCTGGTCATCACCTGAGGGTCACCGGAGAGGGGGGGCTCCCCGGGGCCTTGCCCCGGGGCGGGCCGGGTCGGGCGGG
>CAJXZV010000046.1 GCA_913063835.1 uncultured Eubacteriales bacterium
GGCTCGACGTGGTGAGCTCCGACATGGAGGAGGTCCTCGACGGGGTCAGGGTGATCCTTGTGACCGTCCCGGCCTCGGCTCACCGCGACCTGGCCCGTGCCATGGCACCGTACCTCCAGGCCGGCCAGATAATCATCCTCAACCCGGGGCGGACCCTCGGGGCCGTGGAGTTCCAGCATGTGCTCAGGGAGAACGGGGCCCCGCCCGGGCTCACCGTCGCCGAGACGGAGACCTTCATCTTCGCCAGCCGGCGCGTCGAGCCGGGGGTCTCGCGCATAAACAGGGTCAAGAGAAAGGTCCACTTGGCCGCCCTTCCCGCCTACCGCACGGCGTCCGTCCTGAGGCAGGTCAGACACGTCCTGCCCCAGTTCGTTGCGGCGGCCAACGTGCTCGAGACCGGTCTCTCGAACATCGGGGCCATCTTCCACCCGGCTCCGACCCTGCTGAACGCCGGGTGGATAGAGTCCGCCTCACAGTTCGACTACTACCATCAGGGTATAACCCGTGGTGTGGCCAGGGCTCTGGAAAGGGTCGACGAGGAACGGCTGGCCATCGCCGAGAGCTACCGGGTGAGGGCTGTCCCGGCCAGGAGGTGGCTGGCGGCGGTGTACGGCACACGGGCCGACGACCTCTACACCGCCATCCAGCGGACCAGGGCCTACGGAGGGCTGAAGTCCCCCGCCAGCCTGGAGCACCGCTACGTCTTCGAGGACGTGCCGATGAGCCTCGTTCCCTTGGCCGACCTGGCGCGGGCCGCCGGACGCTCGGCTCCGGTCATGGAGTCGTTGATCACCATCGCCTGTGCCCTGACAGGGGTCGACTGGGTGAAGAAGGGCCGGACCCTGTCTTCGGTGGGACTCGGAGGAATGGGTGTGGAGGAGATCATCGACTTCGTCAAGGTCGGACTGAGGAAGGTGCCGCACCCACAGACCCGGACGACATCGAGCTGGAACGGCGAGACCGTCGCCTCCGACGCCGAGGCCTTCATGGGGCCTGATGCTCCGTGACGGCCGGTGGGCCGAAGAAGCTCGTCGTCGGGGCGGCCCTGGGAGACTGCGTCCATGTGGCCGGTATCGTCCACTTCCTCTCCCTGGCCGAGGCCGAGGGGTTCCGGACGGAGTTCCTCGGGCCGGCCCAGCCGGTCGACGCGGTGATCCGGGCCATCGACCGCCTGGAGCCGTCGATGGTCGGTGTGAGCTACCGCCTCAGCCCCGAGGCCATCGGGCCCCTTCTGGACGAGCTGTCCCGGGAACTCGCGAAGCGCGCCTCCCGGGTGGGACGCCCCGGCCCGGTGATGGTCTTCGGCGGGACCGAACCCGTGTGCCGCGTGGCCCGGGAGAGCGGTCTCTTCGCGCGTGTCTTCAGCCCGAAGACAGACCCGGGCGAGGTCGTCGATTTCCTGCGCCGGGCGGCCCGGGGCGAGGTGGCTGGACCTACTCCCGGCTCCGCCCGGCCCGGCCGCCCCACCGCCGCCGCAGAGCCCCACCCGGACAACCTGGTGGACCGCATCGCCGCCGCGCGGCCCTATCCCATCTTCCGGCACCACTACGGACGGCCGTCCCTCGAGGAGACGGTCCGCGGCTGCGCCCTGCTGGCCGAGTCGGGGGTCCTCGACGTCATCTCCATCGGGCCGGACCAGAACGCTCAGGAACACTTCTTCCACCCGGAAGAGATGCAGGAGGACCAGACGGGGGCCGGCGGTGTGCCTCTGCGGCGGCCGGAGGATTTCCGGCGGCTGTACGAGGCGAGCCGCCGCGGGAACCACCCCCTCATGCGTTGCTACAGCGGGACGCGCGACATCCTCCGGATGGCCAGGATGCTCCGGGAGACGATAAGGAACGCCTGGTGCGCCGTCCCCCTCTTCTGGTACAACGTGCTGGACGGACGGAGCCGGCGGGCGCTCCCCGAGAGCATCAGGGAGAACATGGAGGTCGTGGCCTGGCACGCCGAGCAGGGAGTGCCGGTGGAGGTGAACGAGTCCCACCACTGGAGCCTGCGTGAGGCCCCGGACGCCGTGGCCGTGGCCGCCGCGTTCCTGGCCGCCTACAACGCCAAGCGGCGCGGTGTGCGGCACTACGTCAGCCAGTACATGTTCAACACGCCGGCCGGGACCTGGCCCGACATGGACCTCGGGAAGATGCTGGCCAAGATAGACCTCATCGAGGGTCTCCACGACGAGACCTTCACCTCTTTCCGTCAGGTCAGGGCCGGTCTGGCGAGCTTCCCGGCCGACCTCGACGAGGCCAAGGGACACCTCGCCGCCGTGGCCTTCCTGCAGATGTCCCTGTCTCCGCACATCCTCCACGTGGTGGGCTACAGCGAGGCCGACCATGCCGCTCGAGCCGAGGAAGTGGTCGAGAGCGTGAAGATAGCCCGCGGCGCCGTCAGGGCCGGCGCGGCCGGCCTGCCGGAGATGACCTCGGCCCCGAGAGTGAAGGCCAGACGGGAAGAGCTCGTGGCCGAGGCAAGGGTCATCCTCGACGCGGTCCGGGAACTCGCCGGCCCCGGGGTGGATGATCCGTGGGCCGACCCGGACACCCTGGCCCGGGCCGTCCGGACGGGCGTTCTCGACGCACCGCATCTGGCCGGGAACCCGGCTGCATGCGGGCTGGTCCGCACGCGCATCATCGACGGCCGGTGTGTGGCTGTCGACCCCCACTCAGGCCGGCCCGTCGAGGAGAAGGCGAGGGTCAGAGAGGCGCTCGACCGCGCGCTGAAGAAGGCTTGACCTGCAGGGAGGGAACGCCGGTAGAGACCGGTCCCGGCGCGACGCTCAGCCTGGTGAAGATGCACGGCTGTGGCAACGATTACGTGTTCGTCGACACCGTCGGCGGGCCCGGCCTGCCTCGTGACATCGACCTCCCGCGCCTGGCCGTAGAGCTTTCCGACCGGCACTTCGGCGTCGGAGCCGACGGCCTCATCCTCATCTCCCGCGCCCCCTCCGGCCGCCTG
The DNA here is from genome assembly GCA_913063835.1 of uncultured Eubacteriales bacterium. Taxonomy (GTDB): domain Bacteria; phylum Bacillota; class Sulfobacillia; order UBA995; family UBA9673; genus UBA9673. The sequence continues at coordinate 2,953 of CAJXZV010000046.1, forward strand.
GCCATGAGGATGTGGAACGCCGACGGGTCCGAAGGCGAGATGTGCGGGAACGGCATGCGGTGTCTAGCCGCCTACGTCTTCGCAGAGGGCTATGTCCGCGAGACGCGCTTCGAGGTGGAGACCCGTGCGGGTGTCATCGTCCCTGAGGTGGTGCCGGCTCCGGGCCCGGAGCGGCGGGTGGTGAAGGTGACCGTCGACATGGGGCCGCCGCGGGAGGTCCGGGAAGGGCTGGAGCTGGTCGTCGAGGGCGGCCCCGCCGCCGGCGTCTACCGGGGGACATACGTCTCCATGGGCAATCCCCACCTCGTCCTCATCGTCCCCGACGCCTCCGAAGTGGAGGTGACGCTCGTCGGACCGGCGCTCGAGTCGCACCCGGCCTTCCCGGACCGGACGAACGTCGAGTTCGTGGAGGTCGTCTCCCCGGAAAGGCTCCGGATGCGGGTGTGGGAACGCGGGTCGGGACTGACCCTGGCCAGCGGGACCGGTGCTTCGGCCTCCCTCGTGGCTGCGGCGTCGGCCGGGTTCACCGGCCGGCGGGCCACGGTGGTCGCCGACGGGGGGGAGCTGGAAGTCGAGTGGACTCCGGCCGGGTCGGTCAGGCTGAGCGGCCCGGCCGTCGAAGTGTTCCGTGCGACATATTCCCGGCCCCTGCCGCGTCTCGGCCGGGACGCGGCAGGCCCGGCCGACCTCGCGGGAGGGGGAACTGCCTGTGAAGACAGCCGACCGTGTCCAGAAGGTGCCTCCGTACCTCTTCGCGGAGATAGACCGCAAGCGGAGGGAAGCCGTCGCGCGAGGGGTGGACGTCATCAGCCTGGGGATAGGGGACCCCGACCTCCCCACGCCTGACTTCGTCATCGAGGCCCTGGTCCGAGCGGTCCGGGACCCGTCCACCCACAGGTACCCGCCCTACGAAGGGACGGCGGCTTTCCGCCGGGCCGTGGCCGCCTACTACGAGGAGCGGTTCGGGGTCGGTCTCGACCCCGACCGCGAGGTGATGGCCCTCATCGGGTCCAAGGAGGGTCTCGCCCACATGGTGTGGGCCGTCGTGGACCGGGGAGACGCGGCCCTGGTCTCGGACCCCGGCTATCCGGTCTACGGCATCCACACCCTGCTCGCCGGGGGTGAGGTCGTCCCGCTTCCCCTGAGGGCCGAGAACGGCTTCCTCCCCGACCTCGACGCGGTGCCGGCGGCCGACCGGCGCCGGGCCACGGTGATGTTCCTCTGCTACCCGAACAACCCCACGGCCGGGACGGCCGACCTCGAGTTCTTCTCCCGGGCGGTCGGGTTCGCCCGCGAGAACGACATCCTCCTTGTCCACGACTCGGCCTACGTGGAGATAACCTATGACGACTACAGGGCACCGAGCGTCCTCCAGGTCGAGGGGGCGAAAGAGGTCGCCGTCGAGTTCGGGTCGCTGTCCAAGCCGTTCAACATGACCGGTTGGCGGCTCGGTTACGTGGTAGGGAACGCCGAGGCCATAAGGGCTCTCGGGGTCATCAAGACCAACACCGACTCCGGGCAGTTCCAGGCCGTCCAGAGGGCGGGGGTCGAGGCCCTGACCAACCCGGCCTCCAGAGACTTCATCGAACAGATGCGCAGGGTCTACCGGCGCAGGCGCGACGCGACGGTCGAGACGCTCCAGCGGCTCGGTTGTCCGGTGACCGCACCCCGGGGAAGCTTCTACGTCTGGGCCCCGGTGCCCGAGGGCTTCACCTCGGCCGGGTTCGCCGCCGAGGTCCTGGACCGGGTCGGGGTCATCGTGACGCCCGGGTCGGCCTACGGAACCCAGGGGGAGGGCTATTTCCGCATCTCCTTGACCCTGCCCGACGAGCGCCTGGAGGAGGCCCTGCACCGGCTCGCCTCCTTCGCGGCCTGGTGAGGGGAGGACTGGACGGACGAACAGCATGACGGGTTTCGGCCGAGGTGTCGCCGAGGGCGACATCGGCCGCGTGACGGTGGAGATACGTTCTTACAACCATCGCTTCCTGGACGTCTCCGTGCGCATGCCGGCGGAGCTGAGCGGCCTGGAGGACCGGGTCCGGAGGGAACTGCAGGCCAGGTTCTCCCGTGGCCGGCTGGACGCGTTCGTGACCCTGGAGGAATCCCTGACCAGGGACCGAACCGTGGAAATTGACAGTGCGCTTGCCAAGCGTTACCATGAGAAACTGGTCGCGCTGGCTCGCGACCTCGGAGTCCCCCGTCAAGGTCTGTTGCCGCTCGTGGTCGCCCTTCCCGGGGTCGTCAGGGTCAGTGAAGCCCCGTTGGAACTGGAGCCCCTCTGGGAGGTGGTCCGGTCTGCGGTCCGACAGGCGGCATCGGCGCTGGCCGCCATGCGCCGGGCGGAGGGGGAGGCCCTGAGGCGCGACCTCATACATAGGATAGCTCGCGTTGCGCATCTTACGGACGAAATCGGCGCCAAGGCACCCCTTCTCACGGAGGAGTACCGGCGGCGGCTCACCCGAAGAGTATCCGAACTCCTTGAAGACCCGATCGTCGCCGAGGACCGCCTGACGACCGAGATCGTCCTCTACGCGGAGAGGTCGAACATCAGCGAGGAAGTCGTGCGCCTCGAGAGCCACCTCGACCAGTTCCGAAGCCTCCTTGAAGCCTCGGAGCCGGTGGGGCGCAAGGCGGAGTTCATCCTCCAGGAGATGGTCAGGGAGATAAACACCATCGGCTCGAAGACGCAGGACCCGACCATCGGACGGCGGGTCGTCGAGGTCAAGAGCGAACTCGAGAAACTGCGGGAACAGGTCCAGAACATCGAGTAGGGCGGCCGGCGCAGGCCCCCGGCCGCCCGAGGACGGAGAGAGGGGGTGAAGGGCGTGACTCTTCCGGCTCTCACGAAGGGGCAGCGCCGGGCGGCGCTCGGGAAGGCCCAGGAGATGAGGTCCCGGCGCAGGCGCCTGCGCGAACAGCTCAAGAAGGGGGCCATGACGTTGAAGGAGGCCCTCGACCGGTCAGACGACGAGGTCGTGGCCAGGATGAGGGTGGCCTACCTTCTGGCGTCTCTACCCCGGGTGGGGAAGACGACGGCCCGGAAGATCATGGAGGAGATCGGGATAGACAGTTCCAGACGGGTGCAGGGGCTGGGCAAGCGCCAGAGGGAGGCCTTGCTCGAGAGGTTCGGCGGGAAGAGGTAGGAGAGGACAACCGCACTGATGGAAATCCAACTGGTCAACATCGGCTTCGGGAACATGGTCTCCGCCGACCGCATCGTAGCCATCGTCAGCCCGGAGTCCGCACCTATCAAGAGGGTCATCCAGGAAGCCAGAGACGAGGGTTCCCTCATCGACGCGACCTGCGGGCGCAGGACGCGTTCGGTGATCCTGACGGACAGCCATCACGTGATCTTGTCTGCGGTGCAGCCCGAAACGGTGGCCCACCGTCTGGCCTCTAGAGCGGGGCAGGCGGTCGACGAGGAGGTCCAGAGTCTGGAGAGGGGTTAGGCAGTTGCCCAGGAAGGGTCTTCTTTTCGTCGTCTCCGGGCCCTCCGGCGCAGGCAAGGGCACCCTCTGCCAGGATCTTCTCAGACGTCGCCCAGGGCTGAGGTTCTCGGTGTCGGTCACCACTCGTTCTCCCCGCGTCGGGGAGGTCGACGGGGTGCACTACTTTTTCTGGTCCCGGGAACGCTTCCTGGAAGCTGCGGGCCGAGGGTACTTCCTTGAATGGGCAGAGGTCTACGGGAACTACTACGGGACCCCGGTCGCCGAGGTCGAATCCGCGCTGGAGGCGGGCTCGGACGTCCTGCTGGACCTTGACATCCGGGGGGCACGGCAGGTAAAAGAGAAGGTGCCTGACGCTGTTCTCATCTTCATCCTGCCGCCTTCCCTGGAGGCACTGCATGAGCGCATCTCCCGCCGGGGGACGGAGACCGAGCAAGAACGCCGCCTGAGACTGGAGGCGGCTTCGGGTTTTCTGAAGGCGGCACGGGATTTCGACTATATCGTTCTGAACGACATCCTCGAGGAGGCCGGGCGGGTCCTCGACGCCATCATCACCGCCGAACGCTGCCGGACCTCTCGGCAGCTCCACCTCATCGACGAGCTGATAAGGACCGGTCCGAGCCGGGGCAAGGAGGAGTGAGGGGGAGCATGATGACTCCTCCGCTGGAGGAACTGCTCAAAAAGGTCGACAGCAAGTACACCCTGGTCGTTGCGGCGGCCAAGCGTAGTCGCCAGCTCATGGAAGGGCACCCCAAGGTGGTCGACACGCCGTCGCACAAGCCGGTCACCATCGCCCTTCTGGAGATCAACGAGGGCAAGGTGACCGTGGACATGCCCGAGACCGGACCGGACAGATGCTGAAGGGGAAGACCGTCCTCGCCGGGACCTGCGGAGGCATCGCCCTCTACAAGGTCCCGCTTCTTCTCGGGCGCCTCCGCGACCTCGGGGCTGACGTGCACGTCGTCATGACCGAGGCCGCCACGAGGTTCGTGTCTCCCCTCACCTTCCAGACCGTGACCGGCAACCCGGTCCACACCGACCTCTTCGAGCCGCCTCGGCTCTGGAACGTGGAACACATCGCTCTCGCCGAGAGGGCGGACCTCGTGGTCGTCGCTCCGGCCACGGCCAACATCCTCGGCAAGGCGGCCGCCGGGGTCGCCGACGACTTCCTGTCGACCGTCCTTCTGGCCGCCCGCGGACAGGTGCTTTACGTCCCGGCCATGGACGCGGCCATGTACGCCCACCCGGCGGTCCAGCGGAACATCGCCCTCCTCAGGGAGTTCGGCGCCGAGGTCATGGAGCCGGACAGGGGCCGGCTGGCCTCCGGTCTGGTCGGGCCGGGGCGGTATCCTGAGACGGAGCGCATCCTCGCCGCGTGCCTGAGGCTTCTCGGCCCAGGAGACCTGGCCGGCCGCAAGGTCGTGGTCTCCGCCGGCCCGACCCGCGAGCACCTCGACCCGGTCCGTTTCCTCTCCAATCCGTCGACGGGGCGGATGGGCTTCGCTCTGGCCGCTGAGGCCCGGCGGAGGAGCGCCGACGTCGTCCTCGTCTCCGGCCCGACGGAACTGCCTCCCCCGCCCGAGGTGCGTGTGGTAGAGGTCACGACAGCGGCCGAGATGCGGGAGGCGGTCCTCGGTGAGGCGGCCGGGGCCGACGTCGTCATCATGGCCGCGGCGGTGGCCGACTGGCGTCCCCGCGAGAGGGCCTCCCGGAAGGTGAAGAAGACGGAAGGAGACATGGAGCTCCGCCTCGTCCGTACGCCGGACATCCTCGCCGAGCTCGGGCGGGACAAGGGCCGGCGGGTCCTGGTCGGTTTCGCGGCCGAGACCGGCGACCTGGTGGAGAACGCTCGGGCGAAACTCCGGGCGAAGAACCTGGACCTCATCGCCGCGAACCCGGTCGGCCAGGCGGAGGACTCGGGTTTCGCCGCGGTCACCAACCGGGTGACACTGCTCGCGCGCGACGGGTCGGTGGAGGAACTCCCCCTCATGACGAAGGACGAAGTGGCCCGGACCGTGCTCGACAGGGTCGTCCGCCTCCTGGAAGAGGTGTAGGCGGCCCCCGGTCCCGCGTCCGCCGGCTCCGGACCAGGGTCCGGGGTCCGGGTGACGGCGTGGGACGGCCCCGGGCCGAAGGGGGCATGCTCTTCTTTGGCTGAGAGGTCCCTCGTCACTCCCGGCGGGGCCGGCGTCGGACCGACGGTCGCCGAGGTCGCCCCCGCGGCGCCGATGAGCGGCGGGGAGGGGGTCTACGACTACCGGGTCCCCCCGGCCCTGGCCGGAAAGGTCCGGCCGGGGGTCAGGGTCGCAGTGCCGCTGCTCGGCCGGATCGTCGAAGGCTACTGCCTCGCCCTGAAAGACCGGAGCGACGTGCCGCCGGAGAAGCTCAAGGACGTCGCCCGGGTCCTGGAACCCCGGGCCAGCTACCCACGTCCCGTCCTCGACCTCGCGCTATGGGCCGCCCGGCGCTATCTCTGCCAGCCGGGTGAGGTCCTGCAGGCCGCCGCTCCTGCCGAAGGGCGCTACAGGACCACACAGAGGGCTCGCCTTCTGGTGACGCCGACCGAGGCTCTGAGGCGGGCCGAGGAGCTCTCGGGCCGGGCGCCGGCCCAGGCGGCCGCCCTCGTGGAGCTCGCCGGCAGGCGGGGCTCCGCCGATGTCGCGGCTCTCCGGAGGAGGTTGGGTCCGGGGGCGACCCGGAGCCTCAGGGCCCTGGCGGACAGGGGGCTCGTGGCTCTCGAAGAGAAGGCGGCGGGGGCGGGGGAGCGCACAGGGCCGAGACGGGACGGTGCGGCGCCGACGGACCTCGCCGCCGCCCTCGACAGCCGCCCGGCCGGGCCTGTCCCGGAAGGGGAGGGCGGCTTCAGGCTGACCCCGGCCCAGGAGGCCGCTGTCGGAGCCCTGACGGCCGCGCTGGAGGGCGGAGGAGGGGAGGTCTTCCTCCTTCACGGGGTGACCGGCAGCGGGAAGACCGAGGTGTTCCTGCGGGCGGCGGCGGAGACCCTGGCGAGGGGCAGACAGGTGCTCATCCTTGTTCCCGAGGTCTCCCTGGTCCCCCAGACGCTCGAGAGGGTGAGAAGGCACCTGGGTCCCGTCAGGGTGGTCGTGGCCCACAGCTACCTCGCCGGCCGTGAGCGCCTCGATTACTGGGAGAAGGTGGTCACCGGTCAGGCCGACGTGGTGGTGGGCGCCCGGTCGGCCGTGTTCGCCCCTCTCGACCGCCTCGGACTCATCGTCCTCGACGAGGAGCACGAGGATGCCTACAAGCAGGAGGATGGCGCACCGCGCTACCACGCCCGGGAGGTGGCGGCCTGGCGGGCCCGCCGTGAGAAGGCCGTCCTCGTCCTGTCCAGCGCGACGCCCTCCCTCGAGTCCTACCACCGGGCCCTTGAGGGCCGGTACACTCTCGTCTCACTTCCGGAGAGGGCCGGCGGGCGCGCGATGCCGCCGGTCGAGCTTGTGGACATGCGGGCGGAGCTGGCTTCGGGGAACCGGAGCGTCTTCAGCCGCAGGCTCCAGGCGGCGCTGGCCGAGACCCTCAGGGACGGGGGGCAGGCCATCCTCTTCCTGAACCGCCGCGGTCATTCGACCTTCGTCCTCTGCCGCGACTGCGGATGGGTCGCCAGGTGTCCCCACTGTGCCGTTTCCCTAACCTTCCACCGCCCTGAGGCCGACCTCGCCTGTCACTACTGCGGACACCGCGCGCCGGCGCCGGACAGGTGCCCCGGGTGCGGGGGCCACCGGGTGCGGTACTTCGGGGCCGGGACGCAGAGGCTCGAGGACGAGGTGAGGACCCTCTTCCCGGGGGCCCGGGTGGCCCGGCTCGACGCCGACGCGGTCCGGCGCCGGGGTGAGGTGGACCGGATCCTGGCCCTCTTCGCGGCGGGCCGGAGCGACGTCCTCGTCGGGACCCAGATGGTGGCGAAAGGGCTCGACCTCCCGGGGGTTGCTCTCGTCGCCGCCGTCTCGGCCGATTCCGCGCTCCACCTCCCCGACTTCCGGTCCGCCGAGCGGACCTTCCGGCTCCTCGTCCAGGCGGCCGGAAGGGCCGGCCGGGGGAGCCGGCCCGGGCGGGTCATCATCCAGACCTACAACCCCGACCACCCTGCGGTCGCGGCGGCCTCGACCCATGACTATCTCTCCTTTGCCAGAGCGGAGATGGAGGCAAGACACGAGCTGGGCTACCCGCCCTTCACCCACCTGGTGAGGGTGGAGCTGAGCGACCGGGACGAGGCCGGGGCGGCCGCGGGGGCGGAGGCCCTCGCCGGGGCCCTTGAACGGCTCGGCTTCCGCGCTGCGGCCGACCTGCCCCGCGGGGCCGGGGAGCCGCGCTACGCCGGGCCCGCGCCCGCCCCCATCAAGCGTCTGAGGGGCCGCCACCGCTGGCACGTCCTCGTCTTCAGCTCCGACCTCGAGACCATGCTGGAAGTGGTGAAACAGGCGGTGAAGGAAACGACGGGAAGGGCGGCCCGGGGCGGGCGGCGCAGGGAGGCGGCCGGGCCGGTGGCCGCAGTCGACGTGGACCCGGTGAGCGTGTTGTGACAGACTGTTCAGTGGCAAGATGCAGGCTGGATGAGGGCAATCTATGCCTTACCGCGTCCGACTCACCCACGACCCACCCGCCTTCAAGTTCTGCTAAACTACGAGATGGCCGGTGACATCAGGTCAAGGTGTCGCGGCGACTCAATTCGGGATAGTCGGGAGGCTGGGCGCAAGGTGATCATCCGGACCTTCGGTGACCCGGTCCTGCGCCGGAAGGCCGCACCTGTGGACCGTCCCGGCGCTTCCATCAGGCGGCTCGCCCGGAGGATGCTCGAGGTCATGCGTGAGGCCAAGGGCGTCGGCCTGGCGGCGCCGCAGGTCGGGGTGTTGCGGCGTCTGGCCGTGGTCGATATCGGGGAGGGACCCCTCATCCTGGTGAACCCCAGGATCACGGCCTCGTCCGGTTCGGAGGTCGACTGGGAGGGATGTCTGAGCTTCCCCGGCCTCCTGGCGGAGATCGAGCGGGCCCGGAACGTGAGCGTGGAGGCCCTGGACCTCGAGGGTGAGCGGGTCTGGGTCGAGGCGGAGGGTTTCCTGGCGAGGGTCCTCCAGCACGAGATCGACCATCTCGACGGGATTGTCATCCTCGACCGGGCGAGAGCCGTGCGCCGCGTGCCGGATGAAGAAGAAGATGAAGAGGATGGCCGGGAAGGGAACGGGGAAGGACCCGGTTCCGCGGAGGAGGCCGGACCTGGGTCGTGGCCCAGGACGGCCCACCCCCTCAAGGTGGCCTTCATGGGGACGCCGGATTTCGCCGTCCCGACCCTTCGGGCCCTGGTCGAGGCGGGGCACCGTGTCGTCGGCGTCGTCACCAGACCGGACCGCCCGGCCGGGCGCGGCGGCCGCCGGATGCGGCCGCCGCCGGTCAAGAGGGCCGCGGCCGAACTGGGCCTCCAGGTGTGGCAGGGGGGAGCCCGGGAGGTCCGGACCGGACTGGCGGATGTCCTGGCGGCATGGGGGGCGGACATCGGGGTGGTCGTGGCCTTCGGAGTCATTCTGCCGTCCCAGGTGCTCAGGACACCGCGTCTGGGGTGCGTGAACCTCCACGCCTCGCTTCTCCCGGACTACCGCGGAGCGGCCCCCATCCAGAGGGCCCTCATGGACGGCCGGCGGGTGACCGGCGTGACCGTCATCCAGATGGACGAGGGGGTGGACACCGGGGGCATCATCGCCCAGCAGAAGGTCCCCATCGCCGACGACGACACGGCCGGCACCCTCCACGACCGCCTGGCCGTGGCAGGGGCCGGGTTGGTCCTTCACGCGCTGGAGCTCCTGGCCGCGGGCCGGGCGGAGCCGAGACCCCAGCCCGCGGGGCGTAGCGTACCGGCACCGCGGATCGGTCCGGAGGACGAAGTGATAGACTGGGAGAAGACGGCCGTGAGCATCGAACGTCAGGTGCGGGCTCTCGACCCTGCCCCCGGAGCCCACACGGTCTTCCGCGGCCGTCGGGTGAAGGTCTGGCGTGTGCAGACGGCCGGTGGGCCCGAGGAGGGCGGTCCGGCCGGTGACGGTCCGGCCGGCGGAACGGGCCGGCCGGAGCCGGGGAGTGTCGTGGGTTTCGCCGACGGGTGTCCGGTCGTGGCCGCCGGTTCAGGGGCGGTCGTCCTGCAGGTCCTCCAGCCTGCGGGGGGCTCCAGGATGTCGGGCTCGGACTTCGTGAACGGCTACCGGGTGGGTCTCGGCGACCGGTTCGGGGGCCGGTAGGACCGGTTCTTTAGAGACTTTTCAAGGGAAAGGAGCTGGCGTTGGATGTATTTCTTCGACCCCACCTACTTCATCATCGTGCTTCCGGCGATAATCTTCGCCTTCTACGCCCAGGCGACGGTCTCCTCGACCGTGGCCAGGGCGTCGCGGATGCGGGCGGGCTCCGGGCTCAGCGGGCGGGAAGTGGCGGAAAGGATCCTGCGGGCCCACGGCCTCGACGACGTCGGCGTCCAGAGACTGGCCGGCGGGGTCGGTCTCGGGGACCATTACGACCCGCGGTCGAGGGTGCTCCGGCTGTCACCGCAGGTGTACGACCGGCCGAGCGTCGCCGCGGTCGGCATCGCCGCCCATGAGGCGGGGCACGCCCTGCAGCACGCCCGGGGCTACGCGTTCCTCCAGGTCAGGAATGCCCTCGTCCCCGTGGTCCAGTTCGGCACCTCTCTGGCCTGGCCCCTGTTCCTGGTGGGTCTCATCCTGTCGCAGTCCTCCAGCCTGGGGCTGGGCCTCATGGACCTCGGCATCGTGCTCTTCTTCGGCGCCGTGCTCTTCCAGGTCGTGACCCTTCCCGTCGAGTATGACGCGAGCGCGCGGGCCATGGTCGCCCTAAGGCAGCTCGGGATCGTCGACGGGCGGGAGGCCCGGGCGGCCCGACAGGTCCTCAACGCCGCCGCCCTGACCTACGTGGCCGCGACGGCGGCCGCCATATCACAGCTCATCTACCTCTTGGTCCTACGGGGGCGCCGGGACTAGTGGGGCTGGCGAGCCTTCTCCTCCTGGCCGCGGTCATCTTCGTCCTGGGGAACCTGCTCTTCATCCCGCTCTGGGTCGCCGCCTGGTCGCTGGCGGCGGCCCTGACCGCGCCGGCCCAGTTCCTCGCTGTGGCCACCAACAAGCATCTCAGGCGGAACCACGCCCTGGAGCACGCCACGATAAACGTTCTCGAGGAGCGTTTCGGCCCGCAGCGTCTGGCGGGTCTGGCGAGGGAGGACGGTTTCATCATCAAGGGCTGGGGGGACCCCAGGGCCATCCGCCTCGCCGCGGAGGAGGGGCTCGCAAGGCTCAAGCGGGGGGAGAAGGAGCTGGCCGTCCATGACCGCTGCGGGACGTCGTGGGCCTCGGCCAACTTCGTGACCGCCGTCGTCTTCCTTGTGCTCCTGTTCGGGCTCGGTCGGTTCAGCCTTGCCAATGTCATCCTGGTCATGCTTCTGGCCAACCTCGGCGGGCCGGTGCTCGGTCGGCTGTTCCAGCGCTACGTGACGACGAGCACCGACGTCGAGGACCTCTTCATCACGGGTTTCGAATGCCAGGCCGCCCACCTCGGTTGGGGGCGCCTCCTGGTGAACCCGGCCCTGGCCGGCATCCCTGTGGTCTGCCACATCAGGACGGCCACTCTCTTCTTCTACGAGGACGGCGTATGAGCCGGGGGGCGGGGGACTTCCGGGCCGGTCTCGGGCGGAGCGGCCGGCCGCGCGGCGGCGGACGGACCGGAGGAGGCTCGGGACGGCGGCGCCGGGCGAGTGCGGCCCGGCGGTTGGCCCTGCGGGTGCTTCACGCCGTCGACGCCGACGGAGCCTACGCCAACCTTGCGCTTGACAAGGCCCTGGAGGTGAGCCGGCTGACGAGGGCCGACCGCGCCCTCGCCACCGAGCTGGTCTATGGTGTGACGCGGTGGCGCGGCCGGCTGGACCATGTGATAGACCATCTCTCGACGACGCCGGCGGCCGAACTCGGGCCATGGATCCGCAACATCCTGCGGATGGGTGTCTATCAGCTCCTTCACCTTGACCGGATACCGGCCCACGCCGTCGTGTCCGAAGGCGTGGCCCTGGCTCGGGAGTTCGGCCACCGGGGGACGGCGGCTCTTGCCAACGCCGTGCTGCGCCGGGCGGTCGCGGAAGCCCGCCGGGTGCCCCTGCCCGGTCCCGAGGCTGGTGACGCACGCCGGCTGGCGGTGGAGGGCTCCCATCCCGAGTGGCTCGTGGCGCGGTGGCTGGAGCAGTTCGGGTCGGAGGACACGGAGCGGCTGTGTCGGGTGGACAACGAGCCGGCTCCTCTGACCCTCAGGGTCAACCTCTCGAGGACGACGCCGGCGGAGGCGGCCGCGGCGCTGGCGCGTGAAGGGCTGCGGACGGTTCCCGGCCGCCTCTTCCCGGAAGCCCTGGTCGCCGGAGAGGGCCCTCCTTTGAGGGGGCTCGAGGCGTACCGGTGCGGCATGGTCTCCGTGCAGGACGAAGGAGCCATGGTCGCGTCGAGGGTCCTGGCTCCGGAGCCCGGGTGGCTGGTGGTCGACGCCTGTGCGGGAGCCGGCGGGAAGACCACCCACCTGGCCGAGCTCATGCGGAACCGCGGCCGGGTGGTGGCGGTCGACCCGTACGGGCACAAGCTGCGCCTCCTGGAGGGCGCGGCCCGAAGGCTGGGTCTCGGCATCATCGAGACCCGGCGCGCGGACGCCCGCACTCTTCCGACCTCGGAGCTTGCCGGGCGGGCGGACGCGGTTCTCGTCGATGCCCCGTGTTCCGGACTGGGGGTGCTCCGTCGGCGCCCCGACCTCCGGTGGCGGTTGAAGGAGGAGGATCTTCCCCGGCTGGTCAAACTTCAGAAGGAGCTCCTCCGGGCGGCGTCCGCGTGCGTCCGGCCGGGCGGGGTCCTGGTGTACTCCACGTGCACCATAGAACGGTCCGAGAACCAGGAAGTCGTTGAAGGCTTTCTTGCCGAGAGCCGCGAATTCACGTGGGATGATGCCGCCGAGCGCCTGGCCGGCTGCGGGACCGGAGGCCTCACGGCCTTTTCCGAGGGGCCCTACCTGACCTCCGGCCCGCAGAGCGGAGGCCCGGACGGGTTCTTTGTCGCCCGGCTGGTGCGCACCGGCGGCTCCGGCCGCCCACGGGCGGCTGACGTTTGACTGGGCCCGGGAGGGACGAGATGAGGGTCAGCGCGAGATCCGACGTCGGGCTGGTCCGGGAAGTCAACCAAGACGCTTTCTGCCACAAGCTGTTGGGGGAGACCGGCGATGTCCGGCTCTGTGCCGTGGCGGACGGGATAGGCGGCTACCGGGCCGGTGAGGTCGCCAGCCGCCTGGCTCTGGAAGCCCTGGCCGAGGAGCTTGAGAAGGCCGTCAGGGCGGGCGGTCCGCTCGACAGGGCCCTCGCCGACGCGATGAACGTCGCGAACCAGAAGATAGTCCGCCACGGGCTGAGCGACCCGGAGTGCCTGGGCATGGGGACGACCGTGACCAGCGCGCTCATCAGCGGGGACAGGGCCTATATCGGTCACGTCGGCGACAGCCGGGCCTACCTCTTCCGGGGCGGACGGGTGGTCCAGCTGACCCGGGACCACTCGCTCGTGGCCGAGCTGGTCCGCAACGGCAACCTCACCGAGGAGCAGGCGGAGAGGCACCCGCAGCGGAACGTTCTCACGCAGGCCTTCGGGTCCGACCTCAGGGTCAAGGCCGATGTCACCTCCGTCCCTCTGGAAGACGGCGACCTTCTTCTCCTGTGCACCGACGGGCTGACGCGGAGCGTGTCCGTCGCCGAGATCGAGGAGGTCCTGTCCGGGGCCGAAGACCTTGACGAGGCCTGTGACCGCCTGGTGGCCATGGCCAACGAGCGCGGGGGCTACGACAACGTGACCGTTCTCATCGCAGGACCCGTCAGGGTGAGGGGTGGTCCGGCGTGAACTTGACCGGGACGACCCTGGGCGGACGCTACGAGATCGGGGAGAGGCTCGGCGCCGGCGGGATGGCTGTCGTGTACCGGGCCATGGACCTCCTTCTCCGACGGCCGGTGACGGTGAAGGTCCTGCGCGGCGAGTTCACCTCGGACGAGAGCGTCGTGAGGCGCTTCAGGCGGGAGGCCCAGGCCGCGGCCAGCCTGTCACATCCCAACATCGTCGGGGTCTATGACGTCGGTCACGAGGACGACATCCACTACATCGTGATGGAGTACGTCCGGGGCAGGACCCTGAAGGAAGAGATAAACGAAAGAGGGCCCCTCCCGGCCGAGGAGGCGGTGCGCATCGCCAGGCAGATCGCCGAGGCCTTGAAGCACGCCCACGCGCACCGCATCATCCACCGGGACGTCAAGCCGCACAACGTCCTCCTGACGGCCGAGGGGAGGGTGAAGGTCACCGACTTCGGCATCGCCGGGGCGGCGACAGGGACGACCATGACCTACGCCGGAGCCCTGCTCGGCACGGTCTACTACTTCTCACCCGAGCAGGCTCAGGGCCGGTACGGTGACGAACGTTCGGACCTGTACGCCCTCGGGGTCGTGCTCTACGAGATGCTCACCGGCCGGGTGCCGTTCGACGGGGAGAGCCCCGTCAGTGTCGCCCTGAAGCACATCAGGGAGACCGTCACTCCGCCCCGCGAGGTCAACCCCAGGGTGCCCCCGGCGGTGGAGCGCCTGGTCATGAAGGCGATGGCCAAGGAGGTCGACCGCCGCTACCAGACGGCGGAGGAGATGATCCGCGACCTCGAGGCCGTCCAGCGCCGGCTCTCAGGATGGTCTGCCGGGGGGCGTCCGGAGCCGTCGTTTCTCGGGCCCGGGGCCCGCGACCGGACGCAGGTGGTGGGACGGACCGCCCCGGCGGGCCCGGCGGACGACGCGACCCGCCCCGGGGACAGGCCCGGCGCCAGGGCGGCGGTGG
>CAJXZV010000047.1 GCA_913063835.1 uncultured Eubacteriales bacterium
GAAGACGCGGTCGGCCTTGGTCATGTTGGCCACGGCCTCGTCGGTGTCCTTGTAGCGCTTCGCTCCCGCATCTACATCGAATCCCTTCGGTTACATTATCTATCTGACAAGGCGAGTCCCCTTTTGGTTACTTTTTAGCCGAAGGAATGCGATTTCGTCTTGACAACCGTCGCCCTGCCCATTAGCCTCTTCGTGAGTGTGGAGGGAGATAATGGGTTGTGACCCGTAGCCTAACATGGTTGTGTCTGAGCCTCATGGTGATTCTGAACATGTCGGTAGCATTTGGCCAAGGCCAGCCGGTCTCTCACGAGAAGGTGGCTGGTATCTTGAGGAACGACCTGTCGGTCTTCGGGGGGTACCTCGCGTACGGGAGAAAGTCCTGAGCAAGATGTCCGAGCAGGAGGAACAGGTGGCCCGGGCTTTCGTAACCGTCTTGAACAACACTCCCAGGTCATTTGCTGTTACCGAAAACATGAAGCTGGTCATAGACTGGGATGTGCTCTCGAGCGCAGAGCCCAGTGATATCTAGTCTGCTGACTAGCTCGTCGTACAACGACCATCACGATGTAAAGGTCTCAAGCAATCGATGGAGACACCCAACCACAATGACCATTGGAGTCAACGTGACGTATGAGTCGAGATTAGCGGCGGTGCCACCGTCCCCGTCGGCACGCTGCTGGTGTGGCTGAAGCTTGAGAGCATTTGGAAAACCACTCTCCTTGAAAGGGGAGAATACGCCCTCAAAGACCCGGGAGACCCGCTGTCCCACTTCTACCCTGCTGGCGAGGTTGGGCAGTGGTGGTACACCGACTATCACTTCCACTCAAGCGCTACCTACTACCAGTGGTATTGCACCGACGAGGACGTTCCAGGCGAAACAACGCGGATATTCCAGGGGACCTTTACGGCCACGGGCTTCAAGTGCGATCGATACAGCTGACAGTACTGGCCGAAACTGTTCGCGTGGACTTGCGACCTCTGCCAGCCGTAAGGATGGGGCTGTAAATCTTGAGCCTGGATGCTGGACGCGATGCGCAGTCAGTTCTAAAGGTTAGGCGGCGGACCGCCGCTGGCTTGGCGACTGCTGCAGGGCTCTTAATTGTGGCCACTCTATTGCCCTTCGCCTTCAGGGGAGTGCTAGCGATTGACAAGCCCCATATCGGCCTGATTGCTTGTTGGACCCATTCGCCTACGGCGCTCTGTGTGTACTACTACGACTATGGCAACTGGCTCTGGCTCCACTCCTCGCCACCCGTCCAGTCCGTGGCTCTCGATAACCGTGAAATTGCGGTAGTCCAATATGAGACTGTGGTCATGGATCGTGGGCTGTGTCGACAGAGAATAGCCCTCGTCATGGACGTCGCGGCGCGCTCCCCGGGGCAGCATACAGTCTCGGCAATCACCATCACGCGAGGCTCTCTGGTCGATACCATCTCGGTCGGTTCTATTGTTTTCGATGCAAGGGAGGCAGCCGGAGAGACAAGCGTAAGCGACCTGAGCGGCTGGATCGTTTCGGGCTCTCCGGTACGCGGCGGCGAGGGCATCAGCGGAAGGTTCTGGCTCTCATCCGAGAAGGACATACCCTTGGAGGTCACCGTCTACCTTGAGGGGTTGCCTCCGTATCTGACATGTGAGCCCGTCGCAATCAAGCTGTCGGCACGTGAGACCACGTTCGTTCCGATGGTCGTTGCAACCGAGGGAGTACAGACTCCAGCATATGTCCTCGTCAGGCCGTGGTTAGCGGTTCGGTCCGATGCTCGGGAATTCGCCGAGCAGCCCGGTCCTCTGATGGTGATAGAGATAGATGTTCCTTAGGCAAGCGTGCCGAAGGTCGGCCCGCAAAGGCCCTGGTTGGAAGCAGGTATGCCCGGTCGCACTTGAGGCTTCAAGCCGGGGCCGAAGGAGGACCGCGTTCACAGCCGGGCCGAGAGTGTTGCACACGTGACCCTCCTGGTCTACCGCCTGCCGTGGAGTTAAGGGCTCGAGCACGGGCACCTGGTGGCCGTGGCCTCGACGGACGTCCAGACCGACGAGGTGGCGGGGCATCAGGCCCAGACCGCGCCTAGACCAGCTCCGCTATCGTCTCGAGCACGTAGTCCGGCCTCATCTCCTCCGGAGCGGCGGCGGCCGCCTCCCGGGTCGTGACGCCGGAAAGGACGAGGGCGGTGGCCATACCCGCCTTCCGGCCCATGAGGATGTCCGTCTCCAGGCGGTCCCCGGCCAGGAGGCACTCGGCCGGCTCGACGCCGCCCAGCCTCTCCAGGGCCGCCCAGGCCATGAGGGGGGAGGGCTTGCCCACCACCTCCTCCACCTTGACCCCTGTCACACCCTCGATGGCCCCGATCATCCCGGCGCAGTCCGGTATCTCACGGACCTCACCCTCGTCGACGGGGCAGGTCCGGTCCGGGTTCGTGGCCACGAAGCGGGCGCCCCGCCTTATGGCCTGCAGGGCGTGGTTGAGCTTGGCGTAGTCGAACGTCCGGTCGAAGGCCGCCACGACGTAGTCCACCTTCCACCCGGTCCTCGACGGGTCCTCGAGGACGGTGAACCCCGCCCGGCGGAGCTCCTCGCGGAAAGGCTCCTCCCCCACCACGTACAGGGTCGCCCCGGGCGCGCGCCGCTCGAGATAGTGGGCCATGACCGCCGAGGAGTTCAGGACGTCGGAGGCCTCCACCTCGAGGCCGAGCCGGCGGAGCTTCTCGGCGTAGTGCTCCCGGGTCTGGAGGGGCTTGTTCGAGAGGAAGACGACCCGGGCCCCGCGCCGCCGGAGGGCGGTGACGGCCTCCCCGGCGCCCGGGATGAGCCTCTCGCCGAGATAGACCGTGCCGTCGAGGTCGAAGATGTAGCCGGCGTAGGGCCTGACCCGCGGTCCGCCTCCGCCTGCGGCCGTCACGTCTCGGCCCCTCCCGCGGCCCGCCCGCCGAAGGCCCGCCGCGGTCCCGCAGACTCGGTCCGGGCGGCACGTTCCTTCTCGGGGGGCAGGCCCGCACCCGGCTCCTCCACGGCCTCCGGGTCCGGCCAGGGAAGGCCGGCGAGGTCGGGCCTGAAGAGTTCCACCGCCCGCCGCACGGCCTCGACGAACCCCCGCCCGTAGGGGTGGCGGCAGACGTAGTCGGCCCTGGCCTTGACGTCCTCCGGCGCGTTGGCCACGGCCGCGCTCCACCCGGCGGCCTCGAACATCTCCACGTCGTTGAAGTTGTCCCCCACGGCCGCGACGTCGGCGGGGTCCACACCCAGAGAAGCGGCCGCCTCGATCAGGCCCCGGCCCTTGTCCACGTCCGCGTCGCAGAGTTCGCAGGCCAGGCCGGAGTCGACGACCTTGGCCGGGACGCCCCGCCGGGCGAGGAGGTCGTTCGCCGCGGCGAGGTCCAGCTCCCTGGAGAGCACCAGGCTCGCCACCCTCGCCGGGATGTGGTACTCCCTCACCTTCGCACCGAAGGCCTCCTTGAGGGCGGCGAGACCTGCCCGGACCCGGCCGACGTCGGCCATCATCCTCAGGCTGAAGCCGAACGCCCCTCCTAGGCTCCCGACCAGGGCCCCGTCCTCGGCGGCCACGAGGCCGCAGGCCCCCAGGTACAGGGCCAGGCTGCCCACGGTCGCCAGGTCGCGCCCGCTGAGCAGGATGACCCGGACCCCGGCCTCCTCCAGGAGGCGGATGGTCCTCACGGCCTGGAGGTCGAGCAGGAGGTCGTCGTCTGTGAGCGTGCGGTCCACGTCGGTGGCCAGAGCCTTGAACCCCAACTCGTCGCCCCCCTCGGTCTCAGCCGGCGACCTTGTTAAGGGTCTCGTGGATGTCCTTCAGGGCCGGGTAGAGCCGGCGGTGGACACCGGTGTAGAGTTCCTCGTAGACGGCCACGTTCTCCTCGTTCGGCTCGAAGACGCGGTCGGCCTTGGTCATGTTGGCCACGGCCTCGTCGGTGTCCTTGTACCAACCGGCGGCCACGGCCGCGTTGATGGCCGCCCCGAGGGCGCAGGTCTCGATGGTGCTCGGCCTGGCCGCAGGCACGCCGAAGACGTCGGCCGTTATCTGCATGGCGACGTCGGACTTGGCCCCGCCTCCGGAGACCTTGAGCTCGGTGATCTCGGTCCCGAAGTCCCGCTCGAGGATGGGGACGCCGTCCTTGAGGGCGTAGGCTATCCCCTCGAGGATGGCCCGGTAGAGGTGGGCCCTGGTGTGGACGTCCGTCCAGCCCACGACCGCGCCGCGCGCCTTCGGGGCGAGGGCGGGGTGGGGGGTCCAGTACGGCTGGACCACGAGCCCGTCGGAGCCGGGCGGTATCCGCGCCGCCTCGCGGTTCAGGATCTCCTCCGTCGGGAGCCCCTCCTCCCGGGCCTCGAGCGTCTCCCGGTACCCGAACTGGTCGCGGAACCACGACACGAGCCAGTAGCCCCGGAAGAGGAAGAACTCCGGGTTCCACGCCCCGGGCACCGCGCTGGGCCAGGTGTAGTACTCGAGGGTGGGCGAGGCCATGTAGGTCCTGGAGGTGGTCCCGACCACGGCCGCGGTCCCGTAGCTGAGGACGGCCGTGCCGTGACCCGTGCACCCCGAGCCCAGGGTCTCGCACTGCTTGTCGCCGGCCGAGGCCACGACGGGGAGGCCTTCGGGAAGGCCGGTCTCTTCGGCCGCGGCGGCCGTGACCGTCCCGAGGACCTCGCCCGGCGGGCGGAGTTCGGCCATCTGCTCCGGCCGGCAGCCGACGATGTCGAACATCATCTCGTGGTCGTACCACTTCTGGGTGGTCATGTCGAAAGGCCAGACGCCGACCTGCATCCCGGTCGAGTCGGCGAACCGGCCGGTGAGCTTGTGGGTGAACCAGCCCGCGACGGTGAGGAAGCGTGCCGCCCTGCGGTGGACCTCCGGCTCGTTGAGCCGGAGCCAGTTCATCTTGGACAGGGCCGCGTAGAGCTTCAGAACCTCCGGCATGCCCTCCGGGATTTCGACCCCTTCGGCCCGCCGCTGGTCCAGCCAGATGATGGAGGCCCGGAGCGGGTCGCCCCTCTCGTCGGTGGCGATGAGGTTGGCCCGCTGGGTCGTGATGGCGCAGGCGGCGAGTTCGTCCCTGTCGAACTCGGGGCGGGCCATGAGCCTCCTCAGGACGAGGCACAGCTTCTTCCAGTAGTCGGCGGGGTCCTGCTCGGCCCAGCCGGGCTTGAGCGAGAAGTAGGGCTCGTGCGGGGCGGCCTCGCGGGCCACCATGCCGCCCCTGCGGTCGAAGACGATGGCCCTCACGCTCTGGGTCCCCGAATCGATGGCCAGCACGTAGGGCTTCTCCGTCATGGGCTCTCCTCCCCTTCGGCCCCCCCGCGACGGGAGCCGGCGGCGGGCTCGGCGACCGGCTCGGGCTCCCAGGTGGGGTCCACCTTCCTGTAGTAGTCGAAACACTTCTGTTTAATGAAGAGGCGCTTCATCTCAAGCATCTCGGCCGTGACGGCGCCGATCTCGACAAGGTACTCCTCCAGCCTGGCCAGGGTCGGCCGGAAGGTCGGGCAGCCGGGGGCGATCAGCCCCTCCCGCCGGATGAGGAGCGAGTTGCGCAGCTCCTTCACCGGGCCGGTCGCCGCGCAGGCGCAGTCTCCGAGGACGATGGTGTGCTTGGGTTCGGACGGCAGTCTGGAGGGGACCTTCGGGTCGGACCCGACGATGACGCTCCATTGCCGCGGGGCCGTCAAGCCGAGCTGGCGCCCGATGAGCGCGGTCATGAGCCAGCACCACGGGCAGGCCCCTCCGATGAAGACGTGGACGTTCTCGAAGGAGCCCGTCACGAAGCGGTCAACAGGCCTGAACCAGTTGAAGGGCGGCTGGAACCTCCGCCTGACCTCCTCGACGGCCCTCCCCCTGACCTCGATGTCCCCCAGGTCGGCCGGCCCCATCCGGGCGTGGGCGGCTATCCTCACGGCGGGGACGTCGAGGGGGTCGAAGCCCATCACGCTGGCGCCGACGGCGTCGGTGGCCACGACGTTGTCCCCGGCCATGATGAGGTTCATCGGGACGGGCACGCCGTACTCCCCGGCCCCGTCCCCTTCCATGGCCAGAAGACCGTCGACGATGACGAGGTCGGGCTGCCGCACCCGGAGGATGTCGACGAGCTTCACGTCGAGGTCGTCGCGGTGGCCGTAGTACTTCTCCTCATCGGTGAGCAGTCCGTGGAAATTCTTAATGCCCATGGTGATGAGGGTGTTGACATGGGTCTTCATAGCGCAGAGGTCTACCAGGACGTCGGCCCGCAGGACGATCTCGGGGTAGTCGAGCTGGTGGTGGACGACCCCGCCGGGCACCTCGACCCTCACCCGCGGGGTGTCGTCGAGGCAGACGATGTCGCCTCCCGCCTGCTCCACCGCCCTCCTGACCCCCAGCTCGCGCATCACGCGCTCCGTCGTCTCGCCCCGTCCCATCTTCGTCCCGACGCTGACCCCCTCGACGACGGTCACGCGCCTGGCCCCGGCCGCCCGGCACAGCTCGACAACGGCCGCGGTGGTGTGGCGGTCCACGGAGACCGGTGGCGGATAAGGGGCGAAGATGTTCGTCTTGATGACCACGTGGGAGCCCGGGCCGACGAAACGCCCGACGCCTCCGAGAAGGTCCACGGCCTCGCGGACCATGCCCCGGATGCGGGAGGCGTCCGGTCGGCTCTCCTCCTTGATGATGGCGACGATGGGTCTGGCTCCCCCGCTCAACCTGTCCTCCCCCTCCCATGGCTTCCGGCGGCGTCCCTCTCGTAGGCCTCGGCCAGGAGCTCGACCGGATGTCTCACAGGGCGAGCCCTCCCGGCCCGCTCCAGCCCGTCGGCGATGTGCATCCGGCACGAGGGGCACCCCGTGAGGACGACGTCGGCCCCGGTCCGGTCTATGTCCGCCACCTTCCGGTCCCGGATGGCCGAGGCGAGCTCGTAGTGGTCGAGGCTGAAGCTCCCGGCCCCGCCGCAGCAGACGGCCGGCTCCTGCATCTCCCTGAGGACGACGCCCGGGAGAGCCCCGACGAGCTCCCGGACCTCGTCCCGGACGCCCTGCCCGCGTGCGAGGTGGCAAGGGTCGTGGATGGTGACCAGGACCTCCGCGTCGCCCGCGCCGCGGCCCGCGCCGTCGCCTCTGTCGCCGCCCATGTCGCCGCGCGCGCCACCGGCCGCGCCCCCGACCGTGCCGTCGGTCACGGCACCGTCCGCGCCGGGCCGACGGAACTCGACCTCCCGGAGGAGGAAGGCGTGGACGTCCCGCACCCGGGCGGAGAAGGACCTCACCAGGCCGGCCTCCTCGGGCTCGGCGACGCCCCGGGGTGCGGCGAAGAGAGCGGGGTACTCCCGGCCGAGCACGTCCCCGCAGGTGGCACATCCGGTCACGATGAAGTCCGCTCCCGCGGCCTCGAACACCCGCGCGTTCTCGGCAGCCAGCCGACGCGAGGTCGGGAGGTCACCGCTGTAGAGGGCGGGGGCCCCACAGCACACCTGGTCCGCGGGGACGACGACCTCCCGGCAGTGCCTCCTCAGGACGGAGACGAGGGCCCGGCCCGTCTCCGTGTAGGCGTGGTTCATGAGGCATCCCGCGAAGACGGCCACGCGGGGGCCCCGGGGGTCCTCACCTGGGATGAGGTCCGGGAACTCGCCGGTGAGGGACCTCCGGGCCAGGGGCGGGACGACCCTGCCTGCCAGCCGCCCGACCGGGAGCGGGACCCTCGCCTTCATCTCCCCGCTCTCCGTCCTGCGGAAGGCCAGGCCCTGGAAGACGGCGCCCCAACGCGCCGCGGCGGAGAGGCGCCCGCCGGCGAAGAAGTCGACCAGAAACAGCTTGGTCCGGCTGAGGGGCTCGCGCCCCTCCCTGGCCGACCGCTCGAAGTTCTTGGCCCGCATCATGAGGACGGCCCGGTAGACCGGGACATCGCCCGGACAGGCCTCCTCACAGGCCATGCAGGTCGTGCAGAAGCCGGCGAGGTCGGCCGCCGCCCAGAACTCCGGCAGGGACCTCGAGAGAGAGGTCCCGACCGTCCGGGGCCCCGGGTACGGGTGGCCGGCCCCGGCCCCGACGACGGGACACACGGAAAGGCACGTGCCGCAGTTCAGACAGCCCTCCAGAGCCCGCATGAGCTCGCTGTCCGGCCGGCTGTAGGGGAGAAGGCGCTCGTCGAGATAGATGTCGAGGAAGCGCTCGAGGCCCTCGGAGTGCCGCTCGGCCCTCGCCCGCCACCGTCCGGACCCGGCGGTGCCGGGGCCACCGGTGCCGGTGCGGGTACCGCTGTCGGTGCTTCTGCGCGCGGGGGTGCCGCTGTCAGCGCCCGCGCCTGCGCCCCTGCCGGTCTCAGTCGCTCCGCTCATCTTCCGGTCCCCCCTTCTCTCCCTTGTGCGTCCGGCCGCGGCCGGCCCTCCGCCGACCCGGCGCCCGGACGGAGCCGGCCGGGGCCGCGCAGAACGGCCTTGGCGGCCAGGCGGCCGGCGCGGATGCCGGTCACGACGGCCACGCCGGAGCCCGCCCCGTCGGCGAAGTGGTTCCAGCCGCCGATGATGGAGCCGGCGGCGCGGAGGTTGGAGAAGGGCGCCCCGCCGTCTGCGCCCAGGGGCCTCAGCTCGGCGTCCACGGCCAGACCGGCCTCGAACACCGGATGGCCGGCCCGGAACCTCTCGTAGACCATGTCGGTGACCAGCCGCCGGCCGGCCGGGACCCCGTCCGGGGGCCATCCGGGCGGCGCCGGCGCGTAGACGGCCAGCCCGAAGACCGGCTCTTTCAGACGGCCGTCCGCGGCGCTGAGACCGCCGGCGGCGAACCGCCCGGCGGCCAGGACGAACTCGGCGGCCCCGACCTCGAAGGACCGGCCGTGCGCCTCGACACTGACGGCGCCGATGCGGCCTTCGCCTCCCCGCCCCTCCCGGCGGAGGCCCTTCACGGTCCCGGAGATGACCACGGCCCCCGCCCCGCGGGCGAGGCGGTCGAGGATTCCCTGCAGGCGCTGTCCCGGCAGTGACGGCGGGGGCGAGAGGAGCTCGAAGACCACCGTCCCGTCCGCCGCCAGGGCCGCCCGGACCTCCTCGGCGCGCTCCAGGCCCAGCACCGGCGGCATGGCCACCATCGACGCCCCGGCCCGGCGGGCCTCGGCGGCCACAAGCCGGGCGAAGTCCTCGAGCGTGGCGCTGTCGTCCAGGGTCCTGGCGATGCGGAGCGCGGACAGGTCCGCCTCCTCGCCGAGAGGGCCCGGGAGCGCGACCCAGCCCGCCGCGACCCGGCCGGGGTCGATGAGTCCGGCCGCCGCGACGCGGCGGGCGACCCACTCCGGCCGGAAGGGGGCGTAGCCCCTGACACCGAGGAAGAGGAGCTTCCCCGCCCCTCCCTCGTCCGCACCGCCGGACCCGGCGGCCCGCCCCGGCCACCGGTCCAGACGCCCGGCGGCCGCCGACGGGAAAGCGAGGTCGGTCCGGCGCACGCACCCCCCGGTGTCCAGGAGGAGCATCCCCTCCCCCGGCTCCCCCTCGAGCCGAACGCCGGCTTCGGCGAGCCAGCCGCGGAAGGTCTCGAAGGCCTCCCTCACGTCCCTCGCGTCGAAGACCGACCCGGCGTCCTGCGCTTCGTCTTCCGGCTGCCGGGGCCCGACGGACCCGGCAGCTCCGCCCGGGCCCGCGCCTCCGACAGGTCTGACCGGCCGGACGGGCCGGCCGGCCCCGAAGAGTCCCGGCAGTTCGGCCGGGAAGTCGAGGGCCCCCGAGGACATGGCCGTCGTCCCCAGCCCGCGGCGCACGACGGCGACCTCGAGCCCCCGCCGGGCCGCGGCCGCGGCCGCGGTGAGGCCGGCCAGGCCCCCTCCGATGACGACCAGATCGAACCTCACCGGTGTGCCCTCCCTTCAGGCCCTTCAGGGTGGAGCCAGGCGCCCTGGGTCACTTCCTGCTGGCGCAACTGCTCGCCGGCCAACCAGCAAACCTGGCCCTTCCAGCGCTCCTGCCGGAAGCTCTCGAGGTCGGCCAGGACGACGGCCGGGTCGAGGCCCCGTTCGAGCCCCAGGACCGCGGCCGCCTGTTCCGAACACCCGAAGCCCTGGCAGGGCCCCATCCCCAGCCTGGTCCGCCGCCTGATGTCGGACAGGGTCCGGGCGAACTCGTGCCGGATCACGTAGCGGATCTCGGCCTCCAGCACGGGCTCGCAGGTGCACACGACGCGGCGGCCGCCGGGGTCCCGGCAGCCCTCCTCGAGGACGGCCTCCGTGCGCGAGCCGTGCCTGGTCGCCAGACGGCCGACGGCCGCAAGCGGTACCCTGAAGCGCCGCGCGAGCCTCTCCAGCTCGGCCGGGCCGGGGCAGCCGTCGCCGCCCGGCAGGGGCAGGTCGGCCGTGCGGCACGGCCGTTCGGCCCGGTCCGGGCCCAGCCGCCTCGCCACGGCGTCGGTGGTCTTCTCGGCCATGATGCGGGCGATGGTCATCTTGCCCCCCGCGATGGTGATGAGCCCGTCGAGACCGTCGCGCTCGAGATGGTCCCAGACCTCGAAGTCGCGGGTGACCTTGTCCTCGTAGATTCCGTACTGGTAGAGGGTCGGCCTGACCCCGGCCATGACCCGGATGACGCGCGCCCGGCCGACGTCGGGCAGGACGGTCTCCATGCTCCGCAGGAGGTACTCGACCTCGTCCCGGGTGGCCCGGACGTCGTCCTCGTCACCGAAGAAGTCGTCGTCCGTCGTCCCGATGAGGCACGTGTTTTCATGCGGCAGGAGGCAGATGCCGCGGCCGTCGATGGCGTTGGCCGCGACCCCCACGCTCGTCACCCGACGGTCGAGGATGATGTGGACGCCCTTCGTCGGCCTGAGGCGGTAGTCGAGTCCGGCCATGGCCGTGACCCGGGGGACCCAGGGCCCGCAGGCGTTGACGGTGACCCTGGCCCGGATCTCCCGGGTCTCCCCGGTCAGGACGTCCCTCACCCTGGCGCCGGTGACGCGGCGCCGGGGTGAGGCCCGGCCCTCCGGCGAGCCGGTCTCTTCGGGCGCCGCCGTGCGGCGCGGCCCTTCCCCGGCCTCCTCGACGAGAAGCTCGGTCACCTCGGTGTGGTTCCAGACGTCCGCGCCGTGCTCGGCCGCGTCCAGCGCCGCCAGGAGGTTGAGGCGGAAGACGTTGACCCCGGGCTCGTCGTTGGTGATGGCCGCGGCGAAGCCCGGCCGTAGGGCGGGTTCGAGCCGCAGGGCCTCGTCGTGGGTCAAGGTCACGTGGGGGCGGCCGAACTTCGCCTCCTGGAACTGGTCGTAGTAGGCCATGAAGGCCTCGAACTTGTCGACCTTGTCCTCGGAGTCGATGACGAAGATGAAGGGTATGGCGAAGACGAGGTGCGGCGCGGCCTTCTGCATGATGCCGCTCTCCGCACACTCGACCCGGGTCAGTTCGGGGTTGGACAGAAGGTACTGCAGCCCGCCGTGGAGCATCCCCATGCAGGTCCCCGTCGTGCCCGACCCGAAGTCGTCGCGCTCCACCAGGGCCGTGCGGAGGCCCCGGAGGGCGCAGTCGCGGGCCACGAAGGCCCCGGTGATGCCGCCACCGATGACGAGGACGTCGTAGACCTGGCCGTCGTCAGCCAACGCGGACCCCTCCTTCCGTCCGGCCCGGCAGGACCCCGAGCCCGGCCGCGAGCGCCTCGGCCAGGTCGAGCACCTCGAGGCCGCCGCGAGCCGCGTCCGCGGCCGCCGGGCGCAGCATCTCCAGGCAGTGCGGGCACGCGGTGACCAGGACCCGAGCCCCCGTCCGGGCGGCCTCCTCGAGGCGCCTGGAAGCCATGAGGTTCGCCGTCCCGGCGAAGGCCGAAGCCGTGGAGGACGCCCCCCCACAGCAGGCCCCCAGCTCCCGGCTCCGCTCCATCTCGACGGGCACCAGCCCGGCCGCCTCGGCCAGAAGGCGGCGCGGGGCGTCGTAGACGCCCTGGTAGCGCCCCAGATAGCACGGGTCGTGGTAGGTCACGGCCGCCGGCTCCCGGCCGGAGGCGGCGGCCGGCCTGAGGGACCCGTCGTCGAGCCTCTCGGCGAAGAACTCGGCCACGTGCCTCACCTCGGCCTCCAGGTCGGCCCCCAAGGCCCCGAAGCGCTCCTTCATCATGTAGGTGCACATGGGACAGCCGGAGACGACGGTCTCGATCCCTCTCTCCTTCACGGCTTCGGCGAGACGGCGCACGAACCCGGCCGCGGCGTCCTTCCAGCCGAGGACGTCGAGGGGCAGGCCGCAGCACTCCTCGCCCTCGAGCATGGTGACCGGCGTCCCGGCCGCCTCGAAGAGCCTCAGGGTGGCGGCGACGACCTCCGGATAGAGGGCAGCCGTAGAGCAGCCCGCGAAGTAGAGGACCCGCGCCTCCGGGCTGAGCATCTCGCGATAGCGCGCCATCCTTCCCGCCAGCTCGGAAGCCGGCCGGTGCAGGGAACGCCCCTCCACGACCCGCTCGGCCAGAAGCCGCACGGGCTCCGGCGCCAGGCCCTCCCGCGCCGCCCTGACCCGGAGTCCGTCCAGCATCTCCGGGAGGTCCACGTCACTCGGGCACCACTCCCGGCAGACCCCGCAGCCCGCGCAGCGGTAGGCCACTTCGGCCGCCTCCGGACCCCACGGGACCCTCCCCCGTTCGAGGGCGAGGACCAGGGTCGCCTTCCCCCGGGGCGTGACGGTCTCGACCTTGTCCGCCGCCGCGACAGGACAGAGGAAGCGGCACATGTTCGGGCAGAGGGCGCAGACGCGGGCATCGGTCCTTGCGTCTGGGTGCCTTTCCGACAACTAGTCCACCTCCCCGAAGAGCTTGCCGGGGTTCATGAGGCCCTTGGGGTCGAGGGCCTCCTTCAGCCGGCGCAGGACCTCCAGGGCCTCGCCGTGCTCGGCCGGCATCCATCGGGTACGGTGTAGCCCCACACCGTGGTGGTGGCACATCGTCCCCCCGGCCTCCAGACAGGCGGTCATGGCCGCCTCCCATATCTCATAGTAGACCCTCTCGGCCGCGGCGAGGTCCGGCCCGAGGGCGACGAAGGTGATGTAGAGGTTGGTGCCCTGGGTGTAGGAGTGGGAGCTGTGGGCCGAGGCCGAGATGATGCCCTTCACCTTCAGCATCCGCTCGGTCATCGTCCGGTAGAGGTCGGCGACCCTGTCCCAGGTGGCCGCGACCTCTAGGGTGTCGACGACAAGGTTCTGGTTCATGAACTCGGGCAGGGCCCGGACGATGTTCCGGTGCTCGAGCCAGTGGCGCCCCGGCTCGGGGCCGAGCTGGCGCTCCGCCTCGGGGCCGCAGATCTCGTCGACCGCGCTGGCCTCCAGGTCCACGAGGCGTCCGAACCCCTCGAAGACGAAGAGCAGAAGGCACCTGCCCTGCGAGGCGAGTCCCTTGAAGGAATGGGCCGTCTCGATGGGGTCGTAGAGCCGGATGACCGCCGGGCGCAGCCCGGTCCTCATCACCCGCCGGATGAGCTCGAGCCCCTTGACGAAGTCCGCCACCTCGTAGGACTGCGTCTCGCGCTTCTCCGGCCTGGGGTGGACCCGCAGCGAGGCCTCGGTCACTATGCCGAGGGTGCCTTCCGAGCCGAGGAAGAGGTTCTTGACGTCGGGCCCGGTCGACGAGCGGGGCGCGAGCCTGGTCCTGACGACCTTGCCCCCCGGGAGGACGACCTCGAGTGCCAGCAGCATGTCCTCGATGTTCCCGTATTTGGTGGAGAACTGGCCGGCCGACCTGGTGGCGATGAGCCCGCCCAGGCTGGCCACGTCGACCGACTGCGGGAAGTGGCCGAGGGTGAGGCCCACCCGGGCGAGGGCCCGCTCGAGGTCGACGGCCAGGATGCCGGCCTGGGCGGTGACGTAAAGGCCTTCGTCATTTATCTCCAGCACCCGGTCGAGTCTCTTCACGTCGACGACGGCCCCGCCCGACACGGGAAGGGTCCCGCCGAGGACCCCCGAGCCGCCCCCGTAGGGAATGACGGGCACCTCGTGCTCGTAGAGGATTTCCAGCACCGCCGACACCTCGGCCACCCCGCCGGGCAGGACCACCACGTCGGGCAGGGGCAGCTCTGCGCCGTGGTGGAGCCTCAGGGCGGCCAGGGGCCAGCTGTCCCTGGCGTAGACCTCGAGGGCCGTCCGCCCAGAGAGCACGTGCTCGGGGCCGACGGCCTTCTCCAGAGCGGAGACGACCTCCCCCCGGAGCGGCCGGCGCCTCTTCCGGTGGACAGCCGTCGCGGTGTCGAAATCCACAGGCCGGCTGCGGCCGGCTGCCTCGTCCATCAGACCTACCTCCTGTCACGTTCAAGCAGGGACATAGGCCACAAGCCATTATACGGGATTTTGTATTCTGGCTAGGCGTGCCAGCCTCCTGCAAGACGGTGAGGAACAGATGCATCGCCTGGCCGTCTACGACATCCTCTAGGACGGCCGTCCGCTTCACGACGGCGGCATCTCCAAGGAGAGGCCCGTCCACTACACCTACGACGAGGCCCGCCGTCTTCTCTCCGCCGGGGATGTCACCTACGAGTACGACGCGGCCGGGCGCCTCACCCGCCGCTCCGGGCCCGATGGGGACGCGGCCTACGCCTACGACTCGGCCGGACGCCTCCGCGGGGCCTCCTACCCGGACGGGACGGGCGTGGTCTACGGCTACGACGCCCTGGGGCGGAAGGTCTCCCGCGAGGCCACCTTCTGGACCTTCCCCGACCCGAAGCGGCGGGGTCCCTCGGAGAACGGTCTCGAGCAAGGCCGGGGCCACGAGCAGGGCGGCCACAACGGCTGGGGCCACCAGGGCCTGCCGCCGGGGCTGGCCAGACCCCGCCTCGAGACCGAGACCACCGCCTACCTCTGGGACGGTCTCCGGGTCCTCGGCGAGTACACCGGCGAGGGCGCGCCCGTGGCCGAGTACCACCTCACCCCCGGCCGCATCCTGGCCAGGAAGATGTTCGGCTACCACGGCCGAAAGGGACCCGGCCTCCCCGACCTCCAGACGAGAGGGGGTCTCCTCTACTACACCTACGACGGCATCGGCAACGTGAGCCTGCTCACCGACCGCCTGGGGGAGGTGGTATACCGCTACCGCTACGATGCCTACGGGGGCCTTCTGACCGGCGCCACCGCCCCCTACAACCTTTACGGCCCCTTCGGGAAGGAGTACGACCCGGTCTCGGGCCTGGTCTACTTCGGCGCCCGCTGGTACGACGCATCGGTGGGCCGGTTCACCACCCCGGACCCTTTCCCGGGGACCATCACCGACCCCCTCACCCTCGTGGGTTGGGCCGGATTGTCATCGGTGAGGATATGCGACGTGTTCGAGCGGCTGCACAGCAGCTTGGCGCGGAAACGTTCGAGGGGGTCGGAATGGAGGCGAATCGAGCTTGGATTCGCGCGAAAATGCGTGAGGGGTACAAGATATACGATGTGGGGCCGGCGTTTCGTAGGAGGCTTGATCGACGCAGGCTGGAAGACCGACCTGATAGCCCATTCTACGGAATGGAGCGGATGGAGACCAAGGAGTACGGAGTTGTCAGGCTGTGGGAGCGTCTTGGGAAGTGGCAGGGTGGCTCTGAACTCTTGGGGGAGTAGCTCGTGGGCACGCATGAATTCTTGGAAGAGTGTAAACAGGCCTTGGGCTTCCTGGTCCGTGACTATGGTTTCAGCGGCCCGGAGGTCAAACTCGAATCACCGGGTTTGGCATCCGTTGTCTATCGTAAAGGCCTGGTGGGCGTGGAGTGCACCTACGAGGAACGCGACGATGATATCTCAGTTAGGATTATAAGGCTACATAAGGGCGAGCCACCAAAGGCGTACCGCAAGAACGCTTCAGGGCTTGTTGTGAGAGAGTACTTGACTCACTTGTTGCTTCAGCGTGGTATCCGTGACTTGGGGTTTCCAAATCCACCAGCAGAGAGTGGTCTGCCTCCACACATCATGCGGTATCGCAGGGCACTTCAAGGATATGCACGGTTGCTCCGGACCTACGCTCAGGACGTCTTGATTGGTTCAGATGAAATCCTAGACCTTGTCGAGTAGATGCGCTGAAGGCTTGTCAAGGCCAGCGGGCGCGTATGGCTCTCTTTGCGCGGGCAGTGGCTTGGGTCGTGTCTTGTCGAGTTGGTCCCTCGCGTCACGAACCCTACCCTTGACTGGCCGCAGCCTCTCCCTCCACAAGTTTAAGTTGAGCGGCGCCACCGTCCTGGTCCAGCGCCGCCATGGCTCTACGCTGAAGCAGCGTCGCCCCACCGCCCACTCGTCGTTCTGGTTCATCAGGACGGCCCCCGCGAGGCGGATGACGGCCGACCGGTTCGGAAAGATGCCCACTACGTTCGACGACACTTGATCTCCTTGTGGAGCCTCTCGAGCAGGTTCCTCGAGTGCAGCCGCCGGCGGTGTTTCTCCGGGAACGACATGTAGGCCAACACATTCTCCTCGGCGTCGGCCAGCAGAGTAGCTGCCTTGGGATGACGGTGCTCCAGGGTGACGACCACCTTCCGGAGGTGGGCTCTGGCCGCCGCCTGGCCCGGTTGGGCGAAGATGGTCCTGACCAGAACGGCGACCGGAGGCTGGGCGCCCTTCGGCACCTGTGCCAAGAGGTTCCTCATGAAGTGTACCCGCACCGCTGCCAGGTCGCGCTGGCCAGGGTCTCTGCGATGGCCTGCTTCAAGACCTCCTCCTCCTCCGGGAGGGCGGTCCAGCCCCGCCGTCGACGGTGAGGCCACGGCCGGACACTCCGAGGGGCGGCACGGAATGGATTCTCAGCGCCGGGCTAGGGTTCATCCCGTTCGTGGGCGAACTGAAGGACGTCCAGGAGGCCTTCACCGGGGTCGACCTCATCACCGGCGAGAGGCCCACCATCGGGGAGCGGCTCCTGACCGGGGTCCTCATCTTGTTCCCCTTCGTGGGCGGGAGCACCCTGCGCGGGGGCCTGCGGGCGGCCGATGAGTTGGCGGGGCTGGTGGAGGCGGGCGCCAAGCGTGTGTCCGGCGGGACCCGCCTGGAGAGGCACCATCTGCTTCCGAGGGAATTCAAGGAGTACTTCGAAGAGGGCGGACTAGACATCGAGGACTTATCCACATGGGTATTGAAGGCACCGGGTGAGCCCGATAGATTCTGGTCGGCTATCGAGGAGGACTGGGAGCCCCCGGAGCATGAACCCGAACCTTGATACCTGGCCAACGAGAGGAGGTGCAGAGGGCCTTGGCCGACTACATTCCGCTTCTCCCACTCTGGGCCTCTTTGTGCCTCGGTATTGTCCTCTTCCTAGCTATAAGTCTA
>CAJXZV010000048.1 GCA_913063835.1 uncultured Eubacteriales bacterium
CGGGACGGCCGCCGAGGACGAACGTGCCGCGGTGGTCCTCCACACCTTGACCTGCTCATCGTGCCGTCGTGAACTCGCGGAGGCCCTGGCCGTCCGTGTGGCCCTCCGGCGGTCGGTCGAAGCCCTCCCGGACCTCCCGCAGGGAGCATGGGACAGGTTCGTGGACCTGCTCGGGGAGGCCGGTCGGGAGACGGGCGGCGAGGCCGCCCTGGGCCCGGCGGCGGGTCCGGAGGGGCCGGAGCGGGCGACGCCCGAACCTTGGCCCCTCGTGACGACCCTCTTGGCGTGGCTCGCGGAGAGGTTCCCGTCGCCGGCGTGGCACACGGTCGATTGGGCGCTCGGCTACTCTGAAGCGAACGGGAGGTAGAGCCGTATGACGGAATCGAAGGCCAAGGAAGTGGCGGATATCCTCGACGCCGTGGGGGACAAGATTCCCCGTCTCATCACCGCCCTCCGGGACGCCATGTTCTCCGAGGAGGCCGGGAGGAGCCTCGGCAAGGCGGTCGGGGCCTTCTACCAGGAGCTCATGGCGAGCGGAATCTCCTCCAAGGACGCCGTGAACATGGCCCAAGAGTACCTCATGACCGTCCAGGCCGCGATGCGGCAGGGGATGGGGCCGGGGCCGATGGCCCACGGGCCCTGGATGCATCCCCACCGGCACGGGCCTCGGCCGCCCCGCGGAGAGTCTTGTGAGGCCCCCGAGCCTCCGCAGGACGAGCCGGGGGCAAGCTAGGTGAAGGACGCCGTCCTGAGCGTGGCCCGGGGGGCCTGGCTCGCGGCTTGGCTCCTGGTCAGGCTCCCCGGGGCCGCCGTCGGCCTGGTCCTGGCCAGGCGCAGGGCCGTGGCCGGCTTCCGGGCCGGGCTCCGGGAGATGGGTCTTCCGCGCGAGGCCGTGGAGGCCCTCGCCAGGCACTACCCCCGGCTCACGTTCGGCCTTCCCCCTGCGGACCTTACCTCGAGGCCACGCAGGTCATCCCCTTCCCGTCGAGCTGGAAGTACGGGGCGCCGGCGCAGGTGAGGCAGAGGTCCCCTTGCGGACCCGCGACGGTCCTCGGGGCCATGACCCTCTCGCCGCACCGGGCGCAGGTCCTGCTCTCGTAGATGGGGGCGTACTCCGGCAGGGCGACCCCGACGTCCCTCTCGGCCTCGAAGAGGGTCTCGGCCGGCAGGTTCACGACCTTGAAGGAGATCTCTGTCCAGGCCTTCTTGAGGGCCTCCCTGTCCTCGTCGGACCCCTCTCGTCTCACGACCACCTTCTCGAAGAGCTCGGCGGCCTCCGGGGAGTGCTCGGCGACGAAGTTCTCGACGTCCCGCAGGCGCAGGCGTAGGCCGCGTCCTCCCCGCCTCACGACGGTCACCGCCGTCTTCCCGACGTCCTTGAAGACCAGGGCGTTGTTGCCGAAGGTGCAGCCTGTCGCGCACTGGATGCCATCGCTGAAGCAACCGTTGGTCTCCACGACGGCCACCAGGTCCTCCATGCCGTCGGAGTCGAGTCCGAGCTCGAGGAGGGCCTCACCCCCCGCCCGCACCCCCAGGGCCAGGAAGGGGCAGTAGTGGCCGTGGAGCTCGCCCGCCCGCAGGAGGAGCCCCTCCCAGTCGCGGGCGAGGATGAGCCTCTCCACCGCGGCCCTGGGCCGCTGGCGCAGATCTTGCTTTCCCGAAGCCAAGTCCTCACTTCCTTTCGAGGTCCGAGGATTGGTCGCCGGCTCACGCCGGCTCCGCCGGTATCACGACCAGCCCTCCCGCATGCCGCACCACGTCGGCCTTGACCCCGTAGGTAGCCTCGATGTTCGCGGGGGTCAGGACCTCCGGGCCGCCGACGGCGAAGACCCTGCCGTCCTTCAGGATGGCGATCCTGTCGCTGTAACGGGCCGCGAGGTTCAGGTCGTGGATGGCCATGACCGCGGTCATGCCCGTGGCCCTGACACGGTCCCTGAGGATGCCGAGCACCTCGAGCTGGTGCCGCAGGTCCAGGCTGCTGGTGGGCTCATCGAGGAGCAGGACCTCGGGCTCCTGGGCCAGGGCCCTCGCCAGGACGACCTTCTGCCGCTCCCCCCCGCTGAGTGTCGTCACGTCCCGCATCGCCAGGTGCCCGAGCCCCAGCACCTCGATGACCTCGGCCACGACCTGGAGGTCTCTCGCGCCGACCCTCCAACCCATGTGGGGCCGTCGGCCGACCAGGACGGCGTCGAAGACCGTCACCGGGAACCCCCTGGTCTCGGCGTGAGGGACGTAGCCTACGACCCTGGCCAGACGGACGGGGTCGAGGGCGGCGACATCCTTCCCGTCGATGAGGACCGCCCCGGTCCTTGGCCTGAGGATCCTGTCCACACACCTCAGGAGGGTGCTCTTGCCGGCGCCGTTCGGGCCGATGACGCTCAGGACCTCACCCGGACTGGCGCTCAGGGTGAGGTCCTCCAGCACCGGGACGCCGTCATAGGCCACGCGGATGCCCCTGACCTCGAGCCTCACCAGAACTCCCTCCCTCTGGCCACGAGGTAGATGAAGAGGGGGGCTCCCAGGAAGGAGGTGAGGATGCCGACGGGGAGGATGAGCGGGGCGAACAGGGTCCGCGCCGCCGTGTCGGAGGCGAGGAGGAGGGTCGCCCCGACGAGGGCCGAGAGCGGGACGAGGAAGCGCTGCTCACCTCCGCTGACCTTGCGGACCATGTGGGGGACGACGAGTCCCACGAACCCGATTATCCCGACGAGGGAGACGATGACCGCCGTGGTGAGGGACGAGGCCATCATCCCCCACGTCCTCACCCGCCTCACGTCGACGCCCAGGCTCTTCGCGGTCTCCTCTCCCGCGTCGAGGGCGCTGTAGTTCCATCTGTTGGCGGTGAGGTAGGCCGCGGCGGGAAGCGTGACCGCCGCCATGAGGCCGAGGTCGTTCCACGTGACCCGGCCGATGTCGCCGAAGGTCCAGAACACGAACGCAGCGAGCTCGACGTCGTCGGCGAAGTACTGCATGGCCGCCGTCCCCGCGGTGAAGAGCGAGCCCAAGGCCACTCCCGCGAGGACCATGGACTCCGGGGTCGCGCCTCTCAGCCCGGCAATGAGGAGGACGGCGAGGGTGGCGAGGAGCGACCACAGGAACGCGGAGACGGTGACGACGTGGAGGCTTCTCAGGACCACCGCGTCCGCCGGGGTGCTGCCGAGCGTACCCGCGTCGAGGACGATGATGGCGAAGGCCGCCCCGAAGGCCGCCGCGTGGGATATCCCCAGGGTGAAGGGAGAACCCAGCGGGTTCCGCAAGACGCTCTGCATGGCGGCCCCGGCGACGGCCAGCCCGGCGCCGGCCACCACGGCGCCCAGGACCCGCGGCAGCCTTATGCTCCAGATGACGGCC
Source organism: uncultured Eubacteriales bacterium (assembly GCA_913063835.1). Lineage (GTDB taxonomy): Bacteria > Bacillota > Sulfobacillia > UBA995 > UBA9673 > UBA9673. The sequence continues at coordinate 3,352 of CAJXZV010000048.1, forward strand.
GACACCCTGGTCCCGCCGCCATCGAGGAGTGTCGCCAGGACCTGCCGCACCGGGATGTCGATGACCCCCGTCGACACGGAGACGCCGGCAAGGATGAGGAGACCGACGGCACAGGCCGCTCCGAGCCGGCGGCGGCGGGCGACGTGGTGCTCGTAGTCGCGGACGAACTCCGACCCGGTCCCCCGTTCGCCGGAGACGCTCACGGCCCGGCCTCGACCCGCTGGAGGACTCCGAAGCCGCCGAAGGCCTCGACCATGCTCTCGTAGACGGGCTCTCCGAGGAACGCCTCGTAAATCTCGTCGGCCTTCGCCTCGGGGTCGACGTCGGCGAAGCGCTCGGGCCAGAGGACCTTGCCGATGTAGTAGGCGTCGGCCAGCACCGTGGCGTAGTTGCAGGTGTAGTAGTTGAACGGGAGCAGTCCGTAGAGCCTGCCGTCCCTCACCGCCCGCAGGTGGCCGAACTCCGGACGGCGGAGGTCGTCCAGGACGAGCGACAGACCTCCCCGGTCGACGAAGATGATGTCCGGGTCCCACTCGAGCAGCATCTCGCTGTCAATCATGGCGTGCTCGGGGCCGAGGCCGGCGGCGACGTTCCGGCCGTCCACGAAGGCCAGCGGCTCGTAGGAGGGTTCGGTGGAGAGGAGGCCGTGGGCGCCCCGGAACCCGACGCCGCCGACGTAGACGCTGGGCCTCTCCTCATCCGGGATGCCGGCGGTCCGCCGGGCGAGGTCGGCGACGGTCTCCTCGATGTAGCCGATGAGTTCCTCGGCCCTGTCCTGCCGGTCGAGGACCTCCCCCATGAGCCTCAGGGCCTCGTACAGGACCGTGCGCCTCTCGCCGAGGTCGCCGTAGTCGATGACGACCACGGGGATGCCGGTCTTGGCCTCGAGGTCGTCGGCCTCCCGGGCCGTGGTGTAGGTCCAGAAGATGACGTCGGGTTCCTGGACGGCGATGGACTCGGCCTCTCCCCCGTGCATGGGCCCTATGGAGGGCAGGTCGGCGAGCTCGGGATGGGCCATGACGTAGGGCCGGTTCCGGTCACGCTTCTCTATGTCCTCGACGCCGACGACCTTGTCCACTGCGTCGAGGTAGACTATCAACCGCAGGGCCCCCGCCCCGATGCCGACCACCCTTTCGACCCGTGCCGGGACCTTGACGGTCCGGCCGGCCATGTCGGTCACCGTCACGACCCGGCTGGCGTTCTGTCCCTGGGAGCACCCGGGGCCGAGGAGCGCTGAAAAGAGGACGAGGGCCAGGGAGAAGAGGGCGGCCAGGGGTGCGTTCCGCCGGGCCTTGGTCGGGCCGCGGGTGGCCGCGGCCCCGGCGGGGGTGTCCCCGTTGGTGCGGGTGCGTGTGTTCCTACAGGGTCTCATCGTGATGGTTCACCTCTGAGAATCGTGATACGTCACTGGTAACACCATCGCGCTCCCTCGTGTTACGCCGCCGCACGGAAGGATTCCTGCCTCTTGTCACCCCCTCGCGCCACCGTCTGCGCTCCGTTGCCAGAGACCCCAGGCCTATGCTAGAATGCCAGCAGTAATGACCTAGGTCCTAATAGCTAGCTCCTAATCACTCTTGGTTCCAATAGGACCGGCCGCCGGTCGGGGTTCTAGGACCGCGCCAGGAGCGTACGAGGAGCGGCGCACCGGAAGCCGTAGGGGGGACTGGATGCCGTATCGAGAGACCTCCGTCACCGTGGCCGGACTGGGCTCGGCCGTTCCCGACCGTATCCTGACGAACGGCGACCTCGAGCGGATGGTGGACACCTCTGACGAGTGGATCGTCGAACGCACCGGGATTCGTCAGCGGCGCGTGGCCGCCCCCCACGAGGCGACCTCCGACCTCGCCCTGGCCGCCTCGCGGAAGGCCCTCTCGGACGCAGGGATGGACCCTGCCGACCTGGACCTCATCATCGTCGGGACGGTCACTCCCGACATGCCCTTCCCGTCGACGGCCTGCCTGCTCCAGGCTGCCTTGGGCGCCCGGAGGGCGGCGGCCATGGACCTGGGGGCGGCCTGCACGGGCTTCATCTACGGTCTGGCCGCCGCGGAGGGTTTCCTGGCCTCGGGGCGCTTCAGAACGGTCCTCGTCGTGGGGGCCGAGACGCTCTCCCGTATCACCGACTACGAGGACAGGTCCACCTGCGTCCTGTTCGGCGACGGGGCGGGGGCGGCCGTCGTGCGGCGGGCGACCTCGGTAGGCGGCGGACTCCTGTCGGTGTACCTGGCCGCCGACGGGAGGGGGGCGGGCATCCTCCGGCTTCCCGCGGGCGGCTCGCGCCGCCCGGCGGACGCGGACACGGTCGCCTCCCGCCAGCACTTCATCCGCATGGACGGTCGGGAGGTGTTCCGGTTCGCGGTCCGGGCCATGGTGTCGGCCGTCAAGGAGAGCCTGCGCCGGGCCGGCCTCCGGGTCGCAGACGTGGACCTGTTCATCCCCCACCAGGCGAACACGCGCATCATCGACACCGCCGTGCGCATGCTCGGGATACCGCCGGCAAGGGTCTTTCACACCATCGAGGCCTACGGGAACATCTCCTCGGCCTCCATCCCGGTCTCCCTCGACGAGGCCCGCCGCCGGGGGCGGCTCCGCCCCGGGGACACGGTCCTTCTGGTCGCCTTCGGGGCCGGACTGACCTACGGCGGGGCCGTCCTCCGCTGGGAGGCGGCCGTGCCCGGCGCTTCTGCCGCCGGTGAAGGCGGCGCGGCCGGCAGCCCCAGCGGAACGGACTCGAACCCTCAGGAAAGGACGCAATCGATGACATGAAGACTCCACTCGGTAGGAGACTGACCGCACTCCTGGGCCTCGACTTCCCCGTGTTCCAGGGGGGCATGGCCTGGCTCGGGACGGCCGAACTGGCCGGGGCCGTCTCGGCGGCGGGCGGGCTCGGCATCATAGGTGCGGGCAGTGCCCCCGCCTCCTGGGTGGCCGCGCAGATCCGCAAGGTGAGGGCCATGACCGACAGGCCCTTCGGCGTCAACATCCTCCTCGTCTCGCCGCATGCTCTCGAGGTCATCGAGCTCGTCCGTCGGGAGAGGGTGCCCGTGGTCACCACGGGGGCGGGCAACCCCGGGCCGCACATCGAGCCCCTGAAGGAGGCCGGGGTCCGGGTCATCCCCGTCGTGTCCTCGGTGGCCCTGGCGGTGCGTCTCGTCCGGGCCGGGGCGGACGCGGTCATCGCCGAGGGCTCCGAAGCCGGTGGCCACATCGGCGAGACCTCGACGATGACGCTGGTCCCCCAGGTCGTGGACGCGGTGGGGAGCTCCGTGCCGGTGGTCGCGGCCGGAGGCATCGCCGACGGGCGCGGCCTGGCGGCCGCCCTGGCCCTCGGGGCGGACGGTGTGCAGGTGGGGACCAGGTTCATCTGTGCCGTCGAGTGCGTGGCCCACCCGGCCTACAAGCAGGCCGTCCTCAAGGCCGGGGACCGGGCCACGGCGGTGACCGGTCGGTCCACCGGCCACCCGGTGCGGGCCATCCGGAACCGCCTCACGCGGGAGTACGAGAGGCTCGAGGCTCGGGGCGCCACTCCTGCGGAGCTCGAGGAGTTCGGGATGGGGCGCTACCGGGCCGCCGCCCTCGAGGGTGAGGTGGCCCGCGGGACGGTCCTCGCGGGGCAGGCGGCGGGTCTGGTCCGTTCGGTCGAGCCCGCGGCCGCCATCGTCTCCGGGCTGGTCCGAGAGGCTGAAGCTGTGCTCCGAAGACTGGGCAGGATGGGAGGGACCGTCACATGAAGTCTGTGGTCGAAAGGCCGAGGGGCAGGGTGGCCGTACTCTTCCCGGGGCAGGGCGCGCAGTGCCCGGGAATGGGGCTCGACCTGGCCCATGCCTATCCGTTCACCGCCGGCAAGGTCATGCGCACCGCGGACAGGGTCGCGGGCTTCCGGCTCACCTCCCTCATCGAGAACGCCTCCCCGCGGGTGCTGGCCCGCACGGACATCACCCAGCCGGCTCTTGTGGCCGCCAGCCTGGCGGCCTGGCGCGCGCTCATGACGGAACTGCCGGGCTTCGTCCCGGCCTTTGCCGCCGGGCTCAGCCTGGGGGAGTACACCGCGCTGGCCGCGGCCGAGGTTCTCGACGACGAGGACGTCCTCAGGCTCGTGACCTGGCGGGGGCGGTACATGGAGGAGGCCGCCCGCGGCCACCGCGGGGGGATGTGCGCCGTGCTGGGTCTTGAGCGCGGGGTGGTGGAGGCCCTCTGCCGTGAGAGCGCATCGAGCGGTGCGGGCCGGGTGTGGGTGGCCAACTACAACGCCCCCGGGCAGTGCGTCATCTCCGGTGAGCAGGGGGCTCTGAAGCTCGCGGCCGGGCTCAGCGCGTCACGAGGGGGGAAGGTCGTCCCCCTGAAGGTGAGCGGCCCGTTCCACAGCCCGCTCATGGGCCGGGCCGGCCGGCGCCTGGCGGCCCTCCTGGCGACCGCCTCGGTCAGGACGCCGCGCTTCCCGGTCTACTCGAACGCCGCCGGACGCCCCTACACCGGCCCGGAGTCCCTGGTGCGTGGTCTGGAGCGGCAGGTGAGCTCCCCGGTCCTCTGGGAGGACATCGTCCGCGACATGGACCTGCAGGGGGTCGAACTCTTCGTCGAGGTCGGACCCGGGCGGACCCTCGCCTCCCTGGTAAGGAGGATCCTCCCGGGCGCCGAGGTGATAGGGGTCTCCGACACGGAGTCCCTGGCCCGGGCCGTGGAGGTCCTGCGGCCGCTTGTCGCGGGAGGGGGGGCGGCCCGGTGAACCGGACCGACGTCGACGGCTTTCCGTTCCGCGCCGACCTCCTGGAGGGGCGGGCGGCCCTTGTGACCGGCGGCTCCGGGGGCATAGGACAGGCGGTGTGCCTGGCCCTGGCCTCGGCGGGGGCGAGGGTCGGCGTCCACTACGGGCGGGGACGCGACAGGGCCGAACAGGTCGTGGAGGTCATCGACAGCCTCACCGGGGAGCGGAGGTCGGCCGCCTTCGAGGCCGACCTGCGGGACGCGGACTCCTGCCGGTCTCTCGTGAGACGGGCGGCGGAGCACTTCGGGCGCCTGGACGTCCTCGTCACGGCCGCGGGAGTCGTCCGTGACACTCTTCTTCTCCGGATGAGCGACGAGGACTGGGACGAGGTCCTGGCCGTGAACCTCACGGGGACCTTCGCCTGTTGCCGGGAGGCCCTGCGCTACATGGTCAGGCAGCGGTGGGGACGAATCATCAACGTCTCGTCCGTCGTGGGCCTCGGAGGCAACGCCGGGCAGGCGAATTACGCGGCGGCGAAGGCGGGGGTCATCGGCCTGACCCGATCCATCGCCCGGGAGGTGGGGCGGCGGAACATCACGGCCAACGTCATCGCCCCGGGGTACATCCCGACGGCCATGACGGAAAGCCTGCCCGACAGGGTCCGCGACAGCATCGTCGGGGCGACCCTCGCCGGCCGGGCCGGCGACCCGGCCGAGGTGGCCTACGCCGTCGTCTTCCTGGCCTCCGAGGCCGCCGCCTACATTACGGGGCAGGTGGTGCAGGTGGACGGGGGGCTCCACCTTGGTTAGGCGGGCCGTCATCACCGGTCTCGGCCTGGTCACGCCGGCGGGCCGGACGGTGGAGACCTTCTGGGAGAACGTCGTCGAGGGGCGGTCCCCGGTCCGGCGCATATCCAGCTTCGACCCCTCGCCTTTCGCCACGCAGATCGCGGCGGAGATAACCGACTTCGACCCCGAGGACTATATGGACCGCCGCGACGCCCGCCGCATGGACCGCTTCGCCCAGTTCGCGACGGCGGCCGCCGCCCTGGCCTTGTCGGATGCCGGCCTCGACCCTCTCCCGGCCGGTGTGGACCCCGGCCGTGTCGCGGTGTGGGTGGGGTCGGGCACGGGAGGGATAGCCACCCTCGAAAGGCAGGTCCGGGTTCTGGCGGCGGCGGGGCCCCGCCGGGTCAGCCCCTTCACCGTGCCGATGATGATCGCCAACATGGCCGCGGCCCAGGTGGCCCGGAGGTGGGGCTTCCGGGGGCCGTGCGGCGGCCCGGTCACGGCCTGCGCCACCGGGACCAACGCCGTCGGTGACGCGCTCCGGATGGTCCAGCGCGGCGAGGCCGACATCGTCCTGGCCGGGGCGGCGGAGGCGGCCATAAGCCCCATCGGCTTGGCCGCGTTCTGCTCGGCCCAGGCGATGTCGACCCGGAACGACGACCCGGAGGGGGCCTGCCGGCCCTTCGACCGGGCCAGGGACGGCTTCGTCATGGGGGAAGGGGCCGGCGTCCTCGTTGTGGAGGAGGCGGCGTCGGCCGTCTCCAGGGGGGTCCGCATCTACGCGGAGGTGCTCGGCTTCGCCGCCAACGGCGACGCCTACCACCTGGTCCTGCCGCGGCCGGACGGCAGCGGGGCGGGGACCTGCATGGCCCTCGCCGTGGCCGACGCGGGGCTCTCCCCCGACAGGATCGGCTACGTGAACGCCCACGGGACCGGGACCCCAGCCAACGACGGCGCCGAGACGCGGGCCATCAAGCTCGCCTTCGGCCGGCACGCCTACCGCCTGGCCATAAGTTCGACCAAGCCCGCCACCGGGCACCTCATGGGGGCGGCCGGAGCGGTGGAGCTGGCCGTCTGCGCGCTGGCCCTGGCGCACGGCGTGGTGCCCCCGACGATGAACCTCACCGACCCCGACCCCGAGTGCGATCTCGACTACATACCCGGCCGCGCGCGCGAGGTGGACCTTGAAGCCTGCCTTTCCGTGTCCCTGGGCTTCGGAGGCCACAACGCCTGCGTCGTGCTGGGACGCTGGAGGGACTGATGTTGATGAGTGGACGTCTGCCCGCACCCCGGGAGATCCTGCCCCACCGGCCGCCCTTCCTCTTCGTGGACCGGGTGGTCGAGCTGGAGCCCGGACAGAGGGTCGTGGCCGAATGGACCCCCCCGCGTGACGCGGAATGGTTCGAGGGGCACTTCCCGGGAAACCCGATGGTGCCGGGGGTCCTCCTCATCGAGGCCATGGCCCAGGCCGGCGCGGTCGCCGTCCTGGCCGACCCCGTCAACCGCGACCGTCTGCCGCTCTTCGGCGGCATCGACCGGGCCCGCTTCAGGCGCCCGGTGCGCCCGGGGGAGAAGGTCACCCTGGAGGTCACCGTGACCAGTCTCCGGGGCCGCGCCGGCCGCGGCCGGGCCGTGGCGCGGGCCGACGGGAACGTCGTCGCGGAGGCGGGGTTGCTCTTCTTCCTCACCTCGCCTGTCTCCCGAGAGAGATGACCTGACCCGCCTTCCGACCTGGGCCCGCGGGCTGTGTTAGTGTGCGCCGTGAAAGGTGGCGCGTTCTTGCAGGTGTAAGTCCTGCCGAGGCAATTGGCGGTACAGCCTCGTAGCCACGGGTGGGCGGCTTTCGGGTAACCGGGGTCGTCAAGCCACCCGACAGAAGCCCTCTTCGGGAGGGCCAGCAAATCTACGGGCCGTAACACGCGTGAACCCTGAGCAGGCCCCGAAAGGCCAGTCGCGAGTGCCGACCCGACCCTAACGCGGGGAAGGCCGCTGCATCCGGAGCGGGGACAACCGCCGAGGCTCCGAATGACTCGCCGGGGTAGTGGGGACGGCACGTAGAGACGGAACGCGTCGCAACACGGGAGGCCCACCGAGGTGAGGGAGTCGCTGACGCTCAACCGCCTTGCAGGAGGCGGGCCGAGGTGGGCGTCGGAGGGGTCCATACTACCGAGGAAGCCGGGTAACGCCGGTGGAGGGAAGGATCCCCGGTTCGGGGGGAACCGGTCCAGGAGTTCCGTCTGCAGGGTGGCAAAGAAACTCTCGGCCGCGGCGTTGTCCAGAGCGTCTCCCACGGTCCCCATCGACCCCAGGATACCGGCTTCGTCCATCCTGGCTGTGAAGACCAGCGACGTGTACTGGCTTCCGTGGTCTGAATGATGGATGACCCCAGGCTTGGGTGCACGGTTCCACACGGCCATGTCCAGGGCCCTCAGAGCAAGCTCGGTCGTGGCCCGGGGCCCCATGGCCCAGCCGACCACCCGGCGGGAGAACACGTCCGGGACGGTGGCGAGATAAAGCCAGCCTTCGCCGGTCATGTGCTGGGTCAGGTCGGCCACCCAGAGTCGGTCGGGCCCTGGGGACGTGAAGTCCCGTCCGACCAGGTCAGGATGTCGCTGCCGGCCCTTTATGCGCCCGGTACGGCGGCCGGAGCGGCGGCGGTGCACCCCCACCAGGCCCGCCTGGCGCATCAGCCTCGCCACCCGCTTGCGTGAGCAGCGTATGCCCTGGCCGAGGGCGAGTTCCGCGTGTATCCTGGGAGCTCCGTAAGTCCCCCGGCTCTCCTCATGAATGTCCTTGATCCGCCGCAGTAGCTCGGCGTCCTCTTCGGACCTGGCCGACCGGCCTCTGCTGCGCCAGGCGTAGTAGCCGCTCCTGGACACGCCCAGGACCCGGCACATCAGCGATACTTGGTGGTTGGCCTTCTCCCGCTCGATGAACCGGAACGCTACCGTCGTCTCGACCCGGTCTCCTTGGCGAAGAAGGCCGCGGCTTTTTTTAGGATCTCACGCTCCTCTCGCAGGACCCAGTTCTCCCGGCGCAGCCGCTCGAGCTCCTGCCGCTCGTCGGTCGTTAGGCCCTCACGCTCACCGCCGTGAGCCGCCGGCCGGTATCGGCCAGTATGCCTTGACGTGAAACCCGTCCGAGAGCCGGATGCGGGAAATCCGCACGTTCGGTTGGGATGAGCGGGCCCGGGAAGCCGAGTCATGGTCGGGCTAGTGAGGCACTCCCAGAGGAAACGGGGAGCGAACGGATAGGCCTGACCTACCGCCACGGCGCCCGGGTTCGACTCTACCAAAAGGAATGCATGCTAAAAAAGGATATTTTCAGTATACATTGAACCCTTTGGCAACACCGCTTTCGGGGAGGGAGTACCTGAAAGCGTCACAACCGAAGGGGGGAACTACGGAGACATGTCGAGGAGGGTAGGACGCCTGACCGTACTGGTCGCTGCAGCGTTGGTGGTCGTCTTCGGGGCCGCGGGGTGCGGCGCGACAGCCGAGCAGGCGGTCATAAAGATCGGCATCAACGCGCCGCTCACGGGTGACATCCCGAAGGTCGGCGAGGGGACCAAGTACGCCGCCGAGATGTGGCTGGAGGATATCGAGGCCGCAGGCGGTCTCGAGGTCGGCGGAGTGACCTACAAGGTCGAACTCATCATCGAGGACAACGAGTCCAAGGCCGAGTCGGCCGTGGCGGCCAACACCAAGCTCATCACGCAGGACCAGGTGCTGGCCATCATCGGGCCCCAGGCCTCCAAACAGGCGGTTCCCGCCGGCGAGGTGGCCAACAACCTGGAGTGCCCCATGATTAGCCCCTGGTCGACCAACCCCAGGACCACCAAGGACCGCCCGTGGGTGTTCAGGGCCTGCTTCCTGGATGACTTCCAGGGACCCGCCGCGGCCAAGTTCGTCACCGAGGAGTTCGGCTTCACCAAGGCGGCCGTGCTCTACGACGTGGCCAGCGACTACCCGAAGGGGCTGGCCGAGTTCTTCAAGGCGGCCTGGGAGGAGTTGCACGGCCCCGGCTCCGTGGTGGCCTTCGAGAGCTTCACCACGAAGGACCGCGACTTCAGCGCGCAGCTCACCAAGATCATCGATTCGGGGGCTGAGTTCCTGTTCACGCCGCAGTACTACGACGAAGTGCCTCTCATCCTCAAGCAGGCCCACCAGCTCGGGTTCGACAAGCCCATCGTCGGCAGTGACAGTTGGGGCTCGGCCGAACTCGTGAACCTCGCCGGGGAAGACTGCTACGGCTGCTTCTTCACCACTCACTACGCCGCGGCCGGCGCGACGGGTGCGACCAAGGAGTTCATCGACCGCTACGAGGCCAAGTACGGCTATGTGCCGGACGACGTGGCCGCCCTCACCTGGGACAGCCTGCATCTCATCGAGCAGGCCATCAAGGACACCGGCGGCCTGACCGGTGACATCGAGGCCGACCGTAAGGCCGTCCGTGACGCCCTGGCCAGAATCAAGAACTTCCAGGGCATCACCGGCAACATGACCTTCACCGAGGAGGGCGACCCCATCAAGGCCTGCGTCGTGGTCAGGATAAACGAAGAGGGCGAGTTCGAGTTCTACAAGTTCGTCGAGCCGGAGTAAGCTTCGGCCTGCTGAACGGACGGGCGCCGGGGGCCTAGCGCCCCCGGCGCCCAGGCTCCCACCAGTCCGAAGTAGACAACAGCGAGGAGTCAGCGCCGTGAACGTGTTCCTGCAAAGCGTTGTCAACGCCCTTCAGTGGGGAAGCTTCTACGCCCTCATCGCCTTGGGCTACTCCATGGTCTACAGCGTGCTCATGCTCTTCAACTTCGCCCACGGCGACATCTTCATGGTCGGGGCCTACGTCGGCCTGTTCGTCTCCACAGCGCTGGTCGGGCTCGGGGCCTCGGGCGTCCTCGCCCTGCCGAACTGGCTCATCCTGGTCCTCACCATCATCCTGGCCGCCATCCTGACCTCGTTCGTGGGGATGCTTGTCGAGAGGGTCGGCTACCGGCCCCTCCGAAAAGCGCCCAGGGCGTCGGCCGCGCTGACCGGTCTCATGATCGGGATCATCCTTCAGACGGGCAACCTCGCTCTGCTGGGGGCGAGGCGCCGGTCCTTCCCCACTCTCATCGAGACAACGACCTTCGAGTTCGCCGGGGTGACCGTCACCAACACGAAGATAGTCATCGTTCTGGTGTCCATCCTGCTGATGATTGCTCTTCACCAGTTCGTCCGCCGGACGAAATGGGGGATGGCCATGAGGGCCATGGCCTACGACTTCGTGGTGGTCCCCCTGATGGGTGTACCCATCAACACCATCGCCGCCCTCACGTTCGGCCTGGGTTCCGCCTTGGCGGCGGTGGCCGGCATCCTCTTCGGGTTGGCCTATCCGGTCCTGGAACCCTACATGGGCATCCTTGTCGGATGGAAGGCCTTCGTGGCCGCCATCCTCGGCGGGCGCGGCTCGGTCCTCGGGGCCGGCCTGGCCGGGTTCCTGCTGGGGTTCATCGAGATATTCGTGGCCTTGCTCTTTCCGTCTACGTTCCGGGACCTCATCGCCTTCTCCATCGTTATCGTCATCCTGACTTTCAGGCCGCACGGCTTCTTCGGTGAGGCCTACAGCGCTCGGCTTCGACTCTAGTCCCAGACAGGATGAGGGGTTCGGTCATGGCTGAAAACCAAGCGCAGCGTCTGCTCGCGGGGCTTCGCTCGGCCCTCGCCGAGGTGCCGCTCCTCGGGTGGCTCCTCGGCATGGTGGCCGCGGTCATCGTCGAGTACCTGGTGGGCGCGCCGCTGGCCCGCGCTCTGGGGCTCGGGCGGGTGCCGCTCCTGTTCGGGGTGGACCTCCTGTTCAAGTCTCCACTCCTCGTGCCGAGTGCGCTCGCCTACATGGTGTTGGTCTACGCCCTCCCCGTGGGTTCGGTCGCGCTCGTGACGAGGCCGCTGGCGAACCGCGCGGCGGAGAAGCTCATGGTCCTTTCCCCGGTGGTCAGCGTTGTTGTGCACGTCGCCGTGTTCTACGTCGGCCTGCACTCCTGGGCTCTTCTCAACGACTACCGGGTCCTGGTCGTCAAACTGACCCTGCTGGCCGTAATGCTCACCTTGAGCCTCAACCTGGTCAACGGGTACATGGGGGAGTTTTCCTGTTCGCACCCGGGCTTCATGGCTCTGGGTGCCTACACTTCTTCCGTGCTGACGGTGGTGGCCTTCGTCGGCAGCGAGAGGTTCGGCCCGCCGCTCTTGCCGTCGGCGTTGGGCCCGTTCTTATTCCCGCTGGCCCTCATCGCGGGCGGGCTGGTCGCCTCGCTGGGGGCTCTGACGGTGGCCATCCCGTCGTTCAGGACGAGAGGCGACTACCTGGCCATCATCTCGCTCGCCTTCATGCTGGTGGTCAAGAGCCTCATCGAGAACCTGGAGGTCGTCGGGGGGGCGCGGGGCTTCATGGGCCAGCCCGACTGGGCCGGCCTCACCACCGTCTTCGTCTGGGCGGTGGCGTGTGTGGCCATGATAAACAGCTTCGTCCGCTCCACCATGGGCAAGGCCCTGAACGCCGTCCGCGACGGCGAGGGTGCGGCCGAGGCCATGACGGTGGACACGCGGCGGACGAAGATGGTCACCTTCCTCTTCGCCGCCTTCTGGGCGGGGGTGGCCGGAGGTCTCTACGCCCACGTGATGAGGTACGTCAACCCCGGGGGCTTCGGCCTTCAGAAGCTGGCGGAGCTCCTGGCAATGGTCTACCTCGGCGGCCTGAACTCGGTCGTCGGGTCCGCGGCCGGGGGCGTGGGGTTCATGCTCTTCAGTGAGGCCCTCCGGCCCTTGGAGATCTACAAGTGGATCATCATCCCGGTCTTGCTCATCCTGGTCATGATTTTCCGGCCGACGGGCCTCATCGCCTTCAGGGAGTTCGACATGGTCAGCCTCGTCAGGCCGAAAGGCGCACCCACGAGACGGAGAGGGGTTCCCCATGTCGCTGCTCAGGATTGAGAACCTGACCCACCACTTCGGCGGTCTCCGGGCCGTGAAGGACTACAACCTCGTCCTTGAGCCCGGCCAGATACGGGGGCTCATCGGACCTAACGGAGCCGGCAAGACGACCGTCTTCAACCTCATAACCGGTGTCTACAGGCCGACCGAGGGCCGCATCCTCTTCGAGGGACGGGACATCACGGGCATGAGGCCACACCGTATCGCCGCTCTGGGCATCAGCCGCACGTTCCAGAACATGCAGCTGTGGCGGCACATGACGGTCCTCGAACACGTCAAGGTCGCCCAGTACTCGCAGATAACCTACGGGCTGGTCGGCGCGTTCTTCGGGACGGCCCGGCGCCGCTGGGAGGAAGCGGAGATCGAGCGGAAGGCCTACAGCCTCCTGGAGATGGTGGGTGTCGCCCGCTGGGCCGACCAGGTCGTGACCAACCTGCCCTACGGTGTGCAGAGGCGGGTCGAGATGGCCAGGGCCCTGGCCACTGAACCCAAGGTCCTCCTTCTCGACGAACCCACCGCCGGCATGAACCCGGAGGAACTGAAGGAGATGATCGACATCATCCGCCAGGTCCATGACCGACTGGGGATGAGCATCTTCCTCATCGAGCACCGCATGAGAGTGGTCATGGAACTGTGCGAGGTGGTCCAGACCCTCAACTTCGGCGAGGTCATCGCCGAGGGGACCCCGGACGAGGTCCGCGCCGACCCCGCGGTCATCGAGGCCTACCTCGGCAGGGAAGTGGAGGTGGTCGCCTGATGCTGCTGTCGGTGGAGAACCTCCACGTCTCCTACGACGGGATAAAGGCTCTCCATGGGATATCCTTCCAGGTGGACGAGCAGGAGATCGTCTGCATCATCGGAGCCAACGGTGCCGGCAAGAGCACGACGCTTCGGGCCATCTCGCGCCTCGTGCCGGTGGAGCACGGGACCAGGATGACCTATATGGGCCTCGACCTCCTGAAGTTCCCGCCGGAGAAGGTGGTCAGCCGACTCGGCATCTCCCATGTCCCCGAGGGGCGGCGCCTCTTCGACAACCTCACGGTCATGGAGAACCTCCGACTGGCCTGCTACGCACGGCGCGACCGCGCGGCCATAGAACGCGACCTCGAACGGGTCTTCTCCATCTTCCCGCGCCTCAAGGAGCGCATGAACCAGAAGGCCGGGACGCTGAGCGGTGGCGAACAGCAGATGCTGGCTGTCGGGCGGGCGTTCATGAGCGGGCGCAGGATGATGCTCCTCGACGAGCCCTCGTTGGGGCTCGCG
>CAJXZV010000049.1 GCA_913063835.1 uncultured Eubacteriales bacterium
TCTCCCCCCGGCGGGCCGGGGGTTCCGGGGTGCGGCGTCGGGCGCGGGGTGAGGCCGTGATACGGACCCTGAGGGGGCGCCTCGTGGAGCGTGGCGACGGCTACGTCGTCGTGGACGTCGGTGGGGTCGGCTTTCAGGTCTTCACCCCCGACTCGTCGCCGTCGGCCCTGCCGGACGACGGGGGCGAGGTCCTCCTCCACACGAGGCTCCATGTCCGCGAAGACGCTCTCAGCCTCTTCGGCTTCGGCACCAGCGAGGAGGCCAGGCTGTTCGACCTCCTTCTCTCGGTCTCGGGGGTCGGGCCGAAGGTGGCCTTGGGCATCATCTCGGCCTGCCGGCCGCGGCGCTTCCTTGAGATGGTGGTGTTCGAGGATGTCGATGGGCTGGGACGCCTGCCCGGGGTGGGGCGGAAGCTGTCCCAGCGGCTCGTCGTCGAGCTGAGGGACAAGCTCGCTCCCCGCAAGGGCCCTCCCTTGGTCGCGGACCTGGCCGCGGCCCCGGTGCCCGAGGACCCGGTGGAGGAGGCCATCGAGGCCCTCGCGACCCTCGGCTACGGCCGCGCCGAGGCGGCCGCGGCCATCCGGCAGGCCAGGAAGGAGCTTGGAGAGGGCGCCGGGGTGAGCGAGCTCCTGAAGGCCGGTCTGAAGAGACTCTGACCCCCGGACACGGGGTCGGTGAAGCGGCGGTGACGCGGTGTCCCGCAAAGGTGACCTCAAGGCTGAGGACGACAGGCTGGTGTCCGCCAGGGCGGCGGCCGACGAGGGCAACGTGGAGACCGGGCTCAGGCCCCGTTCCTTCGCCGATTACATCGGCCAGGGCGAGGTCGTCGAGAGGCTCAAGATCTTCATCCGGGCGGCTCTGGAGCGGAAGGAGCCGCTCGACCACGTCCTTCTCTACGGCCCCCCCGGCCTGGGCAAGACGACCCTGGCCTACGTCATCGCCAACGAGATGAAGGTCGGCCTCCGGGTGACCTCCGGCCCCGCCGTCGAGCGGCCGGGAGACCTCGCCGCCATCCTCACCAACCTCAGCGACTTCGACGTCCTCTTCATCGACGAGGTCCACCGGCTGAGCCGCGCCGTCGAGGAGATACTCTACCCGGCCATGGAGGAGTTCGCCCTCGACATCATCATCGGGCGGGGGCCGAGCGCGAGGTCCATAAGGCTCGACCTGCCGAGGTTCACTCTCATCGGGGCCACGACGCGGGCGGGTCAGCTCACCTCGCCCATGCGCGACAGGTTCGGGGTGGTCTGCCGCCTCGGCTTCTACGAGGAGAGGGACCTTGTCCGCATCGTCACGCGCTCGGCGGCGATCCTCGGCATCGAGCTCGACCCGGAGGGAGCCCTGGAGATAGCCAGGCGCTCCCGGGGAACGCCCCGGGTCGCCAACCGCCTGCTCCGTCGTGTGCGCGACTACGCCCAGGTCAAGGGGCCGGGCCGCATCACGGCCGAGGCGGCCAGAGAGGGGCTGCGCCTGCTCGAGATAGACGAGCTGGGTCTCGACCCGGTCGACCGCCGTCTCATCGCGACCATGGCCGACAAGTTCGGCGGCGGGCCCGTGGGCCTCGACACCCTTTCGGCCGCGGTGAGCGAGGAGGCCCAGACGGTCGAGGACGTCTACGAGCCCTTCCTCCTCCAGCTCGGGTTCATCAAGAGGACCCCGCGCGGGAGGGTGCTGACCGCCGCGGCCTACCGGCACCTCGGGCGGCGCCCGCCGGCCCGTCTGGTCCGCGAGGACGCCGCTCAGCCGGCCCTGTGGGACGGGACGGGAGGGGAATAGATGGAAGGACCGGAGCGCATCCTCCTCCACACCTGTTGCGGTCCGTGCGCCGTCCATCCCCACCGGGCGCTCGTCGAGGAGGGTTTCAGGGTGACGGCGTTCTTCTACAACCCCAACATCCAGCCTTCCCGGGAGCACCGGCGCCGTCTGGACGCCCTCAGGGACTTCGCCGGGCGGGTGGGTCTGGAGGTCGTCACAGGTGGGGATTATCGTCCCGAAGAGCACCTGCGGGCCACGCTCGACATCCACGGGGACCGGGCGCGCCGCTGCCGGGCCTGCTACGACCTGCGGCTCGGAGCCGCCGCCGAGGAGGCCTCAAGGAGGGGCTTCCCGGCGTTCACGACGACCCTGCTGGTCAGCCCCTACCAACTCCACGACGAGGTCCGCCGGGCGGGGGAGGCGGCCGCGGCCCGCACGGGCGGCAGGGTGGCCTTCCTTTACCGGGACTTCAGGCCGGGCTGGAAGGAAGGGGTGGCGGCCTCGCGGGAGATGGGCCTGTACCGTCAGCCCTACTGCGGCTGTCTGTGGAGTGAGGTGGAACGGTATGAACGTCCCCGGTCTTGACGGGCTGGGACGGTTCCTGATCGTCGCCGGTGTGGTCCTGGTCGGACTCGGGCTTCTCCTTCATCTCGGGTCGAGTCTGGGCCTGGGCCGTCTGCCGGGCGACATAGTCATAAGGCGGGGGAACTTCACCTTCTTCTTCCCTGTGACGACGGCGATACTCCTCAGCCTCATCCTGACCGTCATCCTGAACCTCCTGAGACGTCCCTGACCGTGGGATGGCGTGAAAGGCGGCCTTGACCGGGAGAACCGGTCGGGACGGTCCGACGGGCGAGGAACGCCGACCCCCAGTTTCAAGCAAGACGCGGCGAACTACTCTGGTGAACGAGGTGTGCGCTTTGGGGTCCACTCCGGCAGGCCGGGGACCGGACGCCGCGGTCGCGGGCGGCAGGACCGGAAGAGGGTGCGATTCGGCGCCTCTTGACGGCCCGGACGGACTTCTGGCCAGGGCCCGGGGTGGCGACACCGCGGCCCGGGAGGCGCTCATCGAGCGTTACGTGCCCTTCGCGCTCAAGGTCGCCTCAGAGGTGAGCGGAAGCTACGTCGAACTCGGCCGTGACGACGAGGCGAGCGTCGCGCTTCTGGCCTTCAACGAGGCCATCGACAGCTACGACCCGGGACGCGGGGCCAGTTTCCTGGGTTTCGTCAGGGCGGTCGTCAGGCGCCGCCTCATCGACGACTTCCGGAAGAAGAGGTCCAGGTGCCGGGAGGTCCCCGTGGGGTCTCTGGCCGACTCCGACGACGGACGCGGGGGAGCGCCGGGTGCGGCCGGGGCGGCCGTCGACGCGACGGCGGGGCTCGAGGCGGCGCAGGTGCTGGCCGCCGAGACGGCGCACCGTGAGTGGGAGGAGCGGAACGAGAGGCGCGAGGAGGTCCTGCGCTACCGAGAACTCCTGGCCTCCTTCGACATCTCTCTCGACGAGCTCGTCCGCATCTCTCCCCGGCACGAAGACGCCCGCCGGAGGGCGATCGAGGCGGCCCGCAGGCTGGCGGAGAGACCCGAGCTGATGGACCACCTCAGGCGGCGGAGGGAACTGCCCCTGAAGAGCCTCGACCGCCTGACCGGCGTGAGCCGCAAGACACTCGAGCGGCACAGGAAATACATCATCGCCGTGGCCATCATCCTGACGGAAGACCTGCCGCACCTTAAGGAGTATCTGAGATGACGCGGAAGCTAGACGACGGCGGGAAGCGGGCCCTTCTCCTGGAGGTCTCGGGGGCCGTGGGCGTCGCCCTCACCCGCGACGGACGTTTCGTGAGGGTGAGGTGCCGTCCCGGTGACGAGGAGGGGCGGGAGGTCCTGCTGGAGCCTGCACGGGTGCTCCGGCCCCTCGGGATGCGGCGGCCGGCTCTCGCGGTGTTGGCCGCCGCGGCCGCCGTCTGTCTTCTGGTCATCAGCGTTCCCCTTGCCGTGGGGTACGTCCTCGCCTCCGGCAGCCCTGTCGCCTGTGTGACGGTCGACATCAACCCGAGTCTGGAGCTGGGCGTGAACCGTTGGGACAGGGTCGTCGGTGCGGAGTCCTTGAACGCGGAGGGTGAGGCCGTCCTCGGTTCTGTCGACTGGTCCGGACGCCCGGTCGACGAGGTCGTCATGGACATCACCTCGGCCGCCGAGGACCTCGGTTTCCTTGACCGCCGTCAAGACGCGTACATGCTCGTGGCCGTCGTTCCGGTCAAGGCCGGTCAGCAGGTCCCGCCGGGGCTCGTGCAGAGGCTCGAACGTGTCAAGGAGCGTCTGGCCGAGCGCTTCGGCCCGCCGACACCGGACGGACCGTCGGTCACGGTGGAGACCGTCGTGGCCGACAGGGCCTCGATGCGCGAGGAGGCGCGCCGGCTGGGTCTTTCCACGGGCCGCTACGCCGTCTTCCTCGTGGCGGAAGAGGCCGGGCTCGACGTGGAGCCGGAGGACTTCGCCCAAGGGGTCGGCCGGGCCATCCTGGCTGCGGGCGGTCACCCTGGGGCGGTGCTCCGCGAGGCGCACGAATGCCGCCAGGTCTCCAAGCTCGCCGAGAAGTTCAAGGAGAAGTTCGAAGAGGGGTTCAGGGGACGCTCCGGGCCTGGGCGCCACGAGGAGGGGCCTCCCGCTCAAGACGTCCCGGATGGCGCCGACGGCGGGGCCGGGACCGGTGAGGACGGCGCCCCGGACGAAGGGGCCGGCGGCGGCCACGGGCCCGACCCCGACCGCGAATCCGGCCGCGGCCACGGGCCCGACCTCGACCGCGGACCCGGTCACGGACAGGGGAAGAGGCCTTGGCCCTGGGGCGAGGCCGGCGACTGGCCGCCGGGGAAGGGCCGGGGCAGGACCGGACCCGGCGTCCCCGGCCTGGGCCCGGGGTGGGTGCCGGAGCTTCCTGGCCCGGGGTGGCTCCCCGAGCTCCCCGACCCCGGGGATGCTCCGGACGAGCCTGGGCCTGAGGGCCAGGAGGGAGGAGCCTGACGGCCCGGGCGTCGGGCGGAGGACTTCCCCGGCCGGCGGCGAACCCCCGGAGAGGCGGCCGACCTCTGCCGCATACTAGGGGCGGCCCGCCGCGGGAAGCCTGCCCGGCAGGGGTGTCCTGTTGAAGACCGATACCTTCGACTACGACCTTCCTCCTGAACTCATCGCCCAGGAGCCGGTCGAGCCCCGCGACGCTTCGCGCCTTCTGGTCTTGGGCTCCCGCGCCGGAGCAGCCGGACGGCCGGCGCTCGAGCACCGCACCTTCCGCGACCTCCCCGACTACCTGGAACCCGGCGACCTCGTCGTGTTCAACGAGACGAAGGTCATCCCCGCACGCCTCCTCGGGTGGAAGACGACCGGCGGCCGTGTGGAGGTGCTCCTCCTGCGTCCGGCGGCAGGTCCTCGTGGGGCGGCCGGCGACGACCGGGGGGACGTCGTGAGGTGGGAGGCCCTGGTGAAGCCGGGCCGGAGGGTGAAGCCGGGCTCCGAACTCGTCTTCGGGGAAGACCCGGACACCCCGCGTCTCAGGGCCCGGGTCGAGGCCCGGACGGAGGCCGGCGGCAGAATCCTCTCCTTCACGACCGTGCGCGAGAGGGAGAGCTTCGGCCGGGTTCTGGAGGAGCTCGGCCGGGTCCCCCTGCCTCCGTACGTCACCCGCGCGCTGGAGGACCCTGAGCGCTACCAGACCATCTACGCCAGGCGTCCGGGTTCGGTGGCGGCGCCGACGGCCGGCCTGCACTTCACGCCGGAGGTCATGCGCAGACTCTCCGACAAGGGGGTGTCCCGGGCCTGGGTCACGCTTCACATCGGTCTTGACACCTTCCGGCCCGTCCGGGAGGAGAACGTCGAGGACCACCGGATGCACCGCGAGTGGTACGAGGTCCCGGCGGAGACGGCCGAGGCCGTCACCCGTTGCCGCGAGCGGGGCGGGGCGGTCGTGGCCTGCGGGACGACCGTGGTCAGGACCCTCGAGTCCGCGGCCGACCCGGACCGCCCCGGCCTGGTGAGACCTGGGAGCGGCGAGACGTCCCTCTTCATCTACCCCGGGTTCCGCTTCCGGGTCGTCGACGTTCTCCTGACCAACTTCCACCTTCCCCGGTCGACCCTCATCATGCTTGTGGCCGCCTTCGCCGGGACGGAGCGGGTCATGGCCGCCTACGGGGAGGCGGTCCGGCTGAGGTACCGCTTCTACAGCTTCGGGGACGCCATGCTCGTCTTCCCGCCGTCGGGCCGCGACCCGGCGGGCACGGGTCGACCACCGGAGGAGGAGAGGCCCTTATGAGGTTCACGGTCGTCGCCGCGGGCGCAGGATCCACCGGCCCGCGCGCCGGGGTGCTCGAGACGGCTCACGGCAGAGTGGAGACCCCCGTGTTCATGCCCGTGGGGACCCAGGGGACGGTGAAGGGAATCAGCCCGCGCGAGCTGCGTGAGGTCGGGACCCGCATCCTCCTGGGGAACACCTACCATCTTTACCTCCGCCCCGGCGTGGAGGTCATCCGCAAGGCGGGGGGGCTTCACGCCTTCATGGGGTGGGAAGGGCCCATCCTGACCGACAGCGGCGGCTACCAGGTCTTCAGCCTGGCCGCACTCCGGAAGGTGGATGACCGGGGCGTTCTGTTCCGGTCCCATATAGACGGTTCGGAGCACTTCCTGTCTCCGGAGAAGGTCATGGACATCCAGATGGTCCTCGGGTCCGACATCATGATGGTCCTCGACGAGTGCCCGCCCTCCGATGCTCCCCGGGAGGTCGTCGGCCGGGCGGTCGAGCGGACCGTCGCCTGGGCCCGGCGGTCGCTGGAGAGGGTCGGGCCGCGTCCTCCGGGCCGCGGTCTGTTCGGCATCGTCCAGGGCGGACTACATGCCGACCTGCGGCGGGAGAGCGCCCAGGCCCTTGCCTCCCTCGGGTTCGACGGGTATGCTATCGGAGGACTCGGGCTCGGCGAGAGCCGCGAGGAGATGCTGGCCGCGGTGGAGGCCACGACAGAGCATCTCCCGCCCGACAGGCCGCGCTATTTCATGGGCCTCGGGACCCCGGCGGAGATGGTGGCCGTCATCGCCAGGGGGGTCGACATGTTCGACTGCGTCCTGCCGACCCGCCTCGGCCGGCACGGGACGGCCATGACGCGCCGGGGCAACGTGGTCGTCCGCAACGCCGCCTACGCGGAGGACTTCGGCCCGCTCGAGGAGGGGTGCGGGTGCTACACCTGCCGGAACTTCACCCGGGCCTACATAAGACACCTCGTCTCGGCCAAGGAGATCCTCGGGCTTGTGCTCCTGACCCACCACAACCTGCACTTCCTGCACCGGCTCTTGGCCGAGGCCAGGCGGGCGGTGCTCTCGGGACGGTTCGAGGAGTGGTCACAGGAGTTTCTAGGAGGGTTTGCTTCATAGCCGCCGAAGCCCCAAGAGGTCCGCGGCCACCTGGCGGACCGGAGAAGGAGGACACCGGGATTGTCCACTGACCTGAGCCAGCTTTTCGGTCTCGCTCTCCCCTTCATCATCATCTTCGTTGTTTTCTACCTTCTTATCTGGCGCCCTCAGTCCATCGAGCAGAAGAAGAGGAAAGAGATGCTCGACAACCTCAAGAAGGGTGACAAGGTCGTCACCGTCGGCGGTATCCGGGGCGTCATAACCTTGGTCAAGAAGGACTTCATCGTTGTAAAGATCGCCGACAAGGTCGAGATAGAGATGGACCGGACCGGAATCGCCTCGGTCCGCGACTAGACCACCAGAACGCGGCAACCGAGGAACCAGGAGGGGAAGCCGGGAGATGCCCAACGAAGCCGAGGCCGACTCACGGTCTCCGGTGACGGAGCCCGTGGAGCCGCCTGTCAGCATCAGACGTGAGTGGTGCAAGGCCTGCGGTATCTGTATCGAGTTCTGCCCCAAGAAGGTCTTCGACGCCGATGAGGAAGGTCACCCTATCATCGCCCGCCCCGAAGAGTGCAGCTCCTGCCAGATATGTGAGCAGCTCTGCCCCGACTTCGCGGTGAGCGTCCGGAGGAAGAGACGTGCCCCGAAGAGCTGATCGCCCGGCCCTCCTTCAAGGTAACGAGGCCTGCGCGAGGGGGGCCGTCACGGCGGGTGTCCGGTTCTTCGCCGGCTACCCGATAACACCTTCGTCCGAGATAGCCGAGATTCTGGCCAGGCTCCTCCCGCAGGTCGGCGGGAAGTTCATCCAGATGGAAGACGAGATAGCCAGCATGGCCGCTGTCATCGGGGCGTCGCTCGCGGGCCGGAAGGCCATGACCGCCACCAGCGGCCCGGGCTTCTCCCTCAAGCAGGAGAACATCGGCTATGCGGCCATGGCCGAGGTACCGTGCGTCATCGTCAACGTCCAGAGGGCGGGTCCCTCGACAGGACTGCCGACATCACCCGCCCAGGGGGACGTCATGCAGGCCCGCTGGGGAACCCACGGGGACCATCCTGTCGTCGTCATGTGCCCCTCCTCGGTCAAGGAGACCTATGACCTCGTCATCGAGTGTGTGAACTGGTCGGAGGTCTTGAGAGTGCCGGCCGTCCTCCTCATGGACGAGGTGGTCGCCCACATGCGGGAGAACGTCATCCTGCCCCGGGATGACGACGTCGTCATCTGGGACCGCCCGGCCCCTGACCTTCCTCCGGGACATCCGGACTTCCTTGCCTACCGCCCGGGCCCCGACGATGTCCCGCCCATGGCGAGGTTCGGAGACGGCTACCGTTACCACGTGACAGGCCTCCACCACGACGAGCGGGGCTACCCGCTTCACCAGGGCTCCAAGGCCGAGGAGCTCGTCAGGCGCCTCCACCGGAAGGTCGAGCGGAGGCGGCGCGAGCTGACCAAGGTGGAGTGGACGGTGGGTGAGCACTCCGGCCCGGCGCTTCCGGAGGGACTCGCCGAGGGGCGGGGGAGAGGGGCCGGCCGCACCGTCGTCGTGGCCTACGGGGCGGTGGCGCGGAGCGCCGAGGAGGCCTGCCGCGGGCTGGCGGCGGAGGGCCGTGACGTGGCCCTCCTGCGTCTGGTCACCCTGTGGCCGTTCCCGGACGAGGCTTGCCGGCTCGCCGCCGGACTCGCCGCCGGCGGCGGCGAGATACTCGTCGTGGAGATGAACCTCGGCCAGGTCGCGCGCGAGGTGGAGAGAGCCGTGGGCGGCCGCTGCCCGGTGAGGCACTACGGTCGGGTCGACGGGGAGCTCATCACCCCGGCGGAGATCGCCGCCGAGATCACCGGACAGAGGGGGAGTTGACTTGGTGGCACCGGAAGACGGGAGCGGGCGGACCGACGTGCTCTCCTACCTCAGGGTGGACCGCTTCCCCCACCTGTGGTGCCCGGGGTGCGGCCACGGTATCGTCCTGGGCGCTCTGGTGAGGGCGATCATGAGGCTTGAGCTTGACCCCCGGCGTGTCGTGGTCGTCTCAGGCATCGGGTGCGCCGCCCGGGCGGCCGGGTACCTGAACTTCGATGGGGTGCATACCACACACGGCCGGGCCATCGCCTTCGCCAGCGGCATCAAGCTGGCAAGACCTGAGCTCGAGGTCATCGTCATCACCGGCGACGGGGACCTGGCGGCCATCGGAGGCAACCACTTCGTTCACGCCTGCCGCCGGAACATGGGCATCACCGTGGTGTGCTTCAACAACTCCATCTACGGGATGACCAGCGGCCAGTACTCCCCGATGACCCCCTACCACGCCATGGCGACCACGGCGCCCTACGGCCACATCGAGCGGCCGTTCGACCTCTGCGCCCTCGCCGCCGGCTGCGGGGCCACCTACGTGGCCCGGGGGGCCGCCTACTTCCCGGCGAGGCTGGCCGACTACATCGCCGGGGGCCTCAGGCACAAGGGCTTCGCCTTCATCGAGGCTGTCACCCAGTGTCCCACCTACTTCGGCCGGAGGAACAAGATGCCGCGGGGCGTGGACCTCCTGCGGTGGCAGAAGGAGAGGGCGGTCCCCGTCGAGCGGGCCGCGAGGATGACCCCGGAGGAGCTCGAGGGCAAGTTCACCGTGGGCGTCTTCCGCGACGCGGAGGAGCTCGAGTACACGGAGGAGTACGACCGGATCATCGCCCTCGCCGGCTACCGTGAAGGGGGTGAGTCCGGATGTCCGGCACCTGGCAGGTGAGGCTGAGCGGTGCGGGTGGTCAGGGCCTCATCCTGGCGGGGATAATACTGGCCGAGGCGGCCGTCATCGACGGCCGGAACGTGGTCCAGAGCCAGGTCTACGGGCCGGAGTCCCGCGGCGGCGCGAGCAAGGCCGAAGTCATCATCAGCGACCAGCCCATCCGGTATCCGAAGGTCACCGTGCCCGACGTGCTCCTCGTCATGAGCCAGGAGGCGGCCGACCGCTACGCCGCGACCGTCAGGCCGGGAGGCCTCCTGGTCGTTGACACCACCCACGTCCACGAGGTGCCGGAGGTCGACGCGAGGGTCTTCGAGCTCCCCATCAGCGGTGTGGCCCGTGACGAGCTCGGCCGGGAGATCGTCGCCTCCGTGGTCGCGGTCGGGGTCCTGGTGGCTCTCACAGGTGTCGTGAGCCGGGAGGGCGCCCGGGAGGCGGTCAGGGCCCGGGTCCCGGCGGGCACCGAGGAGCTGAACCTGAGGGCTCTGGAGGCGGGTCACCGCCTGGCCGAAAAGGGCCTGTCGGCCGAAACACGCGGTCGGGAGGACACGTAATAGTACCTGAAGTCACAATCTCTCATTCTTAGTGGGGGGACAGGCTTTGGCCCGAACTGAAGAGACGCTGAACCCATTCCTCATCGCGCAGAAGCAGGTGCGCTGGGCGGTCACCGAGCTGGGTCTGCCGGATGCCGTCTACGAGATCCTGAAGCAACCTCTCCGTGTGCTCGAGGTCAGCATCCCGGTCGTCATGGACGACGGGACCGTGCGCGTCTTCACCGGTTTCCGGTCCCAGCACAACGACGCCCTCGGACCGACAAAGGGCGGCCTACGGTTCTTCACGGAGGTCTCCGTCGACGAGGTCAAGGCTCTTTCGATGTGGATGACCTTCAAGTGCGCCGTCCTCGGCCTGCCCTACGGCGGGGGCAAGGGCGCCATCATCTGCAACCCGAAGGAACTCTCCAAGAGGGAGCTCGAGGAGCTCAGCCGGGGCTATATCCGCAACGTCTCCCAGATCGTGGGTCCCGAGAAGGACATCCCCGCCCCGGACGTCTATACGAACCCGCAGATAATGGCCTGGATGGTCGACGAGTTCAGCCGGATGCGGGAGAGGAACGCGTTCGGCCTCATGACCGGCAAGCCCCTCATCCTCGGCGGGTCGGCGGGCCGGAACGAAGCCACCGGGCGCGGCTGCGTGACCTGTGCCGTCGAGGCCTGCAAGCGCCTCGGGATCAAGCTCGACGGGGCCCGCGTGGTCGTCGAGGGGTACGGGAACGCCGGCAGTGTCGCCGCGCGCCTCATCCACGACATGGGGGCCAAGGTCATCGCCGTCAACGACTCCAAGGGCGGCATCTACCGGGCGGAAGGCCTCGACCCGAGGGCGGTTCTCGAGCACAAGGAGAAGACAGGGTCTGTCGTCGGCTTCCCGGGTTCGGAGCCTGTCTCCAACGAGGAACTTCTCCAGCTCGAGTGTGAGATACTCATCCCGGCCGCGCTGGAGAACCAGATAACGGCCGAGGTGGCCCAGGGGGTCAAGGCGGCGATCATCAGCGAGGCCGCCAACGGCCCGACGACCCCCGAGGCCGACGAGATTCTGGCCGAGAAGGGTGTCTTCGTCATCCCCGACATCCTGGCCAGCGCCGGCGGCGTGACCGTGTCCTATTTCGAGTGGGTCCAGAACATCATGAACTACTACTGGACCGAGGAAGAGGTCAACGAGAAGCTGAGGGTCATGATGGCCCGGGCCTTCGACGCGGTCTACCAGATGCACAGGACCAAGAACGTGACCATGAGGCGGGCGGCCTTCATGGTCGCCGTCAACCGCGTGGCCGAGGCCATGAAGGTCAGGGGCTGGCTCGACTAAGGGGAGAGCCCACGCTCCGCGGATGTTCAGAGTTCGGAGGGGGCCGGGGGAGCCTAGCTAGCCCCGGCCCCCTTCACTGGGGACCGCGGCCGGCGCGCACCTCCGGGCCGCGGCAGGCAGGGGCGCCCCCCGGCCTGCGGCGAACCATGACCCCGGCGAGGCGCCGCCGGACGCTGGAGGTGGACGGAAGTGACGGACAGACCCAGAGAGACGGAACGCACCGGCCTTCGTGAGGCCCGCCGCCGCTGGGAGGAGAAGACGCTCGCCAAGGTCCTCGCCCGCCGTCCGGAACGGCGGGAAAGGTTCGAGACCGTCTCAGGCATCGAGCTGGAGCGGGTCTACACGCCGACCGAGCTGGCCGGGCATGACTACCTCCGGGACGAGGGTTTCCCGGGCGAGTACCCCTTCACAAGAGGGGTCCAGCCGACCATGTACCGGGGGCGGCTCTGGACCATGCGGCAGTACGCCGGGTTCGGCTCGGCGGCCGAGACCAACCAGCGGTTCAGGTATCTCCTGGAGCAGGGGCAGACAGGTCTCTCGGTCGCGTTCGACCTTCCCACCCAGGTCGGCTATGACAGCGACCACCCCATGGCCGAGGGCGAGGTGGGCAGGGTCGGGGTGGCCATCGACACCCTGGCCGACATGGAGACGCTCTTCGAGGGCATCCCTCTCTCGGAAGTGTCGACCTCGATGACCATCAACGCCCCGGCCTCGGTCCTCCTGGCGATGTACATCGTGCTGGCCGAGCGCCAGGGCGCCCCGCTCGAGAGGCTCTCGGGGACGGTCCAGAACGACATCCTCAAGGAGTACGTCGCGCGGGGGACCTACATCTTCCCGCCGGGCCCCTCGATGCGCCTGGTCACCGACCTCTTCGCCTACTGCGCCGAACACCTTCCGACCTGGAACACGATAAGCATCAGCGGATACCACATCCGGGAGGCGGGAGCCACGGCGGTGCAGGAGGTCGCCTTCACCCTGGCCAACGGCCTGGCCTACGTCGAGGCGGCCGTCGCCGCCGGGCTGGACGTGGATGTCTTCGCCCGCAGGCTGTCGTTCTTCTTGGGCAGCCACATCGACTTCCTCGAGGAGGTCGCGAAGTTCCGTGCCG
This sequence comes from uncultured Eubacteriales bacterium, assembly GCA_913063835.1. Classification (GTDB taxonomy): domain Bacteria; phylum Bacillota; class Sulfobacillia; order UBA995; family UBA9673; genus UBA9673. Next base: position 12,843 of record CAJXZV010000049.1, read on the forward strand.
CGCGCCGTCTGTGGGCCCGGCTCATGCGCGAGCGGGTCGGGGCGAAGGACCCCAGGTCCTGGATGTTCCGCTTCCACACCCAGACGGCCGGCTCGAGCCTCACCGCCCAGCAGCCGCTGAACAACATCGTCAGGACCACCCTCGAGGCCCTGGCCGCCGTCCTGGGCGGCACCCAGTCCCTTCACACCAACTCCTTCGACGAGGCCCTGGCCCTCCCGAGCGAGGAGTCGGTGATGGTGGCCCTCCGGACCCAGCAGATCCTGGCTCACGAGAGCGGGGTCGCCGACTCGGTCGACCCTCTGGGAGGGTCCTACCTCATCGAGAGCCTCACCGACCGCATCGAGGCCGAGGCCATGGACTACATCCGCGAGATCGACCGCCTCGGCGGGGCCGTGGCCGCCATCGAGAAGGGATTCATCCAGAGGGAGATCGAGGACAGCGCCTACCGCCACCAGAAGATGGTGGAGGACGGGACGCGGACGGTCGTCGGGGTGAACGAGTTCGTGACCGGGGAGCACAAGGTGCCGCCGCTTCTCGAGGTGGACCCTGAGGTCGAGGAGAGGCAGCGCCGGAACCTCGCCGCGGTCAAGGCCCGTCGGGACGCGGAGGCCGTCCGGGCCCGGCTCGAGGCCCTCCGTCGGGCGGCACAGGAGCCCGGGGCACCCCTCATGCCGGCCATCATCGAGGCCGTGAGGGAGTACGCCACACTGGGCGAGATATGCGGGGTCCTGCGCGAGGTGTTCGGGGAGTACCGGGCCTCGGCGGCGCAGGGATGACCGGAGAAGGAGGTGGCGCCGATGGCCGGCAGGGAGTCTGAAGCCGGGACACGGGAAGGAGCCGGGCGTCGGCCGGTGAGGGTGCTCGTGGCCAAGCCCGGGCTCGACGGGCACGACCGGGGGGCCAAGGTGGTCGCGAGGGCCCTCCGGGACGCCGGGATGGAGGTCGTCTACACGGGCCTCCGCCAGACGCCGGAGACCATCGCCCAGGCCGCCGTTGACGAGGATGTGGACGTGGTGGGGCTGAGCTCCCTCTCCGGAGCCCACAGGGTCCTCTTCCCGAGGGTCGTCCAGGAACTCCGGAAGAGGGGAAGGGGTGACGTCCTCGTGATCGGCGGGGGGATCATCCCGGCGGCCGACGTGGCCGCCCTGGAGGAGGCCGGGGTCCGGGCCGTCTTCGGGCCCGGCTCCTCGACGTCCGAGATCGTCGATTTCATCCGGAAGGCCCTGGCCGGACGGGACCGGGGCGAGGTCGTGGGGGAGGAGTAGCCGGTATGGTCAAGGTGAGCCACATCGGGGTGGCCGTGCGGGACATCGACTCCGCTCTCCGCTTCTACACCGAGGTTCTCGGTCTTCGGCCCGCCGGGCGGGAGACACTTCCCGACAGGGGGCTGACCGTGGCCTTCGTCCCGGTGGGGGAGACCGAGATCGAGTTCCTCGAGCCCACAGGGACGGCGGGAGCGGTGGCCAAGTTCCTCGAGACCAGGGGGGAAGGCATCCACCACGTGGCCTTCGAGGTGGAGGACCTGGAGTCGGCCCTGGCGCGGGCGAAGGAGGCGGGGTACACCCTCGTCGACGAGAGACCGCGGCCCGGGGCACAGGGGGCCATGGTGGCCTTCCTGCATCCCAGGAGCACCAACGGCGTCCTCATCGAGCTGTGTGAGCACCGGCGCGGCTGAAGGCCGTCCCAACCCTCGTAGTGAGGAGAAGTCTTCCGATGAAAAACGACAAGCTGGCCGAACTCCACCGTCGGAGGGAGGAGGTCCTTGCCGGAGGGGGCCCCGAGCGGGTCAGAAAGCAGCACGCCCGCGGGAAGCTGACGGCCCGGGAGAGACTCTCCATCCTTTTCGACCCTGGCACCTTCAGCGAGATCCTCCCCTTCGTCACCCACCGGTGCCATGACTTCGGCATGGACCAGGTGAAGGCTCCGGGTGAGGGGGTCGTCACCGGGCACGGCCTCGTGGAAGGCCGCCCCGTCTACGCCTTCGCCCAGGACTTCACGGTGATGGGCGGGGCCCTGGGGGAGATGCACGCGGCCAAGATATGCCGGGTGTTGGACCTCGCCCGGGCGGCCGGGGTCCCGGTTGTCGGTCTCAACGACTCCGGCGGGGCCCGCATCCAGGAGGGCGTCGACGCCCTGCACGGCTACGGGAGCATCTTCTTCCGCAATACGCTCTGTTCAGGTGTCATCCCGCAGATATCGGCCATCATGGGGCCCTGTGCCGGAGGGGCCGTGTACTCCCCGGGGCTGACGGACTTCATCTTCATGGTCGGCGGGACCAGCCAGATGTTCATCACCGGGCCCCAGGTCATCAAGGCCGTGACCAGGGAAGAGGTCTCGATGGAGGAGCTGGGCGGAGCGGCGACACACAACCGCGTGAGCGGAGTGGCTCACTTCTACGCGGAGAGCGACGAGGAGTGCCTCAGGATGATAAGGCGGCTCCTCTCCTTCCTTCCGTCCAACAACCTGGAGGACCCGCCCGCCGTCGAGCCCTCCGACGACCCCGGGCGGACCGACGAAGGTCTGAGGGACGTCGTGCCTGACGACCCCAACAAGCCATACGACGTGAAGGACGTCATCCGGTCCGTGGTGGACGACGGGGACTTCTTCGAGAGCCAGGCCTGGTGGGCGGAGAACATGGTCACCGGGTTCGGGCGCCTCGACGGCCGGGTCGTGGGCATCATCGCCAACCAGGTGAAGGAGCTCGCCGGGGCGATAGACATCAACGCGGCGGACAAGGCGGCCCGGTTCATCCGGTTCTGCGACGCCTTCAACATCCCTCTGCTGACCGTTGTCGACACCCCCGGCTACCTGCCGGGCACGGCGCAGGAGTACGGAGGCATCATCAGGCACGGGGCCAAGATGCTCTACGCCTACTCCGAGGCGACCGTTCCCAAGGTGCAGCTCATCCTCAGGAAGGCCTACGGCGGCTCCTACCTGGCCATGTGCGCCCGGTCGCTCGGGGCGGACATGGCCCTGGCGTGGCCGGGGGCGGAGATAGCCGTGATGGGGGCGGCCGGGGCGGTGGAGATCATCTTCCGCGACGAGGTGAAGGCCTCCGAGAACCCCAAGGAGACCAGGGAGAGGCTCGTCGCCGACTACAGGGCGCGTTTCTCGAACCCCTACGTGGCCGCGGCCCGGGGATACGTCGACTCGGTCATCGACCCGGCCGAGACGAGGCCCGAGCTCATCCGGGCCTTCAGGGCCCTCGCCTCCAAGCGGGAGAGCCGTCCCCCGAAAAAGCACGGGAACTTCCCGGTGTAGGGAGGAGGAGGTCCTTGCCTGCCTGGCTCAGCGAGGGTGTGGCCGACGCGGTCATGGGGATGGGGACCGTCCTCGTCACCCTCTACCTCCTGTCGAAGCTCATCGGCCTCTTCGGCCGGGTGATGGGCGGGGCCGACCGGCTGGCGGCGGGAGGAGGGCCGCGCGGTCCGGCGGGCGTGGCCGTGAAGGAGCGGCCGGAACCGCAGGAGCCGCAGGAGCGGCAAAGGCGGCGTGAGGCGGCCCGCATCGCGGCTGTGGCCGCGGCCATCTCGGCCTACATGGAAGCCGAGGCCCGCCGCCGGGGGAGGCGGCCCGTCCCCTTCGAGGTGAGTGCTGTCAGGAAGGTGGCGCCCGTGCCCTGGCGCGAGGCCTTCCCACCGTCGACCTGGGCCCTGGCTGGTCGGGTCGACATCATGCGGGACCGGAGGGCTTTCGGGGTGAGGAGCAGGACTTCAAGGAGGATTCTCGGGAGATGAAGACCCGCAAGTTCCGTGTGACCGTCGACGGCGAGACGTTCGAGGTGGAGGTGACGGAGCTGGTCGGACCGGGAGCCGCTGAGGAGGCGGCCTCTCCGGGGACCGGCCCGACGGCCGGCCCGGGGCGGAGCGCCCCGCCGCCCCGCGCCGCGGCGGCTCC
>CAJXZV010000050.1 GCA_913063835.1 uncultured Eubacteriales bacterium
CTCCCGCCTCGCTCGGCGAACACTTGCTCCAGGGCACGGTGGACGCCGACTACCCCGCCTCGGGCGGCTATGTCCTCCACCTCTACCATTTCCACCATCCATGGTCCCACCGCGGCTACGGCGGTGTGTGCCTCTCGGCCGCCACGGCCGTCGAGGACCTGGTGAAGGACGCCCTCAGGCTCTGGCAAGAGGAGGCTTCCGGCACCGCGGGGCCGGCCGGCGCACGGGTCACGGCCCCGGGGCCCGGCCGGGCCGCGGCGGCCTACGAGCTCGGACGCGCCGCCCACCTCCTGGCCGACTGCTGGGTGCCTCATCACGCGGCGGGGGTCGCCGGATGCGGCCACGGGGACTACGAGGCCTGGCTCGAGGAGGGCGGACGATGGCGCGAGTTCGCCCCCTCCTCGGGCGGGGCCTACCGCTGGCAGGCCGTCTACCGACCGGAAGGGGACCGGCACGGCGTCCCCCACGTCCTCGACTGGCGGAATGTCCGGGACTGGGTCGACCTGGCCGCCCACGAGGCCCTGCCGTGGTACGACCGCCACCTCGACGCCTGCCGCCACCCCGGATACAAGGAGCACTTCTCCCCGGCCGCCGCCCGGCTCGTACCGGCCGCGGTCAGGCACCTCGCGGGCTTCCTCCACCTCTTCTTCACCCTCGCCGGGGCGGCCCCTGGAGGAGAGGAGGAACAAGGCCCTTGACCCTGTCCTTCGGACCCGGCGCCTGGACCTGGACCCTGGCCGGACTCGTCTGGTTCTTCCTTGCCGCCGCCGTGTCAGCCCCCTACCGGCGCAGGACGAGGACCCTCGCGACCGTCCTGCGGCTGACGGTGGGTCTGCCCCTGTACCTGGGCGGGCTCACCGAAGCCCTGCGCTCGCGGGCCGGCAGCCGTCTCGAATCCCGGCCGGGCCGCGGCAGGTCGCGACTTCTCTGGCCCTACCGGGGCTTCGCCCCGTTCCTCTGGGCCTTCCTGTTCGCTCAGGCCCTGACCTGGGCTGTAGGCACCGTCCTCGGAAGCGGTGGTTAGAACGGACCCGAGCCGGGCCCGCCCCCGCGGCCGAGACGGCTCCCGACCACCAGGAGCCGGGCCAGCCTCGCCGCGGCGGCCTCCACATGCACGGCGGCTCTGTCCATGGCCTGGACCAGGCTCATCGGGCCGGGAACGACCGGGAGGACGGCGTCCAGCCCGAGGGCGGCAACAGCCTCGTCCTCGCCTCGGACCGAGCCGGTCAGGACCACGACCGGGCGTCCGGTCCGGCGCGCCTCACGCGCCACGCCGGCGCACGCCTTGCCCCGCCGGCTCTGGCCGTCGAGCTGTCCTTCCCCCGTGACGACAAGGTCCGACCAGGCGATCCTCTCCGCCAGCCCCACAGCCTTCATGACGAAATCGATTCCCGAGACCAGCTCCGCTCCCAGGAAGGCCGCCAGGGCGGCGCCCAGGCCGCCGGCCGCCCCGCCACCCGGGAGCGAACCCGGGTCCCAGCCGAGGCGGAGGTCGCGGCGGACCACGCGCACAAGGTTCTCCAGGCCCCGCTCGAGAAGGTCGACGGCCGACTCGTCCGCGCCTTTCTGGGGTCCGAAGACCCGCGCCGCACCGTCCGGACCGAGCAGAGGATTGTCCACGTCACACAGCGCGGTGATCTTCACCCGGGCCAGCCGGCGGTCGAGGCCGGAGACATCGACACGGGCCAGCTCCAGAAGGCCCCGCCCCCCGGGGGGGACCGGTCGCCCCTCGGCATCCAAGAGGGCGGCCCCGAGGGCCCGCATCGCCCCCAGTCCTCCGTCGACGGTGGCGCTCCCCCCGAGGCCTACCAGGATGTGCGGACAGCCGGCCTCGAGGGCCTCCCTGATGAGCTCCCCCGTCCCGGCGGTCGTGGTGACCATGGGGTCCCGGCGCTGCGGGGGAACCAGCGGCAGGCCCGACGCGGCGGCCATCTCGATGACAGCCGTGCGGCCGCCGTCGAGGACGGCCCAGGCCGCAGAGACCGTCTCCGAGCCGAGCGGGCCCGTCACCAGGGCCGCCCTCGTCCGGCCGCCGAGGGCCAGGCGAAGGACCTCGACCGTGCCTTCGCCCCCGTCCGCGACGGGAACGGCGGCCACCTCGGCCGAGGGGAGGACCCGCTTGAGCCCACGGGTGACGGCCTCGGCCGCCGCGACAGGTGTGAGACTGCCCTTGAAGGACGCCGGGGCGACGACTATCTTCAGGGGCACGGTCTGCTATCCATCCCCTCCAAGGAGGTTCTCCTCGATGAACCGGACCACGCCTAGGCCGGGAGGCCCGTCCACCACCCGGTCGGCGGCCTCGAGCAGTTCGGGAGGCCCCCCGGCCATGGCCACACCGAGACCGGCCCACCTGACCATGTCCAGGTCGTTCAACCCGTCCCCGAAGGCCGCCACCTCCTGCCGCCGGACGCCCAGCCGCCGGCAGACCCGGGCCAGGGCCAGCCCTTTGCCGACGTCGCTATGCATGAACTCCAGGAAGAAGGGGTATGAGGTCGTCACGGCGAGCTCCCCTGCGAAGCGGGCCCGCGCCGCGGCGTACAGTCCGGGCATCCTCCCCGGGTCTTCGACCTGGATCATCTTCGTGGGCCCAAGGCGCGGGGGTCCGAGAAGGTAGGCCCGGAGGTCGCCGACATGCTCGGGCTTCGCCCCTGAGATGCGGGCGTAGAGGAGGTCCCGGCCCGGGTCGGGGGCTCCGGCGTACAGACGGTCGCCGACGAAGACCAAGGGCTCCAGGCCGCGCCCGCCCAGGAAGTCCAGGACCCTCACGGCCTGCACCGCCGCGATGGGCCTGTGCCACCATGTCTCGTCCCGGCCGACGACCCGGACCATGGCCCCGTTGAAGCTCACGAGGGGAAGCCCGTCGAGCCCCAGACGCCGCGCGTAGGCCTCCGCCGACCGATGCATGCGACCGGTGACGATGACCACCGTGACCCCCCTCTTCCTGAGGGCGGCCACAGCCTCCACGACCTCGTCATGGAGTTCCAGGTCCGGGCCTATCAAGGTCCCGTCCAGGTCGAAAGCCACGAGCCGCACCCCGGCCGCGGACCCGGGACCTCTCCCCCCCGTCACCCGCCTACTCAAGGAAGACCTCGACCCTGACGTTCTCGACCTCGTCGGTGAGGTCCAGGATCCGGCCCACGCCACCCTCCCGGATGGCCGCGGCGACGGCTTCCGGGTCGATCTCGTGTTCGCCCACCCGCACGAACCGGTTCGCCGTCCTTGCGGCCAGCCGCAGGCCCAGGTCCACCAGGCTCACCGGCACGTTGAGGTGGACGCGCCGCCGGCCCGTCCTGAGCTCGGTGACCGTGAGCCGGAGGCGCCGCGGCTCACGGGGCGGTGACGGCCGCTCCGGGGCCTCCAGCACCTCGAGGAGCCTGAGTCCCTCCTCGGCCGTCACGCGGCCCTTCTCGATCATCTTCAGGATGGCCAGCTTCTCTTGCTCCACCTGGGCCGTCTCCCCGTCCCGGCGGCCGGAGGCCGCCCGTGGACTACCCGAGGATGACCCGCCTCACCACGGCCGGCGGAATCGTCCCGTGGCTCAAGAGCTCGTTGTGGAACGTGCGCATGTCGAAGTCGGGACCTTTCCGGGCCTTGTACTCCTCGACGAGCTTGAGGATTTCCAGCTTGCCGATGAGGTAGCTCATCGGCTGGGTCGGCGTGACGGTGTAGCGCCTGACTTCCGCCAGGGCGTTCGGACGCTCCATGTGGACCTTGGTCACGAAGAAGTCCACGGCCTCGTCCACGGTCATCCCCCTCGTGTGCAGGGCCGCGTCGAGGATGATCCGCCCGGCCCGCCACAACTGGTCTTTGAGCCGGATGAGCCGGTACTCGGGACCGGCGATGAAGCCCAGGTCCTCCATCAGCTCCTCGCAGTAGAAGGCCCAGCCCTCGGCGAACAGGGTGCTGTTGGACAGCTTCCGGAGGTCGCTCCGGTGCCGGTTGGACCAGCAGAGCTGGAGGTGATGGCCCGGATAGGCCTCGTGGAGGGCTGTCACCGGTATGCCGTAGGTGTTGTGGTCGCGGAGCTGCCGCCTCTGGACCTCCTCGGGAGCCGCCTCATCCACGGGCGTGACCCAGAACCGCCCGAGCTGTTTGGTCTCGAAGGGCGCCGGCGGCAGGTACGCGGCGTAGGGGATGACGGGGCGGGCGAACGGCGGCGTCTCCTCGACAAGAAGCTCCTCGCCGGGCGGCAGGTCTACAATCCCGTGCTCCACGACGAAGCGCCTGGCGTCGGCCATGGCCCCGCGGTAGGCGTCGAGCAGCTCTCCGGGCCGGGGATGTCTGCCCTTGAGCTCCTCCACGATGTCCTCCCAGGTGCGGTCGGGATCGATCTCCCGGGCCGTCTTCTCCATCTGCCTGACCGTCTCGTCGAAGAGCTCCTGGCCCTTGGCGTAGAGGCTGTCCGCGTCATAGTCGAGGTAGTGCCTGCGCCTGAGCAGGAAATCGAACACCTCGCGCCCCACGCCGAACTCGGGGCGGGACTCCGGCAGGAGCTCTTCGAGGTGCTTGAGGTAGTCCTCCACCGCCGCGACGGCCTTCTCGTTGGCCTCCTCGACCTCACGCCGGAGGCTGTCCGAGGAGGCCCGGGCCGCGAACGCGGGCACAAGGGTCTTGAGGAACATCAAGCTGCCTCGCGTGCTCTCGCGGGCCGTCTCCACCCACACCCGGACAGGCTCGGTGACGTTGGCCTTGCCTTCGGCCAGGACCCGCGGCGTCTCCTTGAGGCGCCCCAGAACCGCCTCGAGCCTCTCGTCGACCGGGGCGAAATCGCGGCTTATGAGGATGTACACGCCCACCGTGGGCAGGTCCGCGTAGTACGGGTTCCTCCGCCACTCCCGGACGTCCTCGTGAAGCCTTATCGTCTCCTCGAGCTTCCTCTCGACAAGCTCCCGGTCGATGCGGTCGTCCGGGTCGAGGCCTTCCGGGTCGACCCGTCTCACCGCCTCCAGGAACTCCTTCGCCTGCGCGTGCCTCTCCTCGATGGCCTCCCGGCTGAACTCCCCCAGACGGTCGTCGTAATCGTGCACCCCCAGCAGGGTGGCCTCGACGGGGTTCGTCCGGAACATCCAATCGAGAATCTGCCTTGAAAGAGCCTTGAAGTCGGGCCTGTCACCGCTCACCAAAGACATCCCTCCTCGGTGGGAGACTGCCGGTCCAGACTTCGCCGCGGGCGGAAGGCCGTCCTCCCCGGCTCCCTCTTCCCGTTCCGGAGCCGTGCCGGCGGGGCGCGCCTCGTCCTCCTCCCTCGAGGCGGTGCCCGCCGGGCCGACCGTCCCTTCGGGAGGAGCACCCGCCGCCTCCGACTCCCCGTCCGGAGGGCCGCCGGAGAGAGCCTCAAGCAGTTCGTTCCCCTGGTCCGCCGTTATCCGCCCTTCCTCGACCATCTTCAGGATGAGGTCGCGGTGCTCCCGCGAGACCCCGCCCTCCGGGACGCGCCGCCCGAAGCCCGGAGTCCCGGGCCGCCCCCGGACGGTCACCCGGCCGCTCGACGTGTCAGCCCTTATCAGCGCCCTGCCGTCGCCGAGGGTCCCCTCGAGCCGCGTACGGCTGAGGTGGCTGACCTCGAGAGGAAGGGAGCAGTCCACCCCACCGACGCCCGTCTCCACCTCCAGCGTGAAGGACGCCGTGTCGGGCACAGTGAGGGATATCCGCCCGCTCCCGGTGTCGAAAGTGTACCTTCCGGAAGGATGCACGTCGAAGTCGGCCTCGATGCTCCCGCTCCCGGTGTCGACAGAAATCTGCCTGCCCTTGGCCCCCGTGATGCGGACGGAACCGCTCCCCGTGTCGACGAAGATGTCTCCGATGACACGGTCCACCTCGACCGGGCCGGCCCCCGTGTCGACCGTCACCTGGCCCACGACGTCGGCCACGCGCACCGGTCCGCTGGAACCGTCGGCCTCCACGCTCCCGCGCACCCCACGGACACTCACTGCACCGCTCCCCAGGTCGATTCTCAGAGCTCCCTTGGCGTCCTCGACCGTCACCGACCCGCTGCCTGAGTCCACGTCGACGGTCCCGTTGGTTCCGGTGACCAGGACGCCCCCGCTCCCGGTGTCGACCCGCACGGGCCCGCGTGTGTCCTCGACCCTGACCGGGCCGCTCCCGCTGTCGACCGAGACCCGGCTGCCCTTGGGGACCTTGATGTCGAGGTCCACGCGGACCCGTGAAGACGACATCCCGAACCAAGACCGGGGAGCGTCCGTCTCGATGAGCACCCGGTCCCTGTCACCCTCGACCCGCACCCCGGTCGATTCGAGAAGCCTCCTCGCCGCCGCGGGGGCGCGTGCCCCCTTGAGCGCCTTCAAGGCCCGGACCTCGACCTCGTTCCCGTCGGACCCCACGACCGTGACGGCCCCGGGGACGCGTTGGTCCACCGTCAGTTCCACCGGACCCTCGAACTCCCGCCTCCACTCGACGACGGCCTCGCCCTTCACCGGTCCTACCCCTCCTCGCGCGCTCTAAGGCATATGTCGCCGAAGACGGCCCGGACGCTCAGCTCCGGGACCTCTCCGGCCGACCCGGCCCTGTCCTTCCGGTCCGCCCGCTCCCCCTCGGCCCGACGGCCCAACCGCGCCCGGAGCCGCGTGGCCGTCCGGCTGGCCACGGCGCCCGGCAGGCCGAGGCTGATGTCGCCGTGCATGGTCGAGGCCTGGAGGTCGACCTCCTCCTCGGGACCGAGCAGGATGTCGATGTCGCCGTGGATGGTGGTGACGTCGTGGTCGCCCGGGCCGAGCCCGACCAGGTCCACGGTCACATCGCCGTTGACACTCTTGACGAGCAGGTAGCGGGCCTCTATGTGGCGCAGGGAGATGTCCCCGTTGGTGCTTGTCACGTCCACCGGACCCGAGACGTTCCTGACCCGGACCTCCCCGTTCGTGCTCCTCAGCCTGACGCCGTGCCGGACCCCGGCCACGCTCAGGTCGCCGTTGGTGAGCACGGCCTCGACCTTCACGCCCTCCGGGACCTTGATGTCGTAGTCGATGGTGCACCTCGCCGGCAACCAGCCGGGCGCGTCCTCGGCCAGCTCGGCCCCGATACGGACCTCCCGGCCCTCACGCTCGGCGTAGATGACGTAGTCCCCGGCCCTCTCACGGGCGTCGCCCCGGGTGTGGGCCCAGACCTTCTTGGTGGCGACGACCCTGACCGCATCTCGCTCCCACGTCTCGACCTCGATGTCCCCGGAGAGCGACTTCACGCTGACGACGCACTCCTCGCCCGGCTGGACCTCGAGTTCCTGTTCGAAGGTCTCCTCGTAGGCCTCACGGCCGAACGGCACGCTGAAGACGTCTCCGAGATGGCGGACGAAGTGGCGGAACGGACGGCGGCCGCTCTGGCGCCAGCCTTCCGCCCAGGCCTCGATCGCATCCCTGACCTGACGGCTCACCTCGTCACCTATCTCCGTCGCCTCGAGCCGGACCTTCTCGAGGTTCCTCCTGAGGTCGTCCATGCTCTCGCGGAAGGCCTCACGGTCGAACCCCCCGCCGAAACAGTGCCGACGCCTAGTGTGCGGCCGGTCACGGAACGGGCCGGCCTCATCCTCGCCCCCGCCGCCCTCGGCCTCCTCCTGCTCGAGTGCCTCGAGGAGGGCGGCGGCCTCTTCGGCGGAGATCTTGCCCTCCTCGAGCATCTTGAGGATCATGTAGCGCTCCTTGTCCAACGACCTCGCCCCCTCGATCGCCGGCTGCTCGGACCGGCCTTCACCCTATCCCCTCGTCTCCCTGAGGAGCCTGACGGCTTCCTCCGGACTTATTTCCCCCCGGTTCAACCTCGAGAGGATCTCCCTGCGCCTCTCCTCGGCTCTCTCGTCCTCGTCCGTCCTTCCGACCTCGTAGCCCAGCGTGCGGAGGACCTGGTCGAGCCTGCTCCGCACCGTCGGGTAGGACATGCCGAGCTCACGCTCGACCTCCTTGATGTTCCCGCGCACGCGGAGGAAGGTCTCGACGAAGTCTCTCTGCTCGCGGGAAAGAAGGCAGAACCGGCATATCTCGAACCGGCCCTCGATGGCCGTGTCGCACTCGAAGCACTGGAACCGGGTCACCTCGAGGTTCGACCCACAGGCCGGACAACGCCCCAGTATCTTGCGTTTCACCACCAACCATCCACCTCACTCTCCGCATCGAGGGTCGCGCGGGAGCCCGCTTCCAATGTAAAGCGGTACCTTTATGATGTCAAGGCTCACCTTAACGACTATGAGGTGGCGTATTGAGGATGGCAATGACGAAGTGAGCACAGGGCGTCTGCAACGAAGGCCGGCACCCTCCGGGCTTACCGCAGGGCCCTGGAGGACCTGCTTTCATCTTGGAGGTCGTGCCGGGAACGGGCCAGGCGCAGCTTCCGCTCGAGGATGACCAGGGCCACAGCTCCCAGAGCCACCCCCAGCCAGAGGGTGGACACGCGCGTGATTATGGTCACCGCCCCGGCCACGGGGCGGGGATATCCGTAGAGGAGGAGCAGCCCCATGATGGTGGCCTCGGCGGCCCCCGCTCCCCCCGGGAGCATCGAGAGAGCCCCTGCCAGGGAGGCCAAGGCGACTACGGCTATCCCAAGCGGGAGCGGGGCCGGGTGCCCCAGCCCAAGAAGAGTGAGATTGACGATGAGGCCTTCCAGGGACCAGGAGACGACTCCAACGAAGGTGCACCAGGTGAAGGTCTGCCCGTCGAGAATCCGTCTGGACCCGCTCCCGAACCCTTCTAGGAACACGGCCATCCGGCCGCCGGGAGCCCCCAACCGCCGCACCAGGCGGACCAGCCCGAGAAGGCCGCCCTCGGAACGGAGAAGACCCACGGTCAGAGCCAGGGCCGCGGCCGACACACCCACCACCCACGGCCCGCCCCGATGGACGCCGACACCGGCCAGCAGCCCCAGGGCGGCAAGGCTGATGACGCTGGCGCTGTCCAGGATGCGCTCCGCCACGACCACCGCCGCACCGGCGCTGTAAGGCACCCCGGCGATCTCCCTGAGGTAATAGGCTTTGACCAGTTCTCCCGTCTTGGCCGGGGTGACCGTCATGGAGAGCCCGGCCATGAACACGCCGAGACTCACCCGCGCGGGAAGGTCGATTCCCGCCCTCGAAAGCAGTATCCGCCACTTGTAGAACCGAAACAGGTAGTTAGCCGGCGCGAGGAGGAAGATCGGGCCGAGAAGGCGGCGGTCGAAGCCAAGGGCCAGCGTGCGGAGCTGGTCCAGATCTGAAACGAGCCCGACGACGGCGCAGGCGACGACAAGCAGCATGAGCGAGAGGACCAGGCTCCGCGCCCTCCGGTGCCCCGAGGCGCCGCCATGAGGCTCATCAGGCCCGGCGGGGTCGGTTCCCCTCGCAGGCTCAGCTCCACCCCAGGTATTCACGGGCGAGGCCTCCCCACTCGGTCCGCATGAACCGCCTTATCCGGCAGCTCCCGATGAGGGGGAGCCAGAAATAGTCGTGATAGAGGGCGGAGGCCAGCGGGGCCCAGAAAGACAGGGGCGACCTGAGCAGCAGAGGCTCGACGCCTCGGAGAAAGCCCTTGCGGATGAGCTGGTCCGCCCAGATGACCAAGCTCCGTCGCGAACGGAAGCCGAAGTCCAGGCCGGATATGTCCTCTCCCCGAACCTCGATGCGCAACGGGTCGGCCACGCCCAGCCCCATCTCGTGGCACAGGCGCAGGTAAGGAATCTCCAGGGGATTGAAACCCATCAGCTTGGCCGCCACGGCGTCGAGAGCCACGGAGTCAGACGAGGCCAGGATGAGGTTCTTGACCACCGGGACCATTGTCCGCGGACCGGCTCCGTCACCGCAGACCGTACCGTCCATGACCGCCCATACGGCCGGGTGTATCTCCCGCTGGATGAGCATGAGGTCCACGAGCGTCTCGTGGATGTGGGCGTGGCAGAAATGCCTGACCTCCTTCAAGAGGCCGCCGAAGGCGTTCTTGACGGCCCCGGTGGTCACGCTGTGGCCGTGCGTCTTGAGGGTGGGGAGATGGAGGACCGGACGACCGATGAAGAGCTCCGGTATCTCGATTCCCTCAGGGAAGATGCGGTCGAGAACGAGAAGCCGCGCCTTGGGCTTGAAGGCCACCCACCGCTCCCCGGTCAAGGGTCTGAAGGTCACCCCGTGCCGGCGTAGGACCGGTTCCCAGCCGTTGAGCCGACTGCCCCGGACAGGGTCGGTCACCACGGTCTTGTTCTCGACCGGAACGATACGCTCCGGCGGGAAGCCGTGAGCCCTCAGGGCCGTCAGCACCCCGTCGAGCTGCCACGGAGCCGTGGAGCAGGCCGGGAAGTAGCGCGTCCAGGAGAGGTTCAGCTTCACCAGGAGTTCCGACGAAGGCTCGACACCCCTGCGCCCCCCGGAGAAGAAGCCGGCCCGCTCGAGGAGACGTCCGTAGTCGCTCACGACCGTTCCAGGACCAGTCTTGAGGACGACCACTTCAGACTTAGGCATGGCTTCCCCCTAGCCGTAAAGCGCCGCCCCGACGATGGCCAGCCACACGCAGATGGCCGCCAGGAGCGGTCGGTCGGTCACCGGCAGGGTCTCCGGGCTCTCACCGGCCTGCCGGTGATAGATGAGATAGAAGTACCGGAGAAGGCCGTAGACGACAGGGATGACGCTGGCGAAGAGATAGGGGTTGGCGCGCCCGCTCTCGGATAGGAGAGTGTAAAGGGTGTAACAGGTGATGGTCACCGAGCCCACCACGGCTATCATCTGGTCGAGGAAGAGAACGGAGTAGTCGCTCATGACCTTCCGGTGGTTCACGGCTTCCTCGTTGAGAGCGTTCAGCTCCCCGCGGCGCTTGCCCAAGGCGAGCGTCAACGACAGGAGGAAGGTGCAGGCCAGCAGCCAGGGCGAGAGGTGTACACCGGCGAGGAAGCCGCCGGTTATGACCCTCAGCAGGAAGCCCGCGGAGACGGTGAGCACGTCCAGGATGACCTGCTCCTTGGCCCACAGCGTGTACAGGGCGTTGAGAGCCAGGTACAGCATGCTGGTCACGAAAGCACCCGTGCTGACGAAGGCCATGACCGTCAGGCCGGTAGCGACCAGGCCGGCGGCGAGTCCCCAGGCCGCCCCGGCCGAAACAGCCCCCGAAGCCAGCGGGCGGTCGCGCTTGAGGGGATGGACGCGGTCCGTGGCTCTATCGTGAAGGTCATTCAGGGCGTAGACCGCGCCCGAGAGAGCACAGAGGGCGGCACCTCCCAGCGAGAGTCTTATCACGACCACCGGGTCGGTGATGGTTCCACTGAAGACGGCCGCCGCCCCGACGAGTCCGTTCTTCAGCCACTGCCGGGGGCGGGTCAGCCTCACGAGCGCGGCGAGCGAGTTCACTGGCGGTTTGTGACGGGTCATGTCTCCTCCAGGGGCGGGTCTCAGCCGGGTCTTCGACAGAGGCCGGCGTTACCCTTGCCCGGGTTGTTGATTGTCCGTCCGCCCGGGAGGGGAGGAAGGTATCCCGTCACCTTCGGAGAAGGCAGAAAAGTCAGCCGGGAGGTGGGGCCCTTATGGCCCCGAGTGACGCGGAAACCACCAGGCCCGACCATTCTTACACAATTCGCCTCACGTTCTTCCTGAACGCGAAGCACCGGGTTCCTACGGGCCACGGCCTCGGTCCGGCCCACAACCATTCCTGGCGCTTGGAAGCCGAGTTCCAGTCTTTCTTTCCTCAGGCCGAGGACGTCCCGGCCGTGGGGTTCGCCGAACTCGAACGGGCGGTCCGTGATGTGCTCCGCCCTTACGAAGGACGCTATCTGAACGAACTCCCCCCCTTCGACAAGGTGCCTCCGGCCACAGAGAACATCGCCCGCTTCCTGTTCGGGGCTATCGGTGAGGCCACGGCGGCTCTCGGGGTCCGCGTGCTTGAGGTGACACTGTGGGAGACTCCGACCAAGGGAACCACGGTGAGAACCTCCCTTCCCGAAGCCGGACTCGCCGCCTGGCGCGAAGCCGCGGCCGCCCGTGGTCCCGAGGTCCGGAGGCGGCCGCCGCAAGCGATGCCCCGAGCGCCGGACTCCGACCAAAGCCGACCCGGCCAATCGGGCGCCCGCCGGGCCTGCGTACTGGCGCCCCTCCTCGCGGCGGCACTCATCGCCGCGTTGGTGACCGCAGCTTACTGGCCGCTGATTACCGCTCGACCACCGGAGATCTTTCCCTGGGGCTCTGACACCTGGGGCCATCTCTTCAAGGCTTACTACCTCTTCTCTCACGCCGCGGCAAGCGACGACCTGTCGCCGAACCTCATGCCCTGGTGGTACGCAGGCATCGAGCCGTTCCGATATTGGGCGCCTCTGCCTTACTACCTGCTGGCGGTCGTCCGCTACGTGAGCGGGAGCATCTTCACCGCCGGTAACTGGCTCATCCCGCTCTGCGCCGTCCTGGGGGGGCTGTCGTGGCTGGCCTTCGCCCGCCGTCTGGGCTGGCTCGGGGCCGGCCTGGCCGGATTGTGCTGGGCCGTCTGGCCCGACCACATCCGGGTGGCGCTGGCCGAGGGCAATCTCCCACGCGTGGTGGCCACGGCTCTTCTGCCTCTCCTTTTCGCAGCGTTCCTGGGAAGTCTCGAACGCCGGAAGTGGCCCTGGTCGGGATTGGCCTTCGTCCTGTTCCTCAACCTGCTCGTCCTGTCGCACGCCATGATGGCGGCCATAGCCTGCGTGGTCCTGGCTGTCTTCTCTCTCTTCTACTGGTGGTTCGGAGGTATCCGGGGGGCGGACGTGGCCCGGGGCCTGGCCCTCACGGCCCTCGCCCTCCTCTGCTCGGCCTGGTGGTTGGTCCCCAGCCTGTCCGGGGGAATAACGGCCATCGACCCGGAGGCGGCCAGGCAGGCCATCCACCTCGTCCCGCCGGCGGTCTCGTTCAACCCCTTGCTGCGTCTGCAGAACCCGGAAAGCTTCTATCTCGGTGCTTCATCGCTCTGCCTGCTAGGCCTGGCCCTCCTGGGGTGGAGGAGGAGAGACCCGTCAGCAAGGGCGTCTTTCGTCGTCGGCCTACTCCTCATAGTGCTCACCTTTCCCGTGGCCCGGCCCCTCGTGGCGGTTCTGCCGGGGATGAACCTTCTCTGGCCCCTGCGTTTCGCCAGCCTTCTTCCCGTTCTTCTCTTCCTGGCCGCCATGCCCCGGCCTCTTCTGAGCCCGCCGCCGCCGGCCGGAGCAGGGCCGGGTAAGAAGCGTGTGTCGACCGACTCACCTGCTCCGGGGCGGACGCGTCCTGACCGGGGCCACACGGTACCTGTCGCCGCCTCTCTCACCGTCGTTCTAGCCGCCGCTCTCGTCCTCGGCGACTCCTGGGGTTCGCTGCACCTCATTCATACGCGCCGGCCGAACCCCGAGTTGGCCGCCGTGGCCGACGCGCTGGAGGGCGAACAGGGTTGGCGGGTGGCCGTGCTCGACCTCAGCCGGCTCGGCTCTGAGCCGTCGTTCGTCCTCTCGCACTTCGGCGGCCGGGAGCAGGTCTTCGGGTGGGCCTGGCAGGGGGCGGCCATCGGCCGCGAACTGGTCCTCCTGAACACGGCCCTCGAGCAGGGGCGGTACACGTACGTTGTCGACAGATCGCTCCAGCTCGGAGCCACCGACCTCCTGGTGCCCCGCGACTCTGTGGACCGCACCGTCTTCGAGGCGGTCGCTGAAGCCTCGGGCTACACCGACCGCGAGAGCTTCGGCCCTCTCGACCTCTACCGCCGCGGGGGGCCGCCCTTCGCCCTCCGGCACTCCTATGGCGTCCTGGCCATCGGCCGCCACGCCGGGACCGTCTCCCTGCTCTTCCCGGCCGTCGAGGCCGGGCCGTCCGGGGCGATAGACAGCTATGAACCCTCTGAGCTGGCCCGCTACCACACCGTGTTCCTCACGGGAGCCCTCTGGCGCTCAAGAGACCGGGCCGAGGACGTCATCCGGGCCTATATCCGCGGGGGCGGCCGGGTCGTGGTCGACCTCACCGGTTTCCCGAGCGGCACGCTGAGCAAGCGCCCCTCCTTCCTCGGGGTGGCCGGGGAGCCGGTCCGGCTGTCGGCCACACCCGACCTGTCGGGACCCTGGGGCACGCTCGAACTCGAGCCCATGACCGGCGTCCACGACCCCTGGGTGGCCGTCGTCCCCCAAGAACTCGACCGTGTTCTCCTCTCGTTCGACCACTTCGGCCAGACCGCCGTGGTCCTCGGCGAGAAAGACCTGGAGGAGGGGACCGTGACCTTCATAGGGCTCAACCTCCTCTACCATACCTTTCTCACCGACGACCCGGCCGCGGCGGGCCTCCTGGCCGAGCTTCTCGGCGTGGAGTCGGGGAGGCCCCCCGCACGGGAGACCACGCCTCTCCAGGCCTACCAGGCCGGGCCGGAGGGCTATCGCTTCATCGTCAGCGTTCCCAGGGAATGGGGCGCCGGACCGGTGATCCTGCCCTTCGCCTTTCATGACGCCGTCTCGGTGAGCGTGGACGGGGAGGCCGCCCACATCCGGGCGGTCGAGCACCTGATGGCTGTCCATCTGACACCGGGAAACCATCACGTCGTGGTCGAACACGTCGCCTCTCCGCTGGCAGGAGTCTCCACGGTCACCTCTGCGCTCGCCATGACGCTCTTGGGGGCCTACGTCTTCCTCGCGGCCTCCAGAGCTCCCGCCGGAAGGCGTCGGAAGGAGGCGGTCTCACCAGATGCGTTTCAGGACTAGAGGCTGGGGCGACCCGGCCCTGGCGGTCCTGGCCGGAATCTTCCTGGTGCTCCTCTTCGCCGCGGCCGGCGGCCGTGGGGCGTTCATCCAGGCCGCCACGGCTCTGGCCGTCACCCTGGACGGCGACTTCTCCGAGTGGGTCCCAGACCCCGACGTCTGTCTCTACGTGACCGACACTTCGGTCAAGGATGAACCCGAGGACCAGCAGGCCATCAACTTCCGGGAGGACATCCACCGTTTCTTCTACGCCCAGGGAACGCGCATGCGGGGAGCGACCGAGGTCAACTGGCTCTTCTTCAAGGTGGACCGCTACCCCAAACCCTCCGGGGGAAGCCGTGATGGCATCAGACAGCCCATCTACTACGCGGTCTTCATCGACTACGACAACGACCATCCGGCCGAGCACGCCTCTCCGGTCGACGACCCGTGGGCCAGGTTCATCAACTACGATGAGCCCGAAGACTATGTCCTGTACTGCACCTTCAACCCCGTGCCCGACTCCGGGGAGCCGTCGGTCGAGCTCTATCTGGTCCCGGGCGACAAGGCCCTGTCGGACACGGTCCGCCTGAGCCCGGAGGACATCGTGTGGCCTACGGAGAGCACCCCGGTCGAGGAGTACTCCGGCGACTGGGGTGAGCTCTACGACCGGTCCACGGGCACCGGGGGCCTCTCGGTGGAGTTCGGGGTGCCCTTCGACGCCTTCGACCCTCCTCTCCAGTACGGCCAGACCATACAGTTCTTCCTCGGGGCCACCCTGAACAACCCGATGAACCACACCTTCTACCCGCAGCAGGACTACTGTCCGAACGAGGCGGATATCGTGGACACCCTGGTCCCGAGCTTGGGCACCGCGGCCGCGGTCCTGCTCATCGGGGTGGGGTTGGCCGTAGCCTACCGGACCATGCGCCGAAACCCGCCTCACGGACCGGCGGAGACGGGGTGAAGGCCGGATGACCTCCTGGCTCTGGGTCACGTGCGCCGTTGCCTGGCTGGGCCTGGTGGTCCTGCTGAGAGTCCGCCGGCTCTGGCTGCCCTACTACGTCCTGGCGACCGTCGGGTTCAGCCTGCTCGTCCTCACCGCGGCCCGGAGGACACTGGTCGAGACGACCCTTGAGGCACTGACGGCCCAGCACGCCCACGTGGTGTCCGGCTGGTTCGATATACCCACTCGTGTGTTCAAGAACGCTCCAGGGACACTGCTCGTCCTTGTGGTCATCGGCAAGGTCGGGTGGACGGTCATCGAAGTCGGGATAGAATGCTCCGGGCTCCTGGAACTGACGGCCTTCACCGCCCTCATCCTCTTCTACCCCGGCCTCCGCCTCGGGCGCCGTTCCTGGCTCACGGTCGCCGGCCTGGTGGCCACGTATCTGATAAACATCCTCCGGCTGCTGGTCATCATCGCCTTCCTGCATTGGGGAGGCAAGGACACCATATTCGTGGCCCACACGATCATCGGCCGAGGTCTCTTCTTTCTCCTGGTCGTGGCTGTCTACTGGTCCATCTTCACCCGGGCCGCCCTGAAAGCGGTGAGGGAGCGCGTCGAGCAGGCCTAGAACGGCCCGAGTCCACCGTGAGGAGGTGACGGCTGTGCTGGCTGCCAGAGTGACGGGGCTGCTCCTCTTCTGGGGGATCTGGCTCCTTGTCCCTCTCATGGTCGACGGGGTGATAGCTCTCGTCCAGCTCCTCGGTATCTCCCTCGGCCAGCGGGCGCACCGCCGCCGCGTCACGGCCGGGCTCCAACGCTTCCCCCTGGTGACGGTTGTGATTCCGGTCCACAACAACGCCCGGACCCTCGGCCGCGCCCTGCGGTCG
>CAJXZV010000051.1 GCA_913063835.1 uncultured Eubacteriales bacterium
GTACCTAGACCCCGCTGTGCCCTCTATCTGCCCACGTGAATCTTACAGGAACGCGAGGGGCGGGCGGTCCGCCGGGCCGCGGGTCGGGTCCCGGCCGCCGGCCGGGCGGCGGCCGCGGCCGCGGAGCCTTTCCCGGACTCTGGGACATCTGCTATAATGGCGCCATGTTGTCGGGACCGCCTCGCGCGCCCGGAACCATGGAACCAGGAGGGCCCCGATGACCTCGCCGAACGTTCCGCGCTACTACACCCTCACGGCCGCCGCCGCCCTCGGCCGCACCCGGCTCACGGCCTTCGACCGCGCGCTCCTGGAGGCCGGGGTGGGCAACCTGAACCTCGTCCGGGTCTCCAGCGTCCTGCCCCCCGGCGCCGTCTACCGGGAGGCCGTGGACATCCCCCCGGGTGCGCTCCTGCCGATCGCCTACGGCACCATCTCCAGCGCGGTGGTCGGTCAGACCATCGCCGCGGCCGTGGCCGTGGGGATCTCTCCCGATTCGGTCGGCATGATCATGGAGTTCTCGGGCGAGTGCTCGAAGGCCCGGGCCGAGAGGGCCGTCCGGGAGATGGTGGAGGAGGCCTTCGCCAGCCGGGGCATCACCCTGGCCGAGGTCAAGGTGAGGGCCGTGGAGATACAGGTCCCGGAGGGACGGGTGGCCTGCGCCTTCGCCGGGGCGGCTCTCTGGGGTTAGGACGGCCCCCCGCGCCGGGGCCGGGCACCGACAGAAGGGCCGGCGCGCGGCCGGCGCGCGGCCTGGCGGGCCGCCGCCGGGAAGGGTCCGCCGCGCCCGGGCCGGGCGCGGTGAGAAAGGTGAAGGAGTTGGGGTGGGAATGGACCTCTGGTTCAGCGAACTGCACACACCGAACTTCCACGTCAGGGTGAAGGTGAGGCAGACCCTCGAGTTCAAGAGGACCCCCTACCAGGAGCTCGCCATCCTCGACACCCTCGAGTTCGGCCGGATGCTCGTCCTTGACGGCATAGTCCAGACCACCGAGGCCGACGAGTTCATCTACCACGAGATGATCGCCCATGTGCCCCTCTTCGCCCACGGCCGGCCGGAGAGGGTCCTCATCATCGGCGGCGGCGACGGCGGGGCGGTGCGCGAGGTCCTGCGTCACGAGACGGTCCAGCGGGTGGACCACGTGGAGATAGACGAGGCCGTCTGTGAGGCCTGCCGCCGCTGGCTCCCGACGCTGAGCTCGGCCCTCGACGACCCGCGCGTCAGCCAGCACTTCACCGACGGCGTGGAGTTCGTGCGGCGTGTAGCCGAAGAGGACGGGCCGACCTACGACGTCATCATCGTCGACAGCACGGACCCCGTCGGCCCGGCCGTGGGGCTCTTCGGGCCGGCCTTCTACCGGAACGCCAGGAAGGCGCTCAGGCCCGGGGGCGTCCTGACCGTCCAGTCGGAGAGCCCCTGGTTCATGAAGCAGGCCGTGCTCCGCTCTTACAAGGGCATGTCCCGGAGCTTCCCCATGGTCAGGCTCTACACGGCCCACGTCCCGACCTACTCGACCTTCGCCTGGAGCTTCACCATCGGCACGGACGGGGCCGACCCGGCCGCGGCCGACGTGCCCGACCCCCTGCCCTTCGAGACGAGCTACTACACCCCCGCCCTTCACCGGGCCTGCTTCACCCTGCCGGCCTTCATCGAGCGCCTCCTCGAGGCGCCGGAGCCGGAGGAGCTGAGGCGCCAGCTCGACGAGGAGATGAACCGGGCCGGAGGCGAGGGCTCCTGAAGACGCCGGAGACCCTCTTCCTCTCGGCCGAGCCGTGGACGGCCGATTCGCGGCCCGCGGAGGCCCCGGGCCCGGGCCCGGGGGCCGAGCCCCCCCCGGCGGCCCTCATCGGCGTCCCTCTGGACCGGACGACGTCGTGGAGGCCCGGAGCGGCCGGAGGGCCGGCGGCGGTGAGGGAGGCCTCGTGGAGCCTGGAGACCTTCAGCCCGGCTCTCTGGGCCGACCTCTCCGACCAGAAGGTCTACGACCTCGGCGACCTGGTCTTCGAAGAGGGGAAAAGCCTCGAGGACGACCTCGACCTCATCGAGCGGGCCGTCGCCGAGACCATCCGCAAGGGTCTCCTCCCCGTCCTCATCGGTGGGGAGCACCTCATCACCCTCCCCGCCTACCGGGCCGCCTCCCGCCTGGCCCGGGGGCGGGGTCCGGTCGGCGGCTTCCCCGCCCTGCTCCACTATGACGCCCACGCCGACCTGCGGGACGAGCACGACGGCCGGACCCTGACCCACGCCACCGTCGTCCGGCGCATAGCCGACCTCGCCGGGGGCCGCAGTGTCTACCAGTTCGGCGTGAGGTCCGGTGACCGGGAGGAGATGGCGTGGGGGCGGGAAAACGTCAACAGGCCCAAGGGAACCCTAACCGGGGCCACCCGGCGGGCCCTGCGGGCGCTGGCCGGCTGTGAGGTGTACCTGACGGTCGACCTGGACGTCCTCGACCCCGCCCAGGCTCCCGGGACCGGCTGTCCGGAGCCCGGGGGGCCGGCGGTCGAGGAGCTTCTCGCCGCCCTGCGGGCCGTCGGACGGGCGGCGGCCGCCGGCGCCGAGAGGGGCGGGATAGACCTCGTCGGCGTGGACCTCGTGGAGGTCTCCCCGGGGCTCGACCCGTCAGGCCGGACCCAGGTCGTCGCGGCGAAGATCGTCCGCGAGCTCCTCATCGCCCGCTGGGTGCGGGAGGCCTGAGGCGAGCGGGAGAGGAGAGGAACGGGAGGAGCAGCGGGAGGAGGAACGGACCATGCGGGAGCCCCGAGCGAACCCTCCGGCGGGGCCGGGCCGCTTCAAGGCCGGCAAGGTCGGGGAGATGGAGAGGGCGCTGTCCTGTACCGTCCGGTCCGCGGTGGCGAAGGCCTGCCGTGAGGAGCGCTTGCCGCCTGCGGCCGCCGAGGCCTTCGAGGAGCTCGGACCGGCGCACCTCGAGGTCCCCCGCGACCGGAGCAAAGGCGATTTCGCCACCACGGCCGCCCTGCGGCTCGCCGGTCCGTGCGGCATGCCACCGCGCCGCATCGCGGAGGAGCTCGAGGCCGGTCTCGACCTCTCCGGCCTGCCGGTGGTGAGGACGGAGGTCGCCGGGCCCGGGTTCCTCAACTTCCACCTCGCCCCGGGCTGGCTCAACGACGTGGTGGCCGACATCCGGCGCCAGGGGTCGGCCTACGGTCGCTCAGACCTGGGGCGGGGCGTGAGGGTGCAGGTGGAGTTCGTCAGCGCCAACCCGACCGGGCCCCTGGGGGTGGTCAACGCCCGGGCGGCCGCGGTCGGCGACACCCTCGCCTCCCTCCTCGAGGCCACCGGTTTCGATGTGGAGCGCGAGTACTACATCAACGACGCGGGGAGCCAGATCGACAAGCTCGGCCGGTCGGTCGAGGCCCGGTGGCTCGAGCTGCAGGGCCTTGAGGCGAGCGTCCCGGAAGGCGGCTACCAGGGCGAGTACATCATCGACATCGCCCGGGCCTACGAGGCCGAGCGGGGGGAGTGGGCCAGAGCGGCCGACGGGGAGGAGCGGGTCCGGGACATGGCCCGCTTCGCCGTCGAGCGCATGGTGAAGACCCACCGCGAGCAGTTGGCCGAGTTCGGGGTGGAGTTCGACGTCTGGTTCAGCCAGGCCCGGCTGATGGAGACGGGGGCCGTCGAGAGGACCCTCGCCGACCTTGAGGCCAGGGGCCACACCTACCGGAAGGACGGGGCGGTGTGGCTGAGGACGACGGCCTTCGGCGACGACAAGGACCGCGTCCTCGTCAAGAGCGACGGCGAGCCGACCTACGTCCTCCCCGACATCGCCTACCACCGGGACAAGTTCTCGCGGGGCTTCCGCCACGTCATCGACCTCCTGGGCCCCGACCACCACGGCTACGTCGCCCGCCTCAAGGCGGCCGTGCAGGCCCTCGGCTACCCGGAGGACGCCCTCGAGATCCTCATCGTGCAGGTGGTCAGGCTCGTCGAGGGCGGGCGTCCGGCCAGGATGTCCAAACGGCGGGGGCAGATCGTCCCCATGGAGGACCTCGTCGAGAAGGTGGGGCGCGACGCGGCCCGGTTCTTCTTCCTGATGCGGTCCCAGGACAGCCACCTCGACTTCGACATCGACCTCGCCCGGCACCGGACGGCGGACAACCCGGTCTACTACGTGCAGTACGCCCACGCCCGCATCTCGAGCATCCTGAGACAGCCCGAGGCGGCCGCCGACGTCCGGGCGGGAGCGGGCCCTGACGAGCTCGCACTCCTGCTCGAGCCGTCCGAACTCGCCCTCATCAGGAAGCTGGCCGACCTGCCCGAGGAGGTCGCCGGGGCGGCCCTGGCCCGCGAGCCGCACCGTCTGACGCGCTACGCCATCGAGCTCGCCACGGCCTTCCACAAGTTCTACGACGAGTGCCGGGTGCTCGTCGACGACAGGCCCCTGCGCCGGGCCAGGCTGGCCCTCGCCGACGCGACCCGCATCACCCTGGCCAACGTGCTCGCGCTGTGCGGGGTCTCCGCTCCGGAGAGGATGTGAGGGGGCGCCGTCTTCCTCGGCCGCGGCGCCGTCAGCCGCCGGTCGCGATGTTGCGGGGGGTCACCCTCGTCTGCACGGTGATGGAGGACGCCCCGTGGTGGTGGGTGATGGTGATGGATATCTCCACCGGCAGGACCCCGGGGTCGCTGAGTTCGAAGGCCGTGACGCCGTCGGCGAGGGGGGTCCCGCCGGTCGTGACCGTTGTCAGGGGGTCGGTGTAGGGGGTCACGAGCCGGTACAGGGTCCCGCCGGAGGCGTAGTAGTGGACGGCGTCGTCGTGGACCACCTCGTTATCGTCCTTCCACGTGACCCGGTAGGCAAGGGCCGAGTTCGCCGGGTCGGTGACCACCTCCCGGGCCCGGACCAGACCGATGACCGGGACGGCCGGGCGGGGGTCGCCGTGGACGATCCGGTGGAGCATGTCCCGGGCCACGGCCTGGACCTCCTGGTCGGTGAAGGCCTTCACCTCGGCCCGCCAGCTCGCGCTCAACGTGCCCAGGATGGCGGCCAGCATCAGCCCGAGAAGAGCCAGGGCGACGACGGCCTCGACGAGGCTGAAACCGGCCGCGTCACGAAGGAGGGCCCGCCGACGGGGTCGGCCGCGGGTTGCGGGGCCGTGTCCCCGGGCGTCTGCGGGTTCTCTCGGGAGCGTCCCACGCGGTTCAGATGCCGTCCGCATAGAGGAGGAACTCCCATCGCGCGAGGGGCCGGGCGGCCTCAGCGTAGGGGTGACGATAGATGGTGAGAACGACACGTTTGACGACGGAGATGCCGTCGCTGTCGGTCATGGTCTCGACACTTGTGACCTCCTCGTGGATATCGAAGGGCCGGCCGTCGTAGTTCTCGAGGACCCGGGTGCCCACGAGCACGAGGTCGTACCCGGCCGCCTTCAGGACCTCGGCCCGGTCCTGGAGGAGCCCGGTGGCGATGGTCACGACGACGGACTCCTCCATGGCCAGAAGACTGGCCGCCAGCGCGGCGAAGATGGGCAGGATGGCCAGGACGAGGAGGAGGGAGGCCACGGCCACCTCCACGAGGAGGGCCGCGCCCCGGTCGTCGAGACCCAGGCCGGGCAGGAAGGCCCGGGGCTGCGCCCCGCACCGACGGCGCCCTCCGGGGCGTCTCGAGCGTGGCGCGGGGGGTCCCGGCCGTCCGTGCTCAGCCGCCATAGGACACCACGAGGTAGTCGATCTCGGCGCTCGCCGGCCAGCCTATGTTCTCCCCCTCGGGGTCGTAGTTGGTCGCCCCGGAGACGTGCACCGTCTCGCCCACGACCATGCCGTAGACCTCGGAGTTGCCGGTGATCCTGACGGTGGCGTCGGGGGCGTAGATGAAGCCGTTGAATTCGGCGTTGCCGGAAATGTACACGCTCTGGGAGGTGACCCCGTCCTCCTCGGTGAGGGGCGGGATGTAGATGACGAGGTTGTAACCCGCCTCCTTGGGGTTCGTGGTGGAGTTACCGGCGCACGCGACCTTCTTCCTCACGTAGAGGATGGTGTCCCCCTCCAGGAGCAGGGTGCCGCGGCCGTCGACCCTCACCTCGTCGTAGAGGTAGCTCCCGGGGCCGATGCGCTTCGTCTGGCCGGCCGTCACGTGGAGCACACCCAGGTTCTCGAGAGGCGGGAAGTTGATCTGGGTCTCCTCGCCCTCGTCCTCCTCGGCCGTGCCGTCACCGTCGTCGTCGAAGAACGGCTGTTCCTCCTGTTTCACGGTCGCCCTCAAGAGGTGCGACCTCTCGTTGACGACGGCCAGGATCGTGACGTGCTTGAGGGTGCCGTCGGTCTCGTCGGTCTTCACCCAGACGGAGTAGGAGCTCCCGTCCGGCAGGACACCCTGGGACTCGTCCTCGCTCTGCGAGGTGAAGGTGGGCGGGTCGACGCCGTACTCGCCCTCGCTGTCCTCTATCTCGGTCCCCTCGTACTTGAGCTTCCACAGGCAGTGGTTGAGGCCCGACTCGGCCACGTAGAAGGCCTCGTTGGCGTCCCGCCAGAACGGGGTCGCCCTCGCCTCCCCTGAAGCCAGGGAGCTGACACCGGTGACGAGGACGAAGAGCACGGCTATGGAAAGGACGGCGACGACGAAGGCGACACCCCTGTCATCCCCCGGCAGGGCCGCACGGGGCGGCCTGTGCGCACGAGGCTCTCTCTCGCCTGAACAGACTGGTGAACACACGGAAGGTCACCTTCTCCCGACCGACCTGACCGAACCGAATCCCGACCACACCATACCGGACCGCAGTGGTGGACAGTGGGACCAAAGAACTTTCGCGCGGCCATGCCTTTTTCCTCCTGTAGTGAAAGGAATCTACCAACACCGCTCGGACGCGGGTGCGGTTTCAGGGTCGGGCCGGAGGCCGCCGGGGACGGGACCTTCCCAGGCCGATGCCGGCGGGAAGGCGGGCCCCTTGAAGGCAGGGACCGGCGGCAATACCGATATTTCAGAGAAGGACTGCCTCCGCCGAACGAGAATGAACGCGGTTGGCCGTGGCGTGCTCCACGGCCCAGCTCCACATCCCACACGGAAAGGAGGTGCACCACCAAGTGCTGAGGACAAACCGCATCCTGGCCCTGGTCATGGTCATCGTCTTTACCGCCTCCCTGTTCGCTCTCAGCGGGTGCCAGAAGGAGGAGGCCGTGAAGAACAAGATCGGCCTCGTCTTCGACATCGGCGGCCGCGGCGACCTCTCCTTCAACGACTCCGCCTACGCCGGCCTCGAGAGGGCGATGGCGGACTTCGACATCGAGGCCACCTACCTCGAGCCGGGCGAGGGCGGGGAGAACCGCGAGGAGCTCCTGCGCACCCTGGCCGAGGAGGGCTACGAGCTCATCTTCGCCGTCGGCTTCCTCTTCACCGACGCGGTCATCAGCGCCGCCGCCGACTTCCCGGAGTCCAAGTTCGCCCTCATCGACGGCTACGTGCCCGACCTGACCGCCGACTCGAACATCGTCTGCCTCGGCTTCGCCGAGCATGAGGGTTCGTTCCTCGTCGGTGCGGCGGCGGCCCTCAAGTCCGAGACGGGCAAGATCGGGTTCGTCGGCGGCATGAACATCCCGCTCATCCAGAAGTTCGAGGCGGGGTACCGTGCCGGCGCGGCCTACGTCAACCCGGACATCGAGGTCGTCGTGAACTACATCGGGTCGACGGGAGAGGCCTTCAAGAACCCGCAGGCTGGGCGCGAGCTGGCTCTGGCTCAGTGCGACCAGGGCTGTGACGTTATCTACCACGCGTCGGGGGCTTCGGGCATCGGTGTCATCGCGGCCTGCGCCGAGCGTGAGACCTGGGTCATCGGCGTCGACTCCGACCAGTACCTGACGGCGTCGGACGAGGAGAAGCCCTTCGTTCTGACGAGCATGCTGAAGCGTGTTGACGTCAGCGTGTACGAGACCATAAAGGCCTTCGTCGAGGGGAACTACGAGGGCGGCTACAAGACCTTCGACCTCTCCGTCGACGGTGTCGGCTACTCCGTGTCCAACGAGGCGGCCATCGCCGACATCCAGGACCAGCTCGAGGAGATCAAGGCCGAGATCGTCGACGGCACCGTCGTCGTCCCGACGAACTACGAGGAGCTGGACGCCTTCCTGGCCGAGCTCGGCGGCTAGCGCTTCGCCGCACATCATTCACGCGGGGGCGGGCGGCTGCCGCCCGCCCCCCTAGTCAAAGGTGACCGGACAATGACGAACACCACACCGGTCCTGCAACTTCAGGGCATCACCAAGCGCTTCCCAGGCGTCGTGGCCAACGACAGGGTCACCTTCGACGTCGGAGCCGGTGAGATACACGCCGTCGTCGGGGAGAACGGGGCCGGGAAGAGCACCCTCATGAAGATAGTCACAGGCCTCTACCCGCCGGACGAGGGCTGCATCATCTTCAAGGGCAGGCCCGTCGCCTTCCGCAGCCCGGGGCAGGCCATCGCCGCGGGAATCGGCATCGTCCACCAGCACTTCATGCTCGTCGACGCCTTCACCGTGGCCGAGAACGTCATCCTCGGGGCCGAGCCGGCCCGCCTCGGGGTAATCGACCCTAAGACGTCTGTCCGACAGGTCTCCGAGCTTTGCGACCGGTTCGGGCTCAAGGTCGACCCCGCGGCGAGGGTCGAGGACATCTCCGTCGGCGAACAGCAGAGGGTCGAGATACTCAAGGTCCTCTACAGGGGGGCCGAGGTCATCATCCTCGACGAGCCGACGGCCGTCCTCGTGCCCCAGGAGGTCGAGGAGCTCTTCGAGCACCTCATGGCCCTCAAGGGGCAGGGCAAGACGGTCATCTTCATAAGCCACAAGCTCGACGAGGTCCTGCGGGTGGCCGACGTCATCACCGTCCTGCGGCAGGGCCGGGTGGTGGGGACCGTCCCGGCGGCCGAGGTGACCCGGGAACGCCTGGCCGAGATGATGGTCGGTCGCCCTGTCCTGTTCGACCTCAAGCGCGGGCCCGCCGCACCCGGCGGGGTCGTGCTCTCGGTCGAGGGGCTGACCTCGGTGAACGGCAGCCGCGCGGTCCTCGACGACCTCTCCCTCGAGGTGCGGGCCGGGGAGATCTACGGCCTGGCCGGGGTCGAGGGGAACGGGCAGACCGAACTGGCCGAGGCCATCATGGGCCTGCGGCCGGTCACCGGCGGAAGGGTGACCCTCCTCGGGGAGGACGTGACGAACCTCTCGACGGGTGAGGTCCGCCGCCGTCGGGTGGCCTACATCCCCGAGGACCGCCACCGTCGGGGGCTGGTCCTCCCGATGACCGTCTGGGAGAACGTCATCCTCGGGGTGCACCGCAGTCCCGAGTTCTCGCGGGGCGGCCGGCTCCTCTTCCGGAGCATCCTCTCCTCGACGGAGGAGGCCGTCCGCCGGTTCGACGTCAGGCTGGCCAGCGTCCTCGCCCCGGCGCAGACCCTCTCAGGCGGCAACCAGCAGAAGCTCATCCTGGCCCGAGAGTTCCGGGGGGACCCCGGCTTCATCCTCGCCTCCCAGCCGACGCGGGGGCTCGACATCGGGGCCACGGAGTTCGTCCGCCAGGAACTCCTCAACGCGCGTGACCGCGGGGCGGCCGTCCTGCTCATCTCGGCCGACCTGGAGGAGGTCCTGTCCATCTCCGACCGCATCGGGGTCATCTACAACGGCCACATCCAGGCGGAGTTCGGCCGGGATGAGGCCGACCCGAGGACCCTCGGCGCCTACATGACCGGGGCCAGGACGGCCCGACGCGAAGGGGGGAGTGTGGCCTCGTGACGGAGACCCGGACGGAGACCCGTGAAGAGACCCAGAAGGAGACAAGGCAGACCCCGGTCCGCCGGCCGAGAGGCCCGAGGAGGAAGTACGCCCTCCTCGACCTGGCCGCCCCGGTCCTGGCCGTGCTCTTCGCCATGGCCGTGGCCTCGGTGGCCCTCCTCGTCATCGGCAAGAACCCGCTGGCGGTCTACGGCACGATGTTCGCCTTCAGCTTCGGGAGGCTCGACAGTGTCGCCGCCATCCTCTACAAGGCCACGCCCCTCATCTTCTCCGGGCTGGCCGTGGCCGTCGGCTTCCGGGCCAAGCTCTTCAACATCGGGGTGGAGGGCCAGTACCTCATCGGCGCCTTCTGCGCCTCGTGGGTGGGCTTCGCCGTCAAGGGCCTGCCCGCGGCCGTGCACCTCCCCCTGGTCGTCTTGGCCGGCGCCCTGGGCGGGGCGCTGTGGGCCCTCGTGCCCATCTGGCTGAAGGTGAAGCGGGGTGTGCATGAGGTCATCTCGACCATCATGCTGAACCACACGGCCTTCCTTCTCCTGCACTACCTCATCGCCGACGTCTTCATGGACAAGACCCAGGTCATCGTCGGCGGGGCGGGCAGTCCGCGGGTCCGGATGCCGCTCATGGAGCCGACGGCCCTGATGCCGAAGCTCCACGGCCTGGCCGCCCTCATCGGGGTGGACCTGCCCTCCCACTCGTCCCTGAACTGGATGCTGGTCTTCGGCATCCTCCTCGCGGCGGGTCTGTGGTATCTGGTCTGGCGGACACCGTTCGGGGTGGAGCTCCGGGCGGTGGGCCACAACCCGGACGCCGCCGAGGCGGCCGGCATCAACCCCTCGGCGGTCTACTTCAAGACCTTCCTCATGAGCGGGGCCATCGCGGGTCTCGTGGGCCTCTCAGACCTCATCGGGCACTTCGGCTACCTCGACATCGACTTCCCGCGGGGGTACGGCTTCACCGGCATCGCCGTGGCCCTGGTCGCCCGGAACAACTCCCTCGGTATCATCCTGGCGGCGCTCCTCTTCGGCTTCTTGAGCCGGGGCGGCCTGGGCATCCAGGTCCTCGAGAAGGTGCCGATGGAGACCTACGTCATCCTGCAGGGGCTCATCATCCTGACCATCGTGGTCTTCTGGGAGGTCATCCGGCGCTACGTCCGGGCCCGCCAGAAGAGGGAGGAGGCTTCCGCAGATGCTCAGTGCTGAGATGCTGGCCTCAGCCATAAGGCTCGCCGTGCCGGTCATCATCACCGCCGTCGGGGCCATCTACAGCGAACGCAGCGGCGTCATCAACATCGGCCTGGAAGGGATGATGATCGCCGGGTGCTTCACCGGGGCGGCCGTGGCCTTCTACGCCGGACCGTACGCGGGCATCCTCGCGGCGGTGGCCGCCGGGGCCTTCTTCGCCCTCATCCACGCCGTGGCCAGCGTGCACTTCCGTGTGGACCAGATCGTCAGCGGCGTGGCCATCAACATCCTGGCCTACGGTGTCGTCCGCTTCTCCTCCCTTTCCATCTTCAAGATGGCCACCACCACGCCGCACGTCGACTGCCTCCCGAAGGTGACCATCCCCGGCCTCGCCGCCGTTCCCTGGCTGGAGCCGCTGGTGTCGAAGGTCAGCCCCCTCATCTTCCTGGCCTTCCTCCTCATCCCGTTCACGGCCTGGGTGATGAACAGGACCGTCTTCGGGCTCAGGCTGAGGTCTGTCGGGGAGCACCCGCTTGCGGCCGAGACGCTCGGGGTCAACGTCTACCTGATGAAGTACTGCGGGGTCCTCATCAGCGGCGCCCTGGCCGGCCTGTCCGGGGCCTACCTCTCCATCGAGCACACGCAGATGTACGTGGAGGGGATGACCCAGGGCCTGGGGTTCATCGCCCTGGCGGCCATGATCTTCGGCAACTGGATGCCGCTCGGAGCCATGTGGGCCGGTCTGCTCTTCGGCTTCGCGCAGGCCCTGAGCCTGCGGGTGGTGACCGAGGCCGTCCCGTACCAGTTCATAAAGATGGTCCCCTACATCCTGACCATCGTCGTCCTGGCCGGCTTCGTGCGCCGGTCGAGAGCGCCGGCCGCGGTCGGTGTGCCCTACGAACGGGGCGAGGCGGCGTAGGCGGAGTCCATGGCGACTGGAACGGCTGGTCGCTCGCGCCGGAGTTGGCCGATATCTAGAGGGGCAACAGAACTCTACACCCACCCCGGGGCTCGGCGGGCCGAGGCCCGATTCCGGGAAACCATGGAGGCCGCTGGGGCTCCGTCCTTCATTGGCTTCTTGGCTAACGTCTCTCCTACTTGATTGAGGCGAGGTCCCAGGAGTAGACGTACTCGTATCCGTCGACCAGAACTCTTACATATACCACGCCAGTTTTGTCGAACACGGTGGCGTCGAAGATATACTCCTGAAGCGCCGCGTACTGTCCGCCGTGCCAAGCTCTTTCAATCGGGTCGAAGGCATGGACAGGCGTGTACGTCGCGTTGCCCTGAGTGAGGGTGACGCTCTCGAAAGAGGGGAGCGACCGGCTGGAGTAGACGATGACAATGACCCTCATCTCTCCTGAGGTTTGGGCTATGAGGTCGGCTGGTGTGGCCGTGAGTGCTTGTTCATATTTTATCTCTCCGTGGGCCAGAGCCACCGCGGTAGCCCACGGGGTGAAGAGCTTCAGGGTGACTTCGTTATTGATTTCGGCTATGTACATCGGAAGTATGTCTTCTTGTTCTAGACCCTTACCCGACCTGGCCCACATGATGGCATCAGCCACTTCGGCCTCTGTGAGCGTCCAAGAGGAGTAGCTAGGAACCACAGGTTCGCGGAGATCAACGTCGAGCGTGGCGGTGTAGGTCTCGGCGTCCCACCCGACCGTTGCGCCCAATGTCTCAGCCGCGAGGCGCAAAGGAATGAGCGTCCGGCCCTTTACGTTCACAGCAGGTACGTCACCCTCGACCTGTTTGCCGTTCACAACGAGCTTGACAACCGGAAAGCCGTCAAACGTTCCCCACGGGGCAATCGTTGTTGCTACGGCCAACGCCGAGGGCAGACAGCAAGCAAGTATGACCACTGCTATTAACACCCAGGCTTGCCTGTGCACGCTATGCACCCCCAACATCTGACTCCTAAACGGGGTGGTTCATCGAGTGCTTGTTCTTTCCACCCAGGCTGTTCCATTGACTGGCTTACGGGCAGATGCAGGTACAGTCGGGCACACGAGGCTCCTGAGTCGGGCCACGCCTTTATAATGGCCGCTATGGTGAGGGCTCTGCGTTTCGCGTTCGACAGATACTCCAGAGTCATCTTCCTTGACAAGCTCTCCGGCCCGCCGGTAGAATCGCTCTGGCCTCGGGCCGGTCATGCGGCCTCGGGCCGGCTCGGGGGTATTCTGTGGCCAAGTTCGTCTTCCTCACCGGCGGTGTCGTCTCTGCCCTGGGAAAGGGCATAACCGCCGCCTCCCTCGGACGCCTCCTGAAGGCCCGCGGCCTCAGTGTGGGCATCCTCAAGGCCGACCCCTACCTCAACGTCGACCCCGGGACCATGAGCCCCCTCCAGCACGGCGAGGTCTTCGTCACCGACGACGGGGCCGAGACAGACCTCGACCTCGGCCATTACGAGCGGTTCATCGACGAGAGCCTCGGCCGGCACAACAACGTCACCACGGGCCAGATCTACGCCGACATCATCGCCCGGGAGCGCCGGGGCGACTACCTCGGCGGGACGGTCCAGGTCATCCCGCACGTGACCAACGCCATCAAGGACCGCATCAGGCTCGTGGCCGAGAAGTCCGGGGCCGACGTGGTCATCGTCGAGATCGGCGGGACCGTCGGCGACATCGAGAGCCTCCCTTATCTCGAGGCCATCCGCCAGCTCCGGACGGACGTGGGGCGCGACGACGTGATGTACGTGCACGTGACCCTCGTCCCCTTCATCGAGGCCGCCGGCGAGCTCAAGACCAAGCCCACCCAGCACAGCGTGAAGGAGCTCCGGAGCATCGGCATCCAGCCCGACGTCATCGTCTGCCGGACGGAGGTCCCCCTCTCCCGGGAAATCAAGGAGAAGATAGCCCTCTTCTGCGACACCGACCCCGACGCCGTGGTCCAGAACCCTGACGCCGAGACCATCTACGAGGTCCCCCTCCTGCTCGAGGCCGAGGGCCTGGGGGACATCGTCGTGCGGCGGCTGGGCCTCGCCGACCGGGTCACCGAGCCCGACCTCGGCCAGTGGCGGGCCCTCGTGCACCGGGCCAAGAACCCGTCGGGCAAGGTGCGGGTGGCCATCGTCGGGAAATACGTGGCCCTCCACGACGCCTACCTCAGCATCATCGAGTCCCTGACCCACGCCGGCATCGCCAACGACGTGGCCGTTGACATAAAGTGGGTCAACTCGGAGCTCCTCGAGGAGGAGGTCGAAGGGGTCGCCGAGGCCGCCGCGGGACGGGCCGCGGCGGAGGGCGCAGGCGAGCCGACGGCCCGGCGGGGACCGGGCGACGGTCTCTCCAGTGGGCGGCTGGAGGCCGTCGAGGGGACCTCGGTCGGGTTCCTCATGGGGCTCTCGCGGCGCGAGCGGCGCCACTACCGGCCCATCACCGGCAAGGCCGCCGAGCACCTCTCCGATGTCGACGGGGTCATCGTACCGGGGGGCTTCGGCTACCGCGGCATCGAGGGCAAGATCGAGGCCATCCGCTTCGTCCGCGAGGAGAGGGTGCCGTACCTCGGCATCTGCCTCGGGATGCAGCTCGGGGTCATCGAGTTCGCCCGCAACGTCTGCGGCATGCCCGAGGCCAACAGCACGGAGTTCGCCCCGGACACGCCCCACCCGGTGATAGACCTCATGCCCGAGCAGGAGAGCGTGGAGCGCCTCGGCGGGACGATGAGGCTCGGCGCCTACCCGTGCGTCCTCACCCCGGGAACCCTCGCCGCGCGGGCCTACGGCGAGGAGCTCGTCTACGAGCGGCACCGGCACCGTTTCGAGTTCAACAACGCCTACCGCGAGGAGCTCACCCGGTGCGGGCTCGTCCTGAGCGGCCTCTCGCCCGACGGGCGCCTGGTCGAGATAATCGAGCTCCGGGACCACCCCTGGTACTGCGCCACCCAGTTCCACCTCGAGTTCAAATCCCGCCCCAACCGGCCCCATCCTCTCTTCCGGGACTTCGTCGCCGCGGCTCTGGCCCGGCGGCGCGGGAGGCAGGCCGGCCGGGGCGCCTAAAGACCCGGGTTGCGGGAAGCTCCCCCCACGACAAGGACTTCCTTCCCTTGCCGGGCCCGCCGGGGGCTGAGATAATGCGGCTGGAGGCTTGTCCGCATGAACACTAAGATCGTCGAGAGCCCCATCAGTGACGACGGCCGTCCGTGGGAGGCCTTCGGCCCGACCTGGATAGAGGTCGACCTCGACGTCCTGGAGGCGAACCTCGCCGCCGTGGCCGCCTACGTGAGGCGCCCCCGGCCGGAAGAGGCCGTCCGCTTCATCGAGCGGCACGGCCTCAGACGCCCGGACGGGCCTCCGAGGCTCCTCGTCGTCGTCAAGGCCGACGGCTACGGGCACGGCGCGGTCGAGGCGGCCCAGGCCGCCCTCAGGGCCGGGGCGGACATGCTGGGGGTCGCGACGGTCCTGGAGGGACTCGAACTGCGCCAGGCGGGCGTCGAGGCCCCCGTCCTCGTCTTCAACCCCCTCACCCCGGCCGAGGCCGGCACGGTCGTCAGGGCCGGCCTCACCCCCACGGTGACCAGTCCGGAGGCGGTCCGGGCCCTGGCCGGGGCCGTGCAGGAGGCCGCGGCCGGTCCCGCTGCCGGCGGGTTCCCCGTGCACATAAGCGTGGACTGCGGGATGAGCCGCTGGGGGGTCCAGCCGGAGAAGGCGGCTGAGATGGCCCGCCTCGTGGTGGGAGCCGGGGTCCTTCTCGTCGAGGGTCTCTACACCCACTTCCCGGCCGGGGCCGAGCGGGGCCCGGCCAGGGTGGCTCTGATGAGGAGCCAGCTCGAGACCTTCGCCGGGGCCGTGGCGGCCGTGGAGGCGGAGGGGGTGGAGATACCCCTCCGTCACGCCGCGTGCAGTTCGGCCATCGTGGCCCTGCCGGAAAGCCACCTCGACATGGTCCGCGTCGGCAACCTCTTCTACGGCTTCCTCCCCCGGGCGGACGGCCTGGTGGGGCGGGTCTCCACCGGCGGCGACACCCGGGGCCTGCCGGAGGTCCGTGAGGCCTGGTCCTTCGTGACGAGAGTCCTCGAGGTCAGGGAGGTCCCGGCCGGGACCGGTGTCGGGTACGGTCCGGACGTCACCGTGCGGCGCAGGACGCGGCTGGCCACCGTCCCGGTCGGCTACGCCGACGGGGTCGGGGCGGAGGTGATGGCCGGGGCGGGGCGTCTCCGGACGAGGCTCGTCCGCCTCCTGCGGGTCGTCCTGCGCTGGCTGGACCGCCGCGGTCTCCTCGTCGGGCCCCTGGCGGGCCTCAAGGCCCAGGCCGAGGCTCTCAGCCTCTTCTTCCACGAGGGGCGGCCCGTCGAGACGGTGGGGCGCATCAGCATGCAGCAGACGGTCCTGGATGTGACGGACCGGCCGGAGATAAAGGTCGGGTCCGTGGTGCACGTGCAGGCCAAGCGGGTCCTGGCCAGCCCGCGCCTCGGACGCGTGTACTACTCCGGCGGCCGGGCCGTCAGGGCGCGCATCACGGCCGGGATGGCCGAGGCGGCGGCCGGCTGGG